>JAKFDW010000281.1:0-13444 GCA_036675955.1 Orrella sp. | reverse complement strand
GGCAAGCCGCGACAATACCTGGGGCTACGATGCCCAGGCCCGTGCCGTGCTGTCCGTGCGCGGCGCGCCGGCAAGCCAGCTCGATAAAATCAGCGTCCGCTACGTACGGCGAGCCACGCCGCAGCAAACCGGACTCACTGTGGTCACGAATGCCCGCCAGGAAGAGACCCGTTTTGAAACGTCAATAAAGGGCGGCCGCTACGTGCTCACCAGCGTGGAAGGGGCTCGATGTCCAGGCTGCGCTGCAGCCGGCAGCACGGCACGCTACGATCACGACGGGCGGCTGGCCGCCGTCAACGGCACACGCATTCAGCGCGACGCCGGGGGCGTCATCCGAAAGCTGCAACCCCACACCAGCGGCTGGCCCGGCCTAGTCCTGCAATATGGGCCGAACGGCAACAGCTCTTCCTGGCATTCAAATTCCACGGGCACCGAGCGCATCGTCTATAACAATCAGTCCTTGCCGGCGCAGCGTCTTTGGGCCAACGCAGACCAGGTGCAATACCAATACGATGCCCTGCAACGTCCCGTTCGGCTCATCGAAAGCAACAAAAACGGTACGCATGAGACGACCCTGCGGTGGCGCGGCAACCGATTGATGCATATCGGCCACCCCAATGAAACGGAATCGCGTCAATACGATCGCCGCGGCCGGCTGATCCGCCGCAGCCTTGAACGCGCGGGCGCCTTTGCGGCCACAGCGCTGCGCTACACCGAAGCCTTCGAGTACGACGCGCAAAATCGCATGACATTGCATCACTTGCCCGAAGGCGGCTCGCTGGCATATCGCTGGGGCAACAGCGGCCGGCTTCTGGGCATCATCTGGCACGATACTCAAGGGCGGGAGCATACCGTCATGGAAAGCACAGCGGGAAAGCCTGGCTACTGCTATGGCAACGGCCTGTGCCTGAATACGGTTACCGATCATCAAGGACAAGCACGCCAACTGGATGTTTACCAAGGCAGCAAAGCGATATGGTCCCTGGCCCACGGCTACGACAAGCATGGCCGCCTGGTGCACGAGCAGCACAGTATTGCGGGACAAAATCCCAATATAAGCTGGCGCTACGCCTATGATGCGAATTCCCGGCTTGTCGGCGCCCAGGCCGGGCCCATACCTGATCCAACCGCGGCCACCGCCGGCACAACAAGCCTCTGGTATGCCTGGAACGACGATGGATCGCTGGCAGCCAGCCGGCGTAACGGCGCCACGCACAAGCCGTCTTTGCGCCGCGATGCGTCCGGCCTGCCCCTGATGTTCGGCGACGCCACGCTAGAGTACGGCCCCAACCGCCGCCTTGCCGCCGTGCATCGCCAGGGCAAGACGCTAGCCCGCTATCGGCACAATGCCTTTGGCCACCGCATCGTCCAGCAAGTCGAAGATGGCGCCATCCACTATTTCTACTTGAACAGCCAGTTGGTCGCCGAGTCCCGCCCTCGCAAGGCCCGGACAGGCTCTAACCTCGAGGGCGCGCTCGACATCACGCGGCGCTACATCTATGCCCACCATGTGCCGGTCGGCTTCATTGACTATCCGGGCGCCGGCCCCGCACAGCTTTTCGCCATCCATGCCGATTTTCTCGGCGCGCCGCGTATGGTGACCGACGCCCGGCAAGCATTGCGCTGGCTGGCCAGCTATAGCCCCACCGGCGCCGCCACGCGCCTGGCCGGCGACCTTGCGCTGGACCTGCGCCTGCCCGGCCAGGTGTTCGATAGCGCCACGGGCTGGCACGATAATGTGTTGCGCACCTATCTGCCCGAAGCCGGACAGTATCTCGAGCCCGATCCCTTGGGCCCCATACCCGGCAACCAGGCATTCGGCTATGCCGACCAGCAGCCGCGCCGATATGTCGATCCGTTGGGGCTGGTGCTGTTCGCCTTTGACGGCACGCGAAATGGCCCCGAAACGCTCAGCAATGTCTGGAAACTCAGCCAGGCCTACAACGACGGACCGGTCTACTACCATACGGGGCCCGGTAATTCCATGTACCTTGACTGGGACGGCGCAACGGGCTGGGACGCGCCGCAAATAATCGAAAACCAGTGGCAGTCCCTGCTCAATGCGCTGGAGCATGCCGGCAGGCGCAGCGAGCGCCTGCCTATAGACATCATCGGCTACTCCCGCGGCGCTGCGCTTGCCCGGCACTTCGGCAACATGATCAATCAGCATACGCGCAACGGGCTATTCTCCTACAGCGCTGCTTCCAGGCCTACCGTGTCCGCCTGCGTCGACTTGCGTTTCATGGGCCTGTTCGATACCGTGGCGCAATTCGGCATCGGGGGTTCACACAACGGCAGTTTCGACCTCACCATTGCACCGGCCTGGGAATGGGTGGCGCACGCCGTCGCTCTGCATGAGCGGCGCTGGCTGTTTCCCTTGACCATCGCTGGCGATGCCGGGGGCTACAACATTGTCGAGGCGCCCTTCATCGGTGCGCATGCCGACATCGGCGGAGGCGCCACGCGCACGGATGACGGGCAATCCTCTGTACGCGGAGACCTGGCCGACGTGACGCTTAACTGGATGCTCTGGCAGGCGCGCGCCGCCTCATTGCGCTTCGACACCCTGCCGGAAAACGACCGTGAAATCACCGACCCCATACTGCACGATGCGCGTTCTTCCATCGCCCGCTCGCTGCAGGACGGCGACCGCCGCATCAACGGGGCCAACGGTTCGTTGCTGCTGGACTACCAGGACCATCATGCGCAACTGGGTCGTACCCAACGAGCCGCGACCGAACCCATGATCGCCCGGCCCGAAAACTGGCGCGCCCTGAATACCAGCGAAGTGGGTACGGTGGACATGACCGGTTATGCGCAATGGCTGCACGATGAACTGGGTTGGCAGGCAGTCCCCGTCTAAGTCGGCACCCCCATATTGATTCGGGACGCGGCAAGCCTGCCACGCAGCCCCGGGGAAATCACGCTATCATTTAGCCCTTCCCGGCGTTTTGCGTCTTTTCGGCGTTACTCATAGCGACCGACCATGCCCTGCACGGGCTTTGCACCTCTCTTTTCGATTACTACGTCTTATGCTTCCTGGGCAACAACAACAACTTATCTCGCTGATAAAGGCCGTCGTGGGCAATGTCCTGCCCGACGCCGCCCCGGCTGTTCTGCTTGAGCGTCCCAAAGTCGCCGCCCATGGCGATATTGCGTGCAATATCGCCATGCAGCTGGCCAAGGCGTTCAGGCGCAATCCGCGCGAGCTGGCCCAGCAAATCGTCTCGGCACTGCTGGCCGACACGGCCACAGAGTCACTGATCAGTTCGGCGGAAATCGCCGGGCCCGGCTTCATCAATTTCAGGCTGTCCGCGGCGGCACGGCAAGCCGTGCTGCACGCCATCACGCAAGAAGGCAGCCGGTTCGGCCACCGCGAGCCCAACCACGAAAAACTGATGGTGGAATTCGTATCCGCCAACCCGACCGGTCCCCTGCATGTGGGGCACTCGCGCCAGGCCGCGCTGGGTGACTCGATGTGCCGCCTGTTTACATCGCAAGGCTACGACGTCACTCGCGAGTTCTACTACAACGACGCGGGCAATCAAATCGACAACCTGGCCATCAGCGTGCAGGCGCGCGCCAGGGGCATCGCCCCCGATTCGCCCGAATTTCCCGCCGACGGGTACAAAGGCGACTACATCATGGATATCGCGCGCGACTTTCAGGCGGGCGCATCGGTAGTCGGCACCGACGGGACGGCCGTGGTGGCCTCCAAGAATCTTGACAGCCTGGATGACGTCCGTTCGTTCGCCGTCGCGTATTTGCGCCGCGAGCAAGATCTCGACCTGCAGGCGTTCGGCCTCAGGTTCGACAACTATTATCTGGAAAGCTCGCTGTACACCAGCGGACGTGTCGAGAAGACGGTGCAGGCGCTTATCGACGCCGGCCACACCTACGAAAGCGAAGGCGCGCTATGGCTGCGCACGACCGAGCTCGGCACGGGCGACGATAAAGACCGCGTGATGCGCAAGTCGGAAGGCGGCTATACCTATTTTGTCCCCGACGTGGCCTACCACGTCACCAAATGGGAAAGAGGTTTTCACCGCGCCATCAACATCCAGGGTACCGACCATCACGGCACCATTGCCCGGGTGCGTGCGGGCTTGCAGGCGCTGGAAGCGGGCATTCCGAAAGACTATCCTGCCTATGTTCTCCACAAGATGGTCAAAGTCGTGCGCGAGGGAGCGGAAGTCAAGATTTCCAAGCGCGCCGGCAGCTACGTCACCATGCGCGATCTTATCGACTGGGTGGGCCAGGATGCGGTACGATTCTTTCTTAGCCAGCGGCGCGCCGACTCCGAATTCGTCTTCGACATCGACCTGGCTTTGTCCAAGAGCGAAGAGAACCCGGTGTACTATATCCAGTATGCGCACGCGCGGATCTGCTCCATGCTGGTCCAGTCCGCGCCATTGGCAGACCAGGTCGCCTCGGCGCCCGTCGACAAACTGGTGGCACCGACCGAATTCGCACTGATGCAGCGCCTTGCCGAATATCCCAACACACTTGCCTTGGCGGCTCAGGAACTCGCGCCCCACCATCTGGCGTTCTGGCTGCGCGATTGCGCCGCCGATTTCCATGCTTGGTACAACGCCGAGCGGGTGCTGGTGGACGATAACGAGCTCAAGCTTGCCCGCCTGCGGCTCGCCCACGCTGCCCGGCAAGTCATTGCCGGCGGCCTTGAACTACTTGGGGTCTCAGCCCCTGAAAGGATGTAACACCCTTTATGGCCCGCAACAGTCGCAAAACATCCAGTTCGAAGTCAGGCGGCAGCACCTTGTTCGGGGTGCTGGTAGGCCTTATATTGGGCCTGGCCGCGGCCGTGGCCGTGGCGCTGTTCGTCACCCAGGTTCCCATGCCTTTTGTGGACAAGGCCAGTCGCGATCCCGCCAAGATATTATTGCCCGACGTACGCGATGCTCCTGATCCCAACCTGGGCCTGTACGGCAAGAGCGGCGCAGCAGGCGTTACGCCCTCCGGCCCGACCGACACCGCGCCGGTGCCATTGCCGGGCATGCAGCCTCCCGACGGCGTGCCGCGCCCTGCCCCATCTCCTGCGCCCGACAGCCTGGGCAACCTTATAGCCAGCCTGGGCAAGACCGAGCAACCCGCCAAGCCGGCCAGTGCGGCCAAACCTGCACCAGGCACCGAAGCGCCTCCTCCAGCCAACAGCCAGACGACCTACTTTTTGCAGGCGGGCGCGTTCAGGTCTGAAGGCGATGCCGAAGCCGTCAAAGCCCAGATACTGCTGATGGGCCTGCCTGTCCAGGTGCACAAGGCACAAGTCAATGGCTCTACGATCAATCGCGTGCGCGTGGGCCCGTTCAAGGGCATCGACGAAATGAACCGCTCGCGGGCGCGATTGGGCGAAGAAAAAATCGAATCATCCGTAATACGGCAGTAAACCGGCCTATGGCCTGGCGAGCATGAACTTTTACTTGCCGCGCCAGTCTTATGTGAACTTGTATTGTTCTGGAAATCAAATATATGTCGTTAAAAAACCTGCTTCTGCGCACAGTTGCCTTTATTGCCATCGGTTCTGGGGCACTTTTCGTACCGGCCGCGCATGCCCAGGCTAACCAGGGCTATGTCACCGTCGAGCCAGCCCAACCGTCCGACACCACGGGCAAGATAGAAGTGCTGGAATTTTTCGCCTATACCTGCCCCCATTGCAATACCATCGAGCCCATGGTCCAGGCCTGGGCCAAGACTTTCCCGGAAAATGTAGTGCTCAAGCCGGTACCGGTCGCGTTCAATGCCAGCATGGCCGATCTTCAAAAGCTGTACTACTCGCTTGAAAGCCTCGGCCGGCTCGACCTGCACCCTGAAGTATTCAAGGCCATTCATGGCGAACGCAAGCGCATCTACGACGCCAAGGCAATCACCGATTGGGTGGAAAGCAAGGGCGTTGACCGCAAGGCCTTTGAAGACGTATTCAACTCCTTCGGCCTCCAGTCCAAGGTCTCACGGGCGAACGAACTGGCCAAGGCCTACAACATCGAAGGAACACCCAGTATTGCCGTGGGCGGCAAGTACGTGACATCGCCCACCATGACCAACAGCTACGAGGCTACTATTACGCAGGCTCAAAAGTTGGTCGAGATGGTCAACAAATAAACGGCAGCCGGCTACCCCGCCACGGCGCTATCCAGCGCCTGGCGCAAATCGGCGATCAGGTCCTGGGGCGATTCCAGCCCTATGTGCAGCCGGATGATTGCGTTTTCACTGGGGACCCAGTAGCCGTGCACTTTCAGTGCGCCGTGGTCGACCAGCTGAACCAGGCTTTCGAAGCCGCCCCACGAAAATCCGATGCCGAACAGCGTCAAGGCATCGACAAAGCGGCGTGCCGCGGCATCATTGAGCTTGAGCTCCACCGCGAGCATGCCGTTGGACCCGGTGCAATCCCGCTGCCATATTGCATGGCCGGGATCGCTGGGCAATGCCGGATGATAGATGCGCACGAGCTCGGGACGTGAATTGAAGAAGTCGCAGACTTCCAGGGCGTTTTGGGCAGTCTGGCGCATGCGTATCGGAAGCGTGCGGACGCCCCGTATGGCGAGCCATGCGTCATCGGCACTGATGGAATACCCCATCGCATAGTGCGTGTCGTTGATGCGCTGTACCAAGGCGGGATCCCTGGCCATGACGGCGCCCAGCATCAGATCGGAATGGCCGCCAACATATTTGGTGCCGGCCACTATGGATATGTCTGCACCGAGCTCCAGCGGCCGGTAGATGTAACCCGATCCCCAGGTATTGTCCACAGCCAGAATCAAGCCGTGCTTGCGGGCAAAGGCAGCCAGGGCCGGGATATCCAGCATCTCGAACAGGAGCGACCCGGGTGATTCAACATACAGCACCCGCGTATTGGGACGCAGCTGGGCTTCGAGTTCGGCAGGGGTGGCGCGGGAATACGAAACCTGAATATCCATGCGGCCCAGCACCACCTTGTCCAGGTAGCGTACCGGTCCATAGCAGCAATCGGCCACGAGCACGTGGTCTTTACTATTGAGCGTACTGAAGAATGCCAGCGTAATGGCCGCCATGCCGGATGAAGCAAGAAATGCGCGCTCGGCGCCCTCCAGCTTGCAAAAGACGTCTTCCAGCGCCGCATGCGTATCCATTCCAACGCGCCCATAGGTGACGCTGCGTTCGCCTTTGGCCTTGGCTCGCTGGGCGCGCTCGAGCGCGTCGAGATTCTGGAAACGGACTGTGCTGGTGCGCATCGAGGGCAAGGCAACCGGTGCAGCGCCATGATGCGGATCGAATTCACCGATTCCAGTATGTTGCAGCAGGGTGTCCAGATCAGCGGGAGTAGTATTGGCCATGGCGTATGTTAAAAATTCGGATTATCGGCGAAGCGGCGCGCCCAATGCTCAAGGATACCAAGAATCACCATGCTGACCTTAGAAGTGGCGTTTTCCTTTTTTGGCATTGCCATATTGCTTGCCTTGACGCCCGGCCCGGACAATCTTTTTGTGCTGATGCAATCGGCCATGTGGGGGCGAGCGTCGGGGATGCTGGTCGTGCTCGGTCTATGCACCGGGCTTATCGGGCATACCGTGGCGGTGGCCGCGGGGCTGGCCGCGGTCTTCGCCACCTCGGAAGCCGCATTCACGGTGCTGAAGCTGGCCGGCGCTGTTTACCTGCTCTATCTTGCCTGGGGGGCGTTTCGCGCCCAGGGCGGCGTGGCCGATCAGGCAAAACCCGCCAGCCAGGGCAAGGGCCAGCTTTATCGCCGGGGCATCGTCATGAATCTGACCAACCCAAAAGTATCGCTGTTTTTCCTGGCTTTCCTGCCCCAATTCACCGATCCGACGCGGGGATCGGTAGCGTTGCAGACCCTGGCCCTGGGCGGGCTCTTCATGCTGGCGACGCTACTTGTGTTTGGCGCCATTGCGCTGTGCTCCGGGATGCTGGGAGAACGCATACAACAGTCCCGCAAGGCGCAACGACTGCTTAACCGCGTTGCCGGTGCCGTGTTCCTGGGACTGGCGCTAAGGCTGGCCTATATGCAGCGCTGACCGACAACCCATTCATTCGCTGGAAGCGCTCTGCTTGAACCGGATGATGCCGTCCTCGCCGGTGCTGCGCACAAGCTTTCCCTCGAAGTACAAGGCATGCAAATGTGCAAGCGCTTCGCCCATGGCAAAGGTCAATTGATGCAGATCCAGCTTGCGCTTGAACATGACGGGCAGGATGTCGGTCGTGCTCATCGGCTCGGTGCAGGCGTCGAGCACTTCGGCCAAACGCTGGGCATGATGCAAGTGCTGCTGGGCAATACGCTCGTGCAAGCCCCGGAACGGGCGCCCGTGGGAAGGCAGCACCAGTGTATCTTCGGGCAGGTCGTCGTAGGCGCGCAGCGAGTTCAGGTACAACGGCAAGGGGTTGCTGTCGGGCTCGAAATCGAACACGCTGATGTTGGTGGAGATGCGCGGCAGGACCATGTCGCCCGAAATCAGCACCTGCAGGGTATCGCAGTATAAAGACGCGTGCTCCGGCGCGTGCCCATAGCCGACAATAATCCGCCAATCCCGGCCCCCTATCGATATCCGGTCGCCGTCCATGATGCGGCGAAAACGCGACGGTACGTCGGGGACCAGGCTGGGATAATAATTGGATCGCTCCCGGATCTTGTCCTGCGCCTCGGGATCGTTCAGGCCATGGCGTGTGAAATGATCCACTGCCGATTGCCCATTGGGCCCGCCGGCCGCCATGCCGTTTACCGCAGGGCGCGACCATAAGCGGGCCACGGCATAGTCCGTCATGGTCATCCACAGGGGGGCGTTCCACTTCTGGCACAGCCAGTATGCCAGCCCGATGTGATCCGGGTGCATGTGCGTGACAATGACACGCAGTACCGGAAGGCCATCAAGCGCATTCTCGAATACCTGTTCCCACAATGCCTTGACCTCGTCGCGCGAGACGCCGCAGTCGACTATCGTCCAGCCTTCGCGTCCGTCGATCTTGTCGCGCAATAGCCAGAGGTTGATGTGGTCCAGGGCAAAAGGCAATGGCATGCGTATCCATCGGACGCCATCGGCCACAGTGAGGGCTGACCCTGACTCGGGTAGCGCGTCGCCCCATGGATAGCTTAATTTTTGTTCATTCGGGTTCATGCTGTCTCCATCTTTATCGCAGTATGCCTGATCGACGTATTATGGCATCATAGTTTACGTTAACGTAAACTGCCAACACGCATCATGACCGACCCTACCTGGACTATCTCCGAGCTCGCGCACGAATTTTCAATTACGCCGCGCACTATCCGCTATTACGAGGACCAGGGTATCGTCAGCCCTAGCCGCGACGGACGCACTCGCGTCTATCATCCCCGCGACCGCACGAGGCTGAAGCTGGCATTGCGCGGCAAGCGGCTGGGCTTGCAACTGACCGAGATTCTCAGCCTCATCGACATGTACGACGGGCCAGGCGCATCGATTGCGCAGCTGGAACACTACCTGGAAGTCCTGGGCCGGCACCGCGATGCGTTGCAGCACCAGTTGCGTGATATTGAACTCACCCTGAAAGAAATCGCGCAGCAGGAAAAAACCTGCCGGACCCTGCTGGAGCAAAAGCACGCAAGTGCGCCCAGCATCTGACACGCGGCCTATGCCAGATAGGCCACACGATGCATTTACGTTTACGTAAACGTCATATAGAATTGTGCAAAGAACGAACGCCATCGCTATCGCTATCGCATCAGGCGTGCCGTAATCACACTTGGAGACAACCATGAATCTTCCCGGCCTCAACTTCGACCTGGGTTCCGACCTCGACATGCTGCGCGACGCGGTCCGTGACTTCGCCCAGGCCGAGATCGCGCCGCGCGCCGCCGAAATCGACCGCAGCGATCAGTTTCCCATGGATTTATGGCGCAAGTTCGGCGACCTGGGTCTGCTAGGCATGACTGTCGACGAGAGCTATGGCGGGTCCAACATGGGTTATTTGGCGCACATGATTGCCATGGAAGAAATTTCGCGGGCCAGCGCCTCGGTGGCGCTGTCCTACGGCGCCCACTCCAATCTGTGCGTCAACCAGCTCCACCGTAACGGCACGGCCGAACAGAAGCAGAAGTACTTGCCCAAGCTGGTGTCGGGCGAACACGTCGGCGCGCTCGCCATGAGCGAACCGGGCGCCGGTTCCGATGTCGTCAGCATGAAGCTGCGAGCCGAAAAGAAAGGCGACCGCTATGTACTGAACGGCAGCAAGATGTGGATCACAAACGGGCCGGATGCCGATACGCTGGTGGTGTACGCCAAGACCGATCCGGCCGCAAAACAGCGCGGCATCACGGCGTTCATTGTCGAAAAAGGCTACAAGGGGTTTTCCATAGCCCAGAAACTGGACAAGCTGGGCATGCGCGGCAGCCATACCGGCGAACTGGTGTTCCAGGATTGCGAAGTACCCGAAGAAAACATACTGGGTGAACTCAATGGCGGCGTAAAAGTGCTGATGAGCGGCCTGGACTACGAGCGCGCCGTACTGAGCGGCGGTCCGCTGGGCATCATGCAGGCCGTCATGGACGTGGTCGTTCCGTACATTCATGATCGCAAGCAATTTGGCCAAGCCATTGGCGAATTCCAGCTTATCCAGGGCAAGGTGGCCGACCTCTACACCACGCTGCAAGCCAGCCGCGCCTTCTGCTACGCCGTGGGCAAGAACCTGGACAAGCTGGGCGCCGGCCACGGACGCGAAGTGCGCAAGGATTGCGCGGCCGTCATCCTGTATTGCGCCGAGAAAGCCACCTGGATGGCGGGCGAAGGCATACAAATACTGGGCGGCAACGGCTACATTAATGACTACCCCACGGGACGCCTGTGGCGCGATGCCAAGCTTTATGAAATCGGCGCCGGCACCAGCGAAATCCGCCGCATGCTGATCGGCCGCGAGCTTTTCAACGAAACGGCTTGATCCAGCGTCAGGGTGGACGGGAACTCGTTGACATCAACGCCCCGCTGCCCGCGTCCAGCCGAATAAAGGGTAAGGCATGATTTTCGTCGGTGATCATCAACGTATCGAGCAGGTATCGCGCCCTGGCCTGTCGCCAGATGCGGTGGCCCGGACCATGCTCGACGGCTTCGATCGCCACTATGCCTTGTTCCGCTATAGTGCGCAGCGCGCCAAAGCCCTGTTCGAATCGGGCGACTGGCGCGGCATCCAGCAACTGTCGCGTGAACGCATTGAATACTACGACACGCGCGTGCACGAATGCGCCACGCTGCTGACAGCCGCGCTCAAAGACAGCGATGCCAGCCCAAGCGGCGCGTCGGCACAGCAAAGCCTGACACCGGCACAGATGGACTTCTGGCAATCCGTCAAGGCCGAATTCGTGGCCTTGCTGGCCGCCCACAGGCAACCCGAGTGCGCGGAAACCTTCTTCAACTCAGTGTCATGCCGCCTGCTGCACCGGGACTATTTCCATAACGACTTCCTGTTCGTTCGGCCGGCCATTGCCACCGAATACCTCGACAGCAGGTTGCCCTCGTATCGGGTCTATTATCCCGTCAGCGCCGGCCTTGGAAAGTCGCTCATCGCCATGGTGGCCGATTTCGGGCTGGCCGCGCCTTTTGCCGATCTCCCGGCCGACACCCGCAAAGTCGCGCGCATGGCCTTGCGCCAGTTGCGGCGGGCCATCCCGGGCGGCGCCGGCCAGCGCATAGCGCCCGACTGCCAGATCCACGTGCTCAATTCACTGTTCTTTCGGAACAAGGGCGCCTACATCGTCGGGCGCCTGATCAACCAGGGCACGACTTATCCCTTCGCCATCGCGCTGTTGCGCACGCCTTCCGGCCACATACAGATAGATGCCTTGCTGCACGCGCCCGACGACCTGAGCACGCTGTTCAGCTTTACGCGGGCTTATTTCCTGGTCGACATGGAAACGCCCGCGGCCTACGTCCATTTCCTGAATTCGCTGCTGCCGCGCAAGCCCAGTGCCGAGCTGTACACCGCCATAGGTTTGCAGAAGCAAGGAAAAACCCTTTTCTATCGCGACTTCCTGCATCACCTGGCCCACTCCCATGACGCTTTCGATATCGCGCCGGGTATCCACGGCATGGTGATGGTGGTCTTCACGCTGCCCTCTTATCCCTACGTTTTCAAACTGATACGCGATCATATTGCCAAGGACGGTATGGACCATGCCACCGTAAGGCGCAAATACCAGTTGGTGAAACGGCACGATCGCGTGGGCCGGATGGCGGACACCTGGGAGTATTCTCAGGTGGCATTGCCCCGGGCGCGCTTTTCGGCCGGATTGTTGACCGAGCTGCGTCAGCAAGTGCCCGGTTTGCTGGAGGAAAGCGACGACAGCATAGTCTTGCGCCATGTGTACATCGAACGGCGCATGACGCCGCTCAACCTGTACCTGGCGCGGGCGTCCGATCACGCGTTGGAAATGGCCGTGCAAGGCTATGGCAACGCCATACGGGAACTGGCTGCCGCCAATATCTTCCCCGGGGACATGCTGTTCAAGAACTTTGGCGTCACCCGGCTTGGGCGGGTTGTATTCTATGACTACGACGAAATCCAGCACATGACGGAAATGAACTTCCGGCACATCCCCCCGGCGCCCAACGAGGAAGCCGAGCTGGCCAACGAACCCTGGTATCCGGTTGGTGCCAACGATGTGTTCCCGGAAGAATTCCGCTATTTTTTGCTGGGCGACTCGCGCGTACGCGCGGCCTTCCTGGAGCACCATGCCGACCTGCTGAGCGCCGACTGGTGGCAAGGCTGCCGGGAACGGGCATCCCAGGGCCGCATCGAAGACATTTTTCCTTATCACCAAGACCGGCGCCTGCATGTAGCGCAGGCCAGCCAGAGCGCCGGCACCGTTTCTTTTCCGCATTTTTCAGGAGCGAACCATGTCTGACCCTATTGTTTTAGTATCGGTTGCCCGCACCCCCATGGGGTCGATGATGGGCAGCCTCTCGGGCCTTTCCGCGCACGAGCTCGGTGCCATCGCCATCAAGGCAGCCATCGAGCGCGCCGGCATCCAGGGCGACGCCGTCAACGAAGTCATCATGGGCAACGTGCTGCAAGCCGGCCAGGGCCAGGCGCCCGCACGCCAGGCCGCCCTGGGCGCCGGCCTGCCCTTGAGCGTGGGTTGCACCACCATACATAAAGTCTGCGGTTCGGGCTTGAAGGCCGCCATGTTCGGCCATGACATCATCATGGCGGGCAGCGCGGACGTCGTCGTGGCTGGCGGACAGGAAAGCATGAGCAACGCTCCCTACCTCTTGCTGCGCGGGCGCCAAGGCTATCGCTACGGCCACTCCACCGTTTACGACCACATGGCGCTTGACGGCCTGGAAGATGCCTACCAGCGCGGAACGGCCATGGGCGTGTTCGCCGAAGACTGCGCCTCGAAATACACCTTCACCCGCGAACAGCAAGATGCCTTCTCGCTCGAATCGCTGCGCCGGGCCCGCGCCGCCACCGA
>JAKFDW010000280.1:0-5990 GCA_036675955.1 Orrella sp. | reverse complement strand
GCCGATGATAAGGAAAAGGCATCCCAGGTAAACCGTATTCTTGCCTGGGCTGCGCGCGACCTGGAAAACGCTGGCTTCAAGCTGCTCGAAACCCTTTAATGCCATGAACACCGGTGCGGGATAGTCGGGCAGATTCGCCAGGGCCAATAAAGACATTTGCAGCCATTTGTCGGCTTCCTCGGCGGCTGCGCCCTCGCGATCGACCGGCGGCTTGCCCGATTGCGTGCGTACGATGTCCCGCAATTCAAGCAGGGAGAGCTGAATCATGGGAACCGCAAAGCCCAGGACTTTTTCGCGATCCTGTTCCGGAACCTTCTCGATAATGCCGTTGAATCCCGCCCTGGAGAAAGTTTCCAGGGCTCCTACGGCCGCTTTCTGCAGCAAGGGCTGCTGCATTTCCTGGTTTGCATTCTTTTGCGCAAAACGCTGTGCGGCCTGGTGCACCAAAGCCGGATCGGCGAGTGCCGCGCGTAGCGCCATGAACTCGTCCATGGAGCTGTCGGCATCGGCCGGTATACGGATATAACGATAGGGTTGCGACGCCGTTTCCCGTACGCCAGCCAGGAATACCATGCTGCCGTCGAGCATCAAAGGCAGCATGTAGTTGGTGTACTCGTGCGCCTGCCCATCGCTTCCCACTATGCGGTACTGGACACTGGGGCCCACGTTCTTCATGTTTTCGTTCTTTGCGCCGGCTGCACTGCCCGTCACCGCAGCCACGTGATCCATCATCTCTTTAGGCTGGGGCGCAACATCGCCGGAGAGGTTCTCGACGTTGATGACACGCAGGCCGGAAAAATCGATAGTAAGGGGAGTCTGCCGAGCACCTGCACCCACGGTAATTTCCGTTGGCTTGCCCACGACCCCATTGATTTCGAAGGGCTGATTACGCGCGCCGACCAGTGGATAGCCGACCAACTCCAGTTTACTGCCGCCGTCATCGAAACTGGACTGATACACCGTCACGCCCTTATAGCGAAGGGGTTCGTTGACTTCGATGGTCTGGCTGAAAGACTTGCCGGTTTCCGGATCGGTAACCTCAACCTCGCTTTTGAAGCTGCTGGGCATGCCGGTTGAGTAGTAGTCAACAATAAATTTATTGAGCTTCAGTGTGAAAGGCAAGGGCTGCACCAGTACCCCATCGTCCACGCTGACGACACCAGTGCTGCTTTGCGAGCCCTCCGAAACCAACATGTTGGCGCGGAAACTGGGGTTGCCCGCGGACAATCGTCCGGAATCGGGAACCTGCGAGATAAGCATGTTTTCGGTAATCGGCACCTTGCCGCCCAGCCATACCTGCAAGCGTACTGGCAGCTCGCTGTCGAGCAGGCCGCCTATGCATATCACCACAATAGCCGTATGAGCGAAGATATAACCGAGGCGATTCGCGCTTCCTTTCTTGGCCGCCAGCAACAGGCTGTCGCCATCCTGGCGCACTTTGGATTTATAGCCTTGCGAGCTCAGCCACTGCTGGATCCGCGACAAGCTTTCGGCCGGGCTTGCTGTGGTCGTGGTTTCGACCTTATGGTGGAATGAGCGCAGGCTGCTGCCCCGAATATATTCGCGAAACGAGCGGGCGTCGCGCATCATTTTCGGCGAATTGCGCACCACGCAGATCGAGGTGGAAACCACCAGGAAGGCCATGATCAGCAGGAACCACCAGCTATTGTAAATATGCCAGATGGAAAATTTATCGAAGACAGAAAACCAGAAAGGCCCGAACCTATCGATATAAGTATTGGCCGCCTGGTTTTGCTGAAGTACGGTGCCGATAATGCTTGCCACGCAGATGAACATCAACAAGCTGACGGCAAAACGCATCGAGCCCAGCAATTCGAAGACGTCTGCGCCAGTGCGACGCGTGGAAATGGAAGATTTCACAAGGCAAAATTTCATAAAAAAGGGGACGGCAAAGGAGCCTCCCCTAGTCTAGACCCATCGTTGCGGAATACGTTCCGCAAGATCGTGTCGAATTAACGCAATCCTGCCGCGTAATCGGCTACCGCTGCAATGTCGGCGTCGGACATGCGGTCGCTGATATCGTGCATTGGCGCGCTATTGGCACGGTCGCCACTACGGAACAGCTTCAGCTGTTCGGCGATGTAAGCCGGATGCTGGCCAGCCAGCCGGGGGTAGGCTCCGGGTACGCCGGCGCCATTGGGCGAGTGGCAACCAGCACAGGCAGGCACCTTGCGATCGGGCAAGCCGCCGCGCCAGATATGCTGGCCGCGTTCCATGGTAGCTTCGTTGCTTGCAGTTGCTGCTGTCTTGGGATCAATAGCCTGCTGGGCAAGGTAGTAGGAGATGTTCTGGATATCTTCAGGAGTCAGCGGCGTGGCAAAAGGCGTCATGATCGAAGGAGCGCCGTTGGGGCCGCGCCGGGCGGCGGGCGCCGTTCCGTCTTTGGATTTGAAGTCGCGCAGTTGCTTGGCAAGGTATTCGTGCGGCTGGGCGGCAAGATTCGGATTGACCGGAATCGTGCTGTTGCCGGCGGCGCCATGGCAACTGGCACAGGCCAGTATGCCGCGGGCTGCATCGCCATTGGCAAAAAGCTGTTCGCCTTTGGCGGCATCGGGCTTTGCAACCGCTATATCGGCTGCATAAGCAATGGAAACTGCGGAAGATCCCAGCAACAGGCTGCTGGCAACTACCATTCTGGAAAGCACACGCTTCATGAAGACCTCGACGATCGCTATTCGATCCGGGTGTCGTAAACACCACGATGACAATGCCAATTCCGTTAAAGGGCTACCCTAACGAAGATGACGCAACTGTTTCAAACGTGCGATTATACAATAGCGTTTAAATTAAACCGTACTAGGTACTTCCTGTGTCCATTCTGCATCGCGCTTCCTTTACCGTTTCGGCGGCCCGTCTCGACCAGCTCCCGCCCCCCACTACGGCTGAAGTCTGCTTTGTAGGCCGCTCCAATTGTGGAAAATCATCCGCCATCAACGTCCTGACCAATCAGCGTCGCCTGGCTTTTTCCAGTAAAACGCCGGGACGCACCCGCCTCATCAACATGTTTGGCATCCCGGATCCCGTCGAGCCCGGGGCTCATCTGGGCTTCCTGGTCGACTTGCCCGGTTATGGCTATGCTTCCGTTGCGCGCGAAGCGCGCGAGGAATGGGCCGACGTCCTGGGCGGCTATCTGCGCGAGCGCTCCTCGCTGGCCGGCATCGTGCTGCTTATCGACATCCGGCGCGGGGTGACGGAGCTGGATCGCCGCCTGGCAAACTGGATTGCCCCCACGCGCATTCCCGTCCTGGCCTTGCTCACGAAGGCCGACAAGTTTCCCTATGGCCAGCGTATCAATGCCGTCGCCACCGTCAAAAAAGAACTGGCCGACATCGGTGCGCTGAATGCCATGCCGTTTTCCGCTACCAAGCGCATAGGCCTAGACACTGCCGCCGCGCAAATCGAGAACTGGATTTCTCCAAAGGTTGTTCCATGACATCGTTTATTCTTTCCGCCGACTTCCCCGCCGCCCGCCCGCGCCGCAATCGCCGCGACGACTTCTCACGCCGTCTTGTGCGCGAGAACGTGCTGACCGCGCACGACCTGATCTATCCGGTTTTCGTCATGGAAGGACAAGGCATACAAGAAGCGGTGCCCTCGATGCCGGGGGTGCAGCGCTACTCCCCCGACACCTTGCTGAAGGTGGCCGAGGAATGCGTGGCGCTGGGCATACCGGTTATTGCGCTGTTCCCGGTCATCGACGCCAGCCTGAAGACGCCCGACGGCATCGAAGCGGCCAATCCCGACGGCCTGATACCGCGCGTGGTTGCGCAGCTGAAAAAGAACTTTCCTGAATTGGGGGTGCTGACCGATGTGGCGCTGGATCCTTACACCAGCCATGGTCAGGATGGCGTCCTGGACGAAAATGGCTATGTATTGAATGAGCCTACCGTGCAGATACTGATGCGGCAGGCCCTTACGCAGGCCCACGCCGGTGTCGATATCGTTGCGCCCAGCGACATGATGGACGGACGCATAGGCTCGATACGCCAGGCGCTGGAAGCCGAGCAGCATATATATACGCGCATCATGGCTTACTCGGCCAAGTACGCCAGCGCGTTCTACGGGCCTTTCCGGGATGCCGTCGGTTCGGCTTCTAACTTGGGCAAGTCGAACAAGTTCACTTATCAAATGGACCCGGCCAATCGCAACGAGGCGCTACGTGAAGTGGCCGCCGATATCCGCGAAGGCGCGGATATGGTGATGGTGAAGCCGGGCATGCCTTATCTGGACATCCTGCGCGATGTAAAGAATGCGTTTGGCATGCCGACGTATGCGTATCAGGTTAGCGGGGAGTACGCGATGATCAAGGCGGCGGCAGCGAATGGCTGGCTGGATCACGACAAGGTGATGATGGAGTCGCTGCTGGCGTTCAAGCGGGCGGGCGGTGACGGTGTGTTGACGTATTTCGCTATTGCGGCGGCGAAGTTGCTGAAGGATCAGGCGTAGCAATTTATTTGCTTGCGGTTTGCTAGCATGCGTTTCGCTTCGTGTGTACTGAAGCTTGGCTATGCGAATGCTCCGTACGGGAATTTGCCCGTGTCATTCTTACCGGACTAGTTTGCACGCTGCTGCGATTTGCACGCTGGGGCGACGCTGCAAATTACGTGCTCAGCTGATGAATTACATTACACGCCGCGGCGGTGGTGATGGGGGTATCGGCTCCTCGTGACCCTATTCGGCGCCCTGGGCGCCGAACCAGCATGGCCTGGCTCGTCCGTCCCCTTCGGGACTACCTTCGCCTACGTCCTGCTGGAGGGCCCCGAAAGTCGCCAACACCCCCATCACCGCCGCCACGGCTGCATCGTATAAGTTGGTAAGGTCGCTGGGGCGGTCCATGTGCTTGGCATTTTTGCCAGCAATTTTATAAGTTCAGAAAATCTCACGCGCTCGTCCTGCGCGGCCCGCCTGCCGGGCCGCTTGAACGTGTGAACAGGTCTGGCCAACGGCATCTCAAATTTCCATTTCACAGCGGGGCAGGTCCTATGAGGTCCTGTTGCAGCGACTTTCGGTGCCGAGCAAGCCGTAGGCGAAAGGAGCCCGAATGGGCGGATGAGCAAGGCGATGCGGTGTTCGGCGCCGCAGGGCGGCGAACCGGCAACGAGGAGCGCAACAGGACCCCATAGGACCTGACACGCGGAGCAAGAATGACTGCCTAACCCAAAGGCAAGCTACTTCTAAGCAAGAAAACTGCGCGCTCGAATAAGTAGTAACGAAGCGCCCAAAAGCGAAGTTTTACACGCCCGCGAGCACACGCTCCAATACCGCCCCAAAATCCCGGGCATTCTTGAACCCCACCACGCGGACCTCATTCAACTCCTTGCCCTCGTCGTCGAAAAAAATGATTCCCGGCGGCCCGAACAGCTTGAACCGCTTCAGCAGCTCACGGTCTTCGGCCGAATTCTTGGTGACGTCGGCCTGCACCAGCAGCAACTGCGACATCTGCGCCGCTACCGATGGATCGCTGAAAGTGAACCGCTCCATTTCTATGCATGACACACACCAATCCGCGTAGAAATCCAGCATGACCGGCCGGTTGGTATTGGCCAGCAAATTGTCCAGCTCCGCCACCGACGCCACCCGCGTGAACTCCGGATGTGTGGCCGCCACGGCACCCGAACCTTGGGACGATGCCGTGAGCGGAGCCAGCGGTCTTAAAACATCGCGTGCACCTGCCATTACGCCCACCACCAGGATGACCGCCCAAAGTGCCAGCATCAGGCCCAATGCGCGGTTGGCCAGGCGCCCCGCTCCCGTTCCTGCAGACACCGCATCGAAAGCTCCCAGCATGACGGCGCTCCACAAGGCCAGGAAAGCCCAGCCCAGCATCATCAGCCACGCAGGCAGTATCGGGTTCACCATCCACCACGCGGTCGCAAGCAGCAGCACGCCGAACAGGCGCTTGACGCCATTCATCCATGGGCCTGTTTTCGGCAGCAACGCGCCCGACGATGCGCCCACGGCCAGCAGCA
>JAKFDW010000279.1:0-12124 GCA_036675955.1 Orrella sp. | reverse complement strand
GTTTTTCCTGAGCCGCTGCGCTGGATGCGGCCAACATGCAACAAAGACTTAGAATCGATTGCTTAAGCTTCATTTCCCATCTCCTCTGGCAAAAAAACTTGGTCATGTGCTGGATAAAGTCAAATGGTCCCGCTGGTCTAATGTCGGGGAGTGTCGCATCTTCCCGCAAGTCTCGTCCAGCCTTATTCGGGTGGTCCGCAGTGCATATCCTCTTCTGCCGGGCACGCTTCTTGCTCAGGCCTTCAAACTTACCGTTCCGGTCATAAACGTAGAAGGATGAGCCATGGTGCTTACAGAGGAAGGTCTAATGGAGCGGTTGCGAAGTGCGAACGCCGAGGCGGTATGCGAGCAACGGTTTTCGCACGGCTCGCCATTTTCGATGAGACTGCATGCCGGCGATCACGCATCGCACTTCGAGGCAAAGCAGATTTATTTCGGTTTATTGGAAGACGGCCCCGACGATCTTGCCGTCGCCCGTTCGCGCATGTATTTGGCAAGCCTGCTTGAGCGGGTCGAAGCGGCCTCCTGCGACTTGCCTGAAAACCCGAGGCAACTTCAAGCCTGGAGCGACGCCCACACAGGGCAAGTCGGTGCTGAGTACCGCCGGTATCTGAGAGCACGCAAGACAGGCGGGGCCAGGCAGTACTTCGCACACAAATCACATGCACTGTACTTCCTGAAAGCGGTTGCTCCAACCAAACTGGTGGATGGCGCCTGGTTATATGGCTTGCTGAAGTACTGGCGTGATCCACGCTTCCTGCCGCTGATACAGACTTACCTCGAAGAACTGGGCGAGGGAATTTCGGATAAGAACCATGTCGTAATCTATAAAAGGCTATTGGCGGCCCACGGCTGCCCGCAATGGCATCGCTTGAGCGATACGCATTTCATCCAAGGGGCCATTCAGCTGGCACTGGCCCAGCACACGGCCGATTTCCTGCCTGAAGTCATCGGCTACAACCTCGGTTACGAACAGCTTCCGCTGCACTTGCTGATCAGCGCTTACGAACTGAATGAACTCGGCATCGATCCTTATTACTTCACCTTGCATGTCACGGTCGATAATGCAAGCACAGGCCACGCCACGCACGCGCTGCGAGCCGTGGCCGAAGCCTTGCCTCACGTTGCAGATAAACAGGACTTTTATCGACGCCTCGCCAATGGCTACAAGCTTAATGATTTGGGCGCGAGCACCAATTCCGTCATCGAGGATTTCGACCTCGACGAAGAGCTGGTGAACGTCCTGGCGGCGAAGGCCAGGGTGGGCGCTCAACTGCATTCCGATTATTGCAGGATCGCAGGAAAAACGGTGAATGAGTGGTTGTCCGAGCCGGGCCAGCTGCCCTTATTTCTCGACGCCTTGCAAAAGCAAGGCTGGATCAAACGCCACCAGCATCCCGAAGCAAGCCGCTTCTGGAAATTGATCCAGGGCGAACACGCGCAAATGTTCGGTGTGTTCAATGCCTATGAGAAGCAAGTCATATACGATTGGATCGCAGGCGAGAGCAGCGCCGAGCCAGGCTCGCGTCCTGTCAGCTTCAGAGCCAGGCAGCGCTTGGCGGCCGACACCCCGCCGCAGCAGGATGACTTCGACACGGATCCACATGTGGTGGAGCAGGAGCTGACTGGCGCTACGGGCACCGATGACAGGATGGCGCAGCTCATCAGGCTAATCTCGCCGGTACATCATCATACGACCCCGGGATTGATGGCCACGCGAGCGTTTACGCGCCTGCTTCATGGCACATAAAAACCTTCCTCACAAAGCGAATAGCGAACATGAACATGATGAACGCCTTGCAAACCGCGCCTCCTGCCGTCCCGCAGAAGACTGATGTTTCTACTGAACCGCTACAGAATGCGGCGCTGCTCGAGCTGGGCATGGCGCTTAAAAACCGGGGATATCGTTTCACTGCCGTGACGCCGGCGACGCATACCTTGGTCAACAAGCGACCGGGCAATGAATGGGCCGCTGGCGTGGAAGACGTCTTCGGGTGGAGCAGGCCATTTCTCACCGAAGTGATGCCTGCGGAGTTGATGACGCTCATGCACCAGGCAGATATCGTAAAAAGGCAGGGCGAGGGCTGGCGTTGTCGGCTTCGGGCCTCGACCATGAATGGCGCTCTGTTTTTGCATTCGGCTTATCCTACGGACGATACCGACGCCGTATTCTTCGGCCCCGACACTTACCGTTTTGTCGGGGCCATAGACCAGTATTTCGACTCCGCACCGGATCCGGTACGACGGGTGGCCGATATTGGGTGCGGCGCAGGCCCCGGAGCAATAGCCGTTGCACTACGCCAATCCCAGGCCGAAGTATTGGCGATAGACATCAACAAGCACGCCTTGCGACTGACGACGATCAATGCCACATTGGCCGGCACGAACAATGTACGGCCGCTGCACAGCAATCTGCTTGGCGCTACGGACGGCATGTTCGACTTGATCATTGCCAATCCACCCTATCTGCTTGATCCCGCACGCCGTGCATATCGGCACGGCGGGGGCACGCTGGGCGAGGGGCTGTCCCTGGCGATCGTCGATGCCGCCGTGCAGCGCTTGAGCAGCCAGGGCACGCTGCTGCTCTACACAGGCGTAGCCATCGAACAAGGCGTCGACGCTTTCCGCGCCGCGGCCGGGAAAAGACTACAGGATGCCGGATTTCGATGGAGCTATCGGGAAATCGATCCCGATGTATTCGGCGAGGAACTATGCTCCAACCCCGCTTATGCCCACGCCGAGCGTATAGCGGCCGTCATGCTGACAGCGCGCCGCAACGGCTGAGGAGCATTGCAGGCCTGCATGCGCTATTTATCGCCGAGTGCCGACTCCGCCTTCAACGCAGAGGTGGCCGGGCCATGCACCACGGCGCCATCGTAAGCAAAGCGCGAGCCGTGGCACGGGCAATCCCAGGTCCGGTCGGTCGCGTTCCACCCCACAATGCAACCCATATGCGTACAGACGGCCGACACAGTGTGTAGAGCGCCGGCCTCGTCGCGGTATGCGGCAACGGTTTTATCTCCGTGCTTCGCGATGCCAGCCTGGCCGGGATTCAGGTTCAAGTCTTTAGGATGGCCAGTCAGGAAGCGGTTTTCGACAAAATGTTTCGCGGTCTGAAGATTGGATTTGACAAACTCGCCGCCGCCCACCAGCGGCTTGACCCGCGTCGCATCGAACAAGCCGGCGCCAGAGTTCTCACGCCCAAGGATAAGGTCGGCGATCAAACTTGCCCCCATGGTCCCGTTGGTTATCCCCCAGGCATTGAAGCCGGTGGCAACGTACAGGTGTTTCGATCCCGAACTGGCCGATCCTATGAAGGGCAAGCCGTCCATGGACTGGAAGTCTTCGTTCGTCCACCGATACGCGACATCTTCAATGGCGAAATTTTCCTGCAAAAAGCGTTCGAGCTCATCGAAGCTTTTTGCCTCGTCTTCCGGAACGCCGGTTTTGTAAGTTGCGCCCACCGCAACAATATGCGGCGTACCGTTGGACGAATCCATGCGAAAAGAATGACTGGGCGTACCGGTATCAAGAAACATCCCTTCCGGAATGCGCGCCGGTTCGACGGGCGCGGCCACCATTGGATGGCTGATTGTGTAGGCCTTGGCAAAAAACATACCATCGGGAACAATGGGCAGATGGGTGGCAATGATGACGTCTTTCGCCCTGACCGCCCCCCCTCCTTCCGTACGCACCCGATAATGCAAGCCCTCGCGCTCCTTCTCCACCCCGGTGACACGAGTCATTTCGAAAAGTTTGGCGGTATCACTCACCATGGACGCCAAGCCGCGCAAGTACTGCACCGGATTGAATTGAGCTTGGTCGTCGAAGCGTAGCGCGCTGGCCATGCCGAATTGATCGCCGAACGGCACGCTGCTGTCTTTACTCAAATGCGCGGGCAGCCCAAGCTTGATTGCCGCCACCGCCTCGTTCTCGATATCCTTCATACCCTGCCTGGAGCGGGTATAAAGATAAGCGGACTTGCGTTCAAACGAACACGCAATATTTCCGCTACGGACCAGCTCCGCGATATAAGCAATAGCCGCCTCGTTGGCCCTGGCATAAATCCGCGCGTTAGCTTCGCCGAAGTCCCGGATCAGGCGGCTGTAGATCAGACCATGCTGTGACGTTATCTTCGCGGTGGAGCGGCCGGTAACCTGGTTGCCGACGCGCAGGGCCTCGAGAACGACCACCGACTTGCCCGCACGCGCCAACGATTCGGCGGCGGTCAAGCCCACAATGCCCGCGCCGACGATCGCCACGTCGGCTTCCATCCTTTCGGTCAAACCGGGATAAGGGACTGTTCTTTCGCCCGCAGCCGCCGCCCAGTATGAATCCGTGAATTTGTTCTCTGCTTGCATAGTGCGCCTCCGTCGTTGCATACGCGGAAGCAACTACCATGCCGTAGCGGAGCTTGTGCCGGGCACGGCTATTGCTCTTGCTGTTGGCCGGTAAAAATTCGGCAGGCTGAACATGAAAAAAACGACTGGGGAAGCAAGGCATGGCTGAACGCACCGGAGCATTGCTTATCGTTGGCGGGAACGAAGACCGCGACGGCGATATGCAGGTTCTGTCCAGATTCGTCGAACTGTGCGGCGGCGCGGACCGATCGATCGTTGTATTGACCGCGGCCAGTTCAGTTCCTGGAAGGGTATGGGCAATGTATGACGACGCTTTCGCAGAACTCGGCGTCCGGAATCGAGCGGCGATCCATATAGAAAATCGCCGAGCAGCCGACGAGCCGGGCATAGCCGAAAAAATCCTGCATGCCGACGGCATCTTCATGTCGGGCGGCGAACAACAGCGCTTATTGATATCGATAGGCGGTTCGAAGGTCCATGCGGCAATGCAGCGGGCATTTCGCGAGCGCGGCGCCTGCATTGGCGGCACGAGCGCGGGCGCCGCGGCGATATCACGACAAATGCTGGCCTATGGCACCAAAGACTTGTTGCCGGAGAAGGACAGCGCGCAGCTCGATAAGGGGCTGGGCTTCTTGCAACATATCGTGATTGACCAGCATTTTTCCGAGCGGCACCGCCTGGCGCGCCTACTTTCGGCCGTGGCGCAAAACCCTAGTGTCATCGGCATGGGAATCGACGAAGATACCGCGGTCGTGATCCGGGGCAGGAACCAGATGGAAGTCGTCGGCGCGGGCGCCGTGACCTTGCTGGATGGGCGCCATATGACGTCCAATCTCGGCGATGGCAATGCGCGGCAGGAGCTTGAACTGATAGACGTACGGTTGCACCTGCTTCCCGCCGGCAACCATTACAACATTGAAACGGACGCCGCTGCGGGGAGCGACACCGGTGCGAAGGGCAAGTCGCCGGTTGCCGATGTCCCAGCCGTCCTTCGAGAAATTCTTGCAGTCGTCACCGAGACCTGAGCCATGAAACTGATCGAAAAGCGCCTGTTGCGCGGCCCCAATTTGTACGCACGCCAGCCCTGCATAAAGGCCATCATCGATCTCGAGGATCTCGATGGCGTGTCATCAGCGGACTTGCCCGGGTTCACTGACCGGCTTTGTGCCCTGCTGCCTTCACTGCACCGTCATCGCTGCTCGCTTGGAACGGCGGGAGGATTCATCCAGCGCCTGCGTGACGGCACCTATATGGCGCATATTGTCGAACATGTATTGCTGGAACTTCAATGCCTGGCCGGCAGCAAAGCGGGATTCGGGCGGGCGCGACGGGTCAGGGGCATGCCGCGCTGCTATCGGGTGGTCTGCGCCTATCGGATCGAACCATTGATTGAGCCGGCGCTCGATGCCGCCATGGAGCTGGTTGCGGCAGTCGCGCGAGGAGAAGCCCCCTCTCCGGACGAAGTGCTGGAACGATTGCGCGGCCTGGCAAGGCGCCATGGCGTCGGGCCGAGCACGCGGGCCATTCTTGACGCAGCCAAAGCGCGCGGGATTCCCGTCGCCCGTCTGACTCAGGATGCAAGCCTGTACCAACTGGGCTACGGTGCCCGCCAGAAACGAATCCAGGCGACGATAACCAGCCAGACCAGCCACATTGCCACGGTTATCGCCGGCGACAAGCAACTGACCAGAAACCTGCTGGAGCAAGCCGCTATTCCGGTGCCCCGGGGCAGTCTTGTCCGGGATGCGAGCGAGGCGCTACACGCGGCATCCCGGCTGCGGGGACCTGTGGTGGTAAAGCCTGTCGACGCCAACCATGGCAAGGGAGTACGCACCGGACTGAAAGAGCCGCAGGAGATTGCCTGCGCGTATACGGATGCGCGCAAATACAGCACACGGGTCATAGTCGAAGAATTCATTGAAGGCCTTGACTATCGTGTACTGGTGATAGACGGAAAAATGGTCGCCGCCGCACGCAGGGATCCGCCCTGCGTAATAGGAGATGCAAAGAGCACCGTATCCACCTTGATAGAGCAGTTGAACGATGATCCCGCCCGCGGCGTAGGCCATAGCAAAGCGCTGACCAAGGTACCCATTGATCAGCATACGGAGGCGCACCTGGAACGCAAGGGAATGACGCTGTCCACCGTACCGGGCCTGGGGGAACGCGTGATCCTGCGCGACAACGCCAACCTGTCGACAGGCGGCACCGCCTGCGATGTCACGCAGCTGGTCCATCCCGATACGGCGCGCGCTTGCGAACGCGCCGTCCAGCAAATAGGGCTCGATGTCGCCGGCGTAGACCTGATCTGCCACGATATCAGCGTACCCCTGATGACGCAGGGCGCCATCGTCGAAATCAACGCGGCCCCGGGTTTGCGCATGCATGAGCTGCCCAGCCTCGGAGTAAAGCACCCGACTGGACCGGCAGTCGTGCGTTCGCTCTTTCCCGAGGGCGATGATGGCAGGATCCCTGTTATTGCCATTACCGGCACCAATGGAAAAACGACGACTACGCTGTTGATCGGCAACGTATTCCGCGCCGCCGGATACACCACCGGTGTAGCAACGACGGAAGGAATTTTCATCGATGGCAGTTGCATACATCGGGGAGACTGCACCGGCTATTGGTCCGCACGCACGATACTTGGGTCTCCCGACGTGAACGTGGCGGTGCTCGAGACAGCCAGGGGCGGAATACTCAAGCGCGGCCTGGGTTTCGATCGCTGCGACGTTGCTGTGGTCTTGAACGTCACAGCCGATCATCTTGGACTGGATGGGGTCGACACGGTAGAAGAAATGGCAAAGGTCAAAGCCGTTGTCGCCAAAACGGCGCGCCGCGCCGTGGTGCTGAATGCCGACGACGCTTACTGTGTGGCCATGGCGTCACAGTTGAGGCGCGGCGTCGAAGTCGTGTATTTTTCGTGCGACGCCCAAAACCCGGTATTGCAACGGCATTTGCAACAAGACGGACGGGCCGTGTTCCTGCACGAAGGCGACATAGTAGTGGCCCGCCGGGCCGGCCAGCACGCCATTCTGAAAGCCGACAGCCTGGCGGTCGCCTTGCACGGTCGGGCCCAGCACAACATCGCCAACGCACTGGCAGCGGTCGCAGCACTGGAGGCCCAGGGCGGCTGCCCTACCGAGGCCATCGTCCAGGGAATTCAGTCATTTCGCTGCACGACTGAGACCAATCCGCTGAGATTGAATATTTTCCATGTCGCAGGGGTGACCATACTGCATGATTATGCGCACAACGTGGCCGCGTACCAGGCTATCCTGCACACCGCCCGCGCCATGGAACCCCGCCGCATCATCGGCGTAATCACCGCCCCGGGCGATAGGCGGGACGCTGAGTTGAAGCAGATTGCCCGACTTTGCGCGGCCCAGCTGGACGAGCTGATCGTCTACGAAATCGCGGCAAACCGAAGCCGGGAAATCGGCGACACCCTGCGCTTGCTGTTCGAAAGCGCCTCGGCCGCAGCACCGCCCCATGTGCAGGTAAGCGCGGTAATGGGCGCCCAGGAGGCGGTATGGGCCGGATTCCAGCGATGCGAAGAAGGCGACCTGCTGCTGGTCGGCGGAGCGACTCGGTTGCAGGATCTGGATTACATAGTGACGCAGGCGACGAAGGCGCCAAAAACCGTGCACATCAAAAAAGGCTCAGTTGAGGTTTGTCTTTTGGAGGCCGGCGAAAGAGATCGGTGGTCAACTGCGGACGTGTCTGGTTCAAGCCTGCCTTCGTACACGCTTTCCTGAACCGCTGCTCGAGCAATTCAGCAAAAACACCGCTGCCTTTCATCCTGGTCTTGAAGTCGGAGTCGTATATTTTGCCGCCGCGCATCTGCTTGACCAGGTTCATGACGTGCGCTTGCTTCAGGGGATAGTGCGCATCCAGCCATTCGCGAAACAAATCGGCCACTTCCAGGGGAAGACGCAGCAAGACATAGGCGGCGTTCAAAGCCCCTGCGTCGCGCGCACTGAACAGGATTTTTTCCATGTCGTGGTCGGTCAGCGACGGAATGACCGGCGCCACCATGACGCCGGTGGGAATGCCAGCCTGGCTGAGCGTCTGAACGGCTTCCATACGCGCGCCCGGAGCACTGGCGCGCGGCTCCAGCGTCCTGGCAATGTCCTTGTCCAGGGACCCGATGGACATGAAAACCCGTACCAGGTTCTTGCGCGCCATCCGGGCAAGCAGTTCGATATCGTGCGTGACCGACGCTGATTTGGTGGTGATGGCAACGGGATGGTTGAATTCTTCCAGGACCGCAAGAATGCCGGCAGTGATCCGCAACCGCCGCTCGATAGGCTGATAGGGATCGGTGTTGGCACCCAGCGCAATCAGCTTGGGCACGTAGGACGGACCGGACAGGGTCGCGCGCAGGAGCTCGGCGGCGTTGCCCTTGGCATACAGCTTTGTTTCGAAATCCAGGCCGGGGGAATGATTCAAATAGGCATGGGTGGGCCGCGCATAGCAATAAATGCAGCCATGTTCGCAGCCGCGGTACGGGTTGATCGACTGGTCGAAGGGAATATCGGGCGAATCGTTACGCGAAATAATCGATTTGGCCGTTTCTATTGAAACCGTTGTCGCCGGTTTTACGGGTGCCTGGTCGTCGTCGCCGCCCCACTCATCGTCGAAGGATACGCGCTGGAGCTGCTCGAAGCGCGAAGTCTTGTTCGACACGCTGCCCCGCCCCTTGATAGGTGCCGTCCGCATAATGCGACCTCACTATACTGTACATAAACACAGTATACATCTAAGCCGCTACGGTTTGATTTCTTCCGGTACGCTTGGCCGTGTAAAGCGCATGATCGGCAAGTTTCAATACTGATTCGATCGTATCCGCGCTGCCAGGTCTATGAGCAATGCCCAACGAAATCGTTATCGACCCTACTATCGGTATTGGATGTTCGGCGACATGGTTGCGCAGGCGCTCGGCCACCTCCTTTGCGATGGATAAATCGGTATCGGGCAACACAAGTAAAAACTCTTCGCCCCCAACTCTGCAAAGCGCATCGTCTTTCCTCGCGCTGGTTCTCATAAGCTCTGCAAGCTTGCGTATCACACTGTCGCCCACGTCGTGCCCGAACGTGTCATTGACGTTCTTGAAATGATCGATGTCCAAAGTGATTGCGGAAAACGATTGCCCCGACGCCTCGTAGCGCTCGAGGATTTCCTGGAGCCCGCGGCGATTCAGCAGTCCGGTCATGGGGTCGGTACTACTGTCAAGACGAAGCTGGTTGATCTTCTCGTGCATCAGCCTGACGCCTTTCAATAGTGCGCGCTTGAGCTGCTCGGCCTCAAAATACCAGGATCGGGTGCCTGAAATGGTGGCCTCGGAGTTTCCGCTGTCCATCGTTCCCGCACTGCGTGCCAATTGCCGCAACGGCTTCGATATGGAGCCCGCAGTGAGCCAGATCAAGATCAATGTGAGCAGCCCGATGGGCAAGATCTTGGCGAGTACATTGAGGACGTGATGATCCAGTCCGGCCAGTGTCGACTCTCTTGGACGCTGTGCGACCACGCCCCAGCCCGACCGGGCAATCGGGGCAAATCCTGCCAGCATCGCCGTGCCTTTGGAGTTGGTCGCTTCATGCGCACCGCTTTTGCCAAGGACAACGGCATCGATCATCGGATTGCCGGATATTTTTTCTCCGATACGGTGTTTTTCGGGGTGATAAATAAGCGTTTTGCTGCGATCGACGACATAAATATAGGATCCATCGTCGTGATAATGTTTCCCGAGAATATCGTTAAGAATGTTTGCGGCCTCCAGGTAAATGGAACCCGCCACATAGCCAAGGTAGGCACCGTCAGCGGCACGTATGGGCTGGGAAATGCTGATGACATAGTTTCCCGAGGGAGAGACGAACGGTTCCGTTACCAGGGGCCGCTTGGCATCAAGCGACTGGCGTTCACTTGGCGTTACGAGCTTTCTGCCTTTGACCGGCAAGGTTTCAGGCGAGGCGCTAATAATCACGCCATCGGCATTCACGATAACGACCGAATTAAACGACTCCGTTTGACTGAGCAGACGCTTGGCCTCGTTCGCCAGCGCGGCATCATTCTTCATTAGTGGCGCGAGCAAACCCGCGCTGTAGGCGAGCTGCGTCTGCGCGGAGTGCAAGAAGTTGTCGCTGATCTCGGCCAGTTTGCTGGCGTAAACGCGGTTGGCTCCGAGCGCGCCCGAGATAAGCTCTGCACGTTGAACGGCATAAATGGCGTGCAGGCTATTTATCAGGGTGACCGATGTGGCGGCAACAGCCAAAGTAAGAATGAGCCGGCGAAGATCAAGCAAGTGGTGAAGTGTCATAAAGTATTGTCATGTCAGGCTGCGAACTGAAATCCCTCAAATTGATGCAGCTTTTGTTCGATTGCGGCCATGTGCAACGACGGCTGTCCTTTGCCTACCCAGCTCCATTGTTGTATCAGCAGGTCACGGCGGGTTCTGTCCGCCTTCAAGTCGACCACCGCCACGATCTCGCCGTCGACCAGAACCGGCAGTCCCATATAGCCATGAACCCGCTTTTCACGAGGCAGGTAGGCTTCAAACAAGTGCTCGTAGTCAAAGAACAGTTTCAACCTTTTGCGTTGAATAATCAGCGGATCAAACGGGGAAAGGATATGCACGCCTTCGGTCGCCTCCGGAATCCCGATCAGATCTTGCGGCTGGGCCCAGTGTTCCTGCTTGCCCGCAGCTTCAATGGCTACCGGAACCAGACTGCCCCGTCGTAGCCTGGACTCGATTACATTGCGAATCAAGGGTTTGCGCCCGGCGTTCAAATGGCAGATCGAGTCCAGGCTTACTACCCCCTGCGACCGCAATGCGCGGTCGAGCAGATAGTTCGCAATCTGGCTTTCCGTGGCCTGCCTGGGCGGGCTGTCCCATTGGAAATGCCTGTCCATCAGTTCATAGGTCTTGAGCATACCCGAGCGCTCGCTGATCGTGAGCATGCCTGTGTAAAAACCCAGCTGCAGCGCCCTCTTCGATGGCTTGCGGCTAGCCCACGCATGGTCCTTTTCGACCAGCACGTCGTCCGCAATGTCTCGTATCGATAAAGGGCCGTGGTCGCGAATCCGTGCGACCACCCTGCGCAGGTCGCTGTTGGACACCGCGTTGAACCAACTTTTTGGCGACTTGCGATGGGCCTTCATATCGGCCAGGAAAAATCGTAGATCGCTGCTGGGAACGTACGACAAGGCATGGGTCCAGTACTCGAAAACGGTCTTGTCTACGGTCTGGGCCTGACGCAAGTGACCACGCTGGTAGCCAGGGATGCGACTCCAGAGAATATGATGATGGCAACGTTCGATGACGTGGATAGTGTCGATCTGCACATAGCCCAGGTGGGCAATCGCAGCCAAGGTAGCCGCGGGCCCGTCGCCGAATGGCGCTGCCGCGTCCAGCCTTTGGGCTCGCAGCCACACATGGCGAGCCCGGACCTGGGTCAATGAAATCGGAGTTTGGGTGGCGGGAGTCATGCGTCGTGGTCTGGAGTTCTGGCCGACTTATTATTGGACCACAATGGTCTAAAATCAAACAGGAACACATCGACCTTGCTGCTGTCCCCTGATCGTGACGGAATGATCGCGCGACTTAATTCTTTCTTCTTGGAGAAGAACTTGCCTAGTTTACTGCCCAACAACGATCCCGACGGACTCCTGGAATACTCAGTCGTTTATACCGACCGCGCACTAAACCATATGTCGCAGGCTTTCCAAGGGGTGATGAACGATATCTCCAGGACGCTGAAGCA
>JAKFDW010000278.1:0-2347 GCA_036675955.1 Orrella sp. | reverse complement strand
GCGTATGTCGGCCGGTACACCAACGCGCTGCTCGGCGACATGACCGTCGGCATGAACGACGACGACCAGCTGATCCTGCGCTGGGGACAGCTGTCCGCCATCGCCACCGGGTACGACGAACAGGACCATGTCCGGGTCGAGTTCTCGCCCAATTCGGGTGAGGTTGTCGCGTTCGTCGTGCAAGACAGCCAAGTCGAGGCCGTCCACGTCGATGGGATGACGTTCGAAAAGGCCCGCTAGATTGCCGGAGTCGATGAAATCCTAGAGTTCGAGGCAAACTTTGCCGAAGTGCTTTTGCGATTCGTAATGCCTGAAGGCACCGCCGATTTCCTCCAGCGGGAAACGGCGATCGATCACGGGCTTCAGATGATTGGCGGTGATCGCCCGGATCATGTCCTCTTGATCGGCTCTGCTGCCAATGGAGATTCCACTGATACGGATCTGATTCGAGAACAGCGCCGGGATCACCACTTCTCCCACGAAGCCAGTCAAGACGCCGATCAGCGCGATATGCCCTCCGATCCTGCAGGCCGTGATCGACTGCGCCAACGTGGCGGGTCCGCCGACCTCGATCACATGATCGACACCGCGCCCGTCCGTCAGATCCTTTGCGTTCTGGCCCCAGTCCTGCATGGCCTTGTAGTTGATGACGGTGTCGGCGCCTAGACGTCTGAGCTTCTCGAGCTTTTCATCGGAGGAAGACGTAGCGATGACCCGCGCGCCCGCCGCTTTGGCGAATTGCAGCGCAAACAGCGACACGCTGCCCGTCCCGAGGATCAGCACCGTATCGCCGGACTTCACCTGTCCGCACACCACCAGGCCCCTCCAGGCGGTGACTCCCGTGCAGGTAAGCGTTGCCGCCTCCGCATATGTGTAATCCGCGGGTGCCTGGGTAAAGGCGTGCGCCGGCGCACACGCATACTCGCGGGCATAGCCATCCATGCTCTCGCCCGGTATGTCCCGCCTGGTCGCGGGCGTCATGTCGCCCCCCAACCAATAGGGATAAAAGGTGCTGACAACCACATCTCCGACCTTGAACCCAGCGACATCGCCGCCGACCGCAACCACTTCTCCAGCACCGTCTGACAAAGGCACGCAGCCGTCTGCGAACGGTGCTTTCCCATGCAACATGAAAACATCACGGTAGTTCAGCGAGCAGGCCCGAATTCGGACGAGCAATTCACCTGGACCTGGTTCTGGAGGATCTTCTTCGAGCAACTCGAGGTGATCCAGCCCTCCTGGCGCTCGCAGCCTAGCGAGCCTCATGGGCATGCGCCTCGTGAGGCAGGCAAAGAAGATCGCGATAGGCGCACAGCTCATCGAGAAGCGCCTTCTCGTCCGCCAGGATCTTCGCCTTCTCCGCCTCGCCGATGAGCTGGATCATGTAGCTCTGCTCGGCGTTGCCCTGTTTGTCGACGAACGGATACAGCAGGCTGGCATGCACGCTGAAATCCGGCACGGCACCGATATCTTCGTTCGTGAGGTTCGGCGCGTAGAACATCAGGTGCGGCATGGCCATGGTGTGCACCTTCATGTCCGGTGGCCCCACTGCGCGCATGAGCGGCGCGACCATATAGGACAACCCTGCCCTGTCGGGAGCTTGATAGGTCCCGTTGCTGTAGCGGTTCTCGATTTCAGCTTTCAAGTCTGCGGCGCTCATGCCTTGAGCGCGAAGCGCGGCCGTGTCCATGATGACTTTCAAGTGCGCCTTCGTTCCCACGGCGTCGTAGCAGAGCGGGATATAGATGTCGTTGCGGAAGTCGGCCCACTCCCAGACGGTGCGCTCGATGAGACACGCCACACCACTGGTTCCCTGTCGGGAAAGTGCATAGCCCTGCTTCGGATCAAGCAGGTAAACGGTGGCCTTGTCCCGCAGCGCGGGTGGGACTGCGCTGAGTGCGAACTGCGTTTCGAGCTTGGCTGGCATTGACTCGATGGTGGTTTCACTCGCCTGGCTGACAGGCGTTGTCGATAGACAGATCAGGCTGATTGCGATGGTGACCAGGGTCAGTTTGATTTTCATGGCGCCTCCTATGGCGCGATCTGTTGTTCCAAGGGCTGATCGGCGCATCGTCTGCCGCCGATCGCAATGACTCGACTAACCGATTCCGTAGACCAGGCCGAGGCGTCCCTCTGGAAGCTGCTGCACCTTCCGCAGGTCGAGCCCACGGCGCTGTTCCGCCGTTGCGAAGAGCGCTTTCCCATGACCGGCGACCAGCGGATACACGATCAACCGGAGTTCATCCACCAACCCGGCATCGATCAGGCTCGTCGTCGTGCGGGCACCACCGACGAGATAGATATCCTTGCCGGGTTGCTGCTTGAGGACAGCGACGTCTTCGAGTCC
>JAKFDW010000277.1:0-1843 GCA_036675955.1 Orrella sp. | reverse complement strand
CCTTGCCTTTGCGCAGCAAATGGACGGATGCGGAACCTGGCTGGCTCGCCTCCGGATTGAATCCCCCCCAAATACGCCGGCTCATGGCGATACCGGCGCGCTGGACTTGGTCACCGTCGTCGGACGGGCAAAATCGTCAAATGCATCTATCTGATAGGTGAAGCGAACCCCCTGCTGCACGGTGACGGACTTCTTCAGGGGCCGATGGTACTGAGACGAAAAACCGTCCCAATCGGGCTTCTGGCTGCCACCATAAAAAGCCGGATAGACCTTATCCACCAGATCCAGGTCGTACTCGTGGGTGACGGCTTTGATCGGAGTAGTGGAAGCGGACGAGCCCGTCTCGACTTTCAGCAACTTGCCCTCGTTATAGCGGAAAGTATTGCCGTAGGTGTAGCGCGTCCAATTTCCATCAGGCTCCGTGACGGTGGTTTTGCTGGAACCGGCGCAACTCTCTTGCTGACAGGGCGGCGTACCGCAAGGCTGCGTCGCCCAATTGCACACCGGATACGCCAGCGTAGTGCCCGGATACCGATAAACGCTGATGCCGGGCGCGTAGCTGTAGTTCCATTCCGACGCCGCGAGCCCCGGACCTGAAATCAGCTTCTTCTTCAATGTGTAGCTGTTGTCCGAAATGGTCCAGGTATTGACGTCGTCGTTGGTATTGTTGCCGCTGCCGAGCGGCGCGCCACTTGGCGTGGTCGTCACATGACCGCACGCGACCGTCACGCTGCTGCGGCCGTGCTCCCCGATATACACCGTGAACGCTCCGGTCGCACCTGCCGGATGCTTGACCGTCCCCACCCGTTCTTCGGTGTAATTGAGCGGCGTTTCGACCATGGTGCATGAGCGCAACGGCTCATCGAAGGCCGCCTCGTTGTACTTGATCTCCGCATCGGTGAACGCGGAAAATCCAATCGCCCAGGCACTGGCATCAGGCAAGGTCACCGCGCTGAGCGTCTTGCGCCCACGGCCCGAGGTGGTGTAGCTATAGGTCCAGGTACGCGTCCCGTCGTTCACGCTGGAGACGTGATTTCCCGAGTACACGATATTGATCTGCCGGCCATCATTGGCCAGGATCCTGGTCAGCTTGCCGGCCGCGTTCCATGCATTGGTATAGGTGTACTCCACGTAGTTGCCGAACCGGTCCTCCACGCGCGTGGCGAACAGGACATTCCGGCGGCGATCCTGGTAGGAATAGATCGGCGTGCCACCGTTGTTGACATCCACCTGATTGCCCTTGAGCCGTGGCTGGTTGTACTGGGCCATCCAGTCGTACCAGACCCGGGTGCCGTCGGCCATCGTGGCGATGAAGCCCTGGCCGGTTCCGTTCTTGATGCTGGCCAGGCAGGCGACAAAGGTGGTGCCGTTATCGGTGACCCTGGGGTACGGCCCTCCCGTGGTGGGCTTCTTCAGCGCGATATCGGTGCGCGCCACCTGCAGGTCTCCGCCACCGCCGCCAGGCAACTGGATCGCCAGTCCGACCCAGTAATCCGAATACAGGTATCCGCCGCCGCCCGGGCGCGTGGGAAGATCCGTATTGGAGCAGCGATCACCGGGCGAAGCGCCCGGCGCATCCCAGTTGGTGGTGAAGATGCCGCTGATGTTCGGCAGATCCAAAGACCAATCGGCGAACATCTCGTCCGCGTAGTATTCCTTGCGGCTCTGGACCGAATAGGAACGCGACAGCGCCACTTCCAAGCCGCTGTTCCCCGGCAAGCTGACATCGGTGGCCGAGAAGGACAGGGCACCGTTGGAAAGACTGACGGACTCGCCCGAAAAGTTGGGGCCCAGCGGAGAAATCGCCTGGCTGGATTTAAGCCGTTTACCTACGTCCTGCCAG
>JAKFDW010000276.1:0-3405 GCA_036675955.1 Orrella sp. | reverse complement strand
GCGCTACGCGCGTAGCGGTATATATTCCTGACGGGAAATTGCAGGCGGCGCGGCAACAGCAAAGATGCCACAGGGAAGTTTTCGTAATGATCGACGGCCATAGGCGGGGAGTATAAGACATGGCCTCCATGGGAAGAGCGGGCAAGACGTAAACTTCATGGCGGCAAGCGGCGGGCTTGTTTGCATGCCTGCAGCTCATGGTCGTACCATTGCGCTCTTTACCCTGTTTTATTCCGGTCTTCTTGGGAAGAATCATGCCACGTCCAATATCGGCAACGATCTCGTTGTCGTCTCTAAGTCATAACCTGCACCTTGTTGGCCGGGGATTGAGCGATATAAGCCAGCGGGCCGGCCGGCGGCGGCCTGGCGTCTGGGCAGTGATCAAGGCCAATGCCTACGGGCACGGCATAGACAATGCCGTCAAGGCTTTCAGCGGGGCCGACGGCCTGGCCATGCTGGATCTCGATGAAGCGGTACGGTGCCGGGAGCAGGGGTGGACCGGTCCCATTCTGTTGCTGGAAGGGTTTTTCGAACCTTCGGATATCGCCGTCCTGGACCGTTACCGTTTGGCCACGACCCTGCACTGCCAGGAGCAGATCGATATGCTTTCGTCGGCCAGCGTTACGCAGCCCATCGACGCGTTCGTCAAGCTCAACACGGGCATGAATCGTCTCGGATTCTCCGTTGCCGATTATCGCGCCGCTTACGAGCGGGCGCAGGCGGCCCAGGCACGAGGAATTTTGAACACCTTGGGGAAGATGACCCACTTCGCGCGCGCCGACGACGATCCCGAGGTCACACGCCAGCAACTGCAGGTGTTCGAACGGACCACCGCCGGCTTGCCTGGCAAGGTCTCTGTCTGCAATTCGGCGGCCACCCTCACGCCCGATGTCTGGTCGTCCATTTCGGATGAGGAGCAATGGGTACGCCCCGGAATCTGCCTGTACGGCGCATCGCCTTTCGCCGACAAATCAGCCGACTCACTGGGCTTGCGTGCGGCCATGACACTGTCCTCCAGGTTGATCAGTGTGCGCGACCTTCCTTCGGGCGGCTCCATAGGCTACGGACACATATTCACATCCAGCAGGCCGATGCGCATAGGCGTCGTGGCTTGCGGCTATGCCGACGGTTATCCCCGGCACGCCGGTACCGGCACACCGGTCACCGTCGACGGTGTGCGCACGCGCCTGCTTGGTCGCGTGTCCATGGATATGCTGGTGGTGGACCTGAGCCCGCTGCCTCAGGCTCATGTTGGTTCGAACGTGGTGTTGTGGGGCGAAGGCGGTCCTTCGGTCGATGAAGTGGCCCAGGCGGCCGGGACGATAGGTTACGAACTGCTATGCGCCGTGGCCGTTCGCGTACCTAAAATTGTCATTCCTTAGCAATGCGCAGCGCTAAACTGGGGTTTAATCGGTGCTTGGGAAGGGAGCGCGGCCGGGCTCCCGACGAACGCTAAAAGGAAATCGCGTGAAAGATAAATGTGTACTGGTAACAGGTGCCACCAAAGGAATAGGGTGGGCGATCAGCAGGCGGCTGGCCGATCTGGGCTGCCATGTGGTCGGCCTGGCCCGTCATACCCAGGATATCGATTTTCCGGGCTACCTGTATTCCTGCGACCTGCGCAACGCCGGCGAAACCGAAGACATCCTGCGCGTCATACGCGAAAAATATCCTGTCGACGCCGTGGTCAACAATGTAGGCCTGGTCATGCCCGAGCCTCTTGGCGAAGTCGACCTGGCTTCGCTTTACCAGGTGTTCGACCTGAACGTCCGGGTCGCGGTCCAGGTAACGCAAACTTTCATCCCTTCGATGAAGGCGCGCAAGGAAGGCCGTATCGTCAATATATGCAGCCGCGTGACGCACGGCGCGGTCCATCGCACCAGTTATTCCGCGGCAAAAAGCGCTCTTGTCGGCTGCACCAAAACGTGGGCCCTCGAACTTGCGCCTTATGGCATTACGGTGAATGCGGTTTCGCCAGGTCCGGTCGACACTGAACTGTTTCGCGCCACGCACACGGCGGGCAGCGATGCCGAAAAGAAGGCGCTGGCCTCGATACCCATGGGCCGCTTCGGCCAGCCTGCCGACGTGGCGGCGGCAGTAACCTTCCTGCTGGGCAATGAGGCCGGCTTCATCACCGGCCAGGTATTGGGCGTGGACGGCGGCGGCAGCCTGGCCGGCCGTTAAAACCGGCGGGCCGGTTAAACTCGCTGCATGGCCAAGATCAAGACTTTATTCGTTTGCAGCGAGTGCGGGGGAAGCTGCCCCAAATGGGAAGGCAAGTGCCCCCATTGCAATGCCTGGAATACCTTGCAGGAATCACGGGAGTCCGGGGTGTCGGCGCACCGGTTCGCGCCGTTGGCCGGAAGCAGCCCGATACGCAGCCTGGCTGAAATCGAGGCGCGGGAATTGCCCCGTCAGCCCACGGGCATCAGCGAATTCGACCGCGTGTTGGGTGGCGGGCTCGTCAAAGGAGCTGTTGTCCTCATCGGCGGCGATCCGGGTATTGGAAAATCCACACTGCTGCTCCAGGCGCTGGTATCGCTCTCGCACGCGGTCAAGGTGCTGTATGTCACCGGAGAAGAATCCGCCGAGCAGGTGGCCTTGCGGGCGAGACGGCTGGAACTGGCAACGGGCGACGTGGACCTTCTTGCCGAAATCCGTCTCGAAGCCATCATGGCGACGCTGGTCGAGCAGCGCCCCAGCGTGGCGGTCATCGACTCCATCCAAACCCTGTATTCCAGCGAACTGAGCGCCGCGCCCGGTTCCGTGTCGCAAGTGCGCGAGTGTGCGGCGCAGCTTACGCGCATGGCCAAGCAGACAGGCATCACGATTGTCCTCATCGGGCACGTTACCAAGGATGGCACGCTGGCGGGGCCGCGGGTGCTGGAACATATCGTCGACACGGTCCTGTATTTCGAGGGCGACACCCACTCCTCGTTCCGGCTGGTGCGGGCCTTCAAGAATCGCTTTGGCGCGGTCAACGAGCTGGGCGTCTTTGCCATGACCGATCGCGGTCTGCGAGGCGTAGCCAATCCTTCCGCGCTATTCCTGTCGCAACATGCGCAAGATGTCGCGGGTTCCTGCGTCATGGCAACGCAGGAAGGGACGCGGCCTCTGCTGGTGGAAATTCAGGCCCTGGTGGATACGGCTCATGTACCCAACCCGCGCCGCTTGTCCGTAGGGCTGGAAGGTACGCGGCTCGCCATGCTGCTGGCGGTGCTTCATCGGCACGCAGGGGTCGTAACTTTCGACCAGGACGTCTTCGTCAACGCCGTCGGGGGGGTAAAGATTACCGAGCCGGCGGCCGATCTGGCGGTCCTGCTTGCCATTGTGTCGTCGCTGCGCGACCGGTCCTTGCCGAAAGGGCTGGTCGTTTTTGGCGAAGTCGGCCTGGCCGGCGAGATC
>JAKFDW010000275.1:0-9255 GCA_036675955.1 Orrella sp. | reverse complement strand
CCATTGCCGTCCATCACCCTGACCAACGCCATTGGGGGTTCCGGAGGCGACGGCGGCCAGGGCACGGCCGCGAATATTGACAACATAAACGCTGGCATTGAAACGCTTGGCGTCGGCGCCACCGGCATTCTGGCGCAAAGCATAGGCGGAGGCGGCGGCAACGCGGGCAATGCGTTTGCCTATGGCCTGGCCATTGCCGCTCCGGGCGCCACGGCGTTCAACGTGAGCAACACCGTCGGGGGCAGCGGAGGGGGCGGCGGCTCGAGCGACTACGCCGGGGTTTACAACGACGGCAGCGTCCGCACCCATGGCGATGGCGCCATCGGCATTCACGTCCAGAGCATAGGCGGCGGTGGGGGCAACGCCGGATCTGCTTCCGCATCGGCGGATGCCCTGAGCTTATATAGAACGGTCGCGTTGGGGCAGACCATAGGCGGCACCAACAGCAAGGGCGGGGGCAAAGGCGGCGCGGCGCGTATCGAGAACCGTGGCCTGGTCGAGACGCGCGGCAGTGGCGCCACAGGCGTCCTGCTGCAGAGCATAGGCGGTGGCGGGGGCAATGGCGGTGCGGTCAACGCTTCCGCATCGTCCGGGCTGTCCTTCGACAAGACGCTGAACAGCCTTGTCCAGAAGCTGCCGCTGGCCGACTCGGTAACCGTCGTCAACGCCGTCGGCGGTAACGGTGGCAATGGCGGAGATGGCGGCGCCGTGAATGCCGTTCTGTCGTCCTGGAGCCTGATACGTACCCGCGGCGCCCAGGCCGACGGGGTGCTTGCACAAAGCATAGGCGGCGGTGGCGGCATAGGAGGCGGCGGTTCGGCTGTGGCGGAGGGTACGCTGTCGGTCAACTTGTCGTTCGGGGGCAAGGGCGGCGCCGGTGGTTCTGGAGGAACGATCGATATCGCCAACGTCGGCGTAATTGAAACCTACGGCGATGCCTCGCACGCAATGTTCGCGCAATCGATAGGCGGTGGCGGCGGCAACGGCGGCAACCTGACGGCGGCTGCCGACGACACGCCGGATACGGTCGGTGAGCTCTGGGCCACATTAAAGACCGCGGTCGGCGTTGAAGCCTATGAGAAATGGGCGGCCGACAAGAACAATGCCGCAACGAAAGAAAACCTCGATGCGCTTATCAAGGATGTTCAGGATTCGGACGGCTACAAGTCCCTTGCCGATGCGTTCAAGAAGTCCGATTTCTACAAAGAAATGCAGTCTTCCGGGAAACAGGTGAGCGATTATCTGGACAAGCAAGCCAAGGGTTCGGTGAAGCGCCCCGATGTGTCGCTGACGCTTTCCATGGGCGCCGACGGCGGAACAGGCAACCGGGGCGGCATCGTCAACCTTACGCACCAGGGCTCCATCCTGACCGCCGGGCACCTTTCTCACGGAATCCTGGCGCAGTCGATCGGGGGCGGCGGCGGCCAGGGCGGCGTCGCCTACTCGTCGGGCACCAACAAGACCAACCTTGGCGCCACCCTGGGCGGTAAAGGCGGCGCAGGGAATGTCGGCGGAGACGTCAACGTCAGCAACCTGGGCACGATCCAGACCTATGGCCAAGCGTCTTATGGCCTGCTTGCCCAATCGATCGGTGGCGGTGGCGGCAACGGTGTCGGCGCTCTCAGCAGCGACAACAAGAATCTCGTCCTGAACTTCACCGCCGGCGGCGCAGGGGGCACGGGCGCCCATGGCGGAGGCGTGTCGGTGATCAACAACGGCACAACCCATACGCGTGGTGACGAGGCGCACGCAGTCGTGGCGCAAAGCATAGGCGGCGGCGGAGGCACCTTCATGATGACCTCTCCGGAAAGCAAGACCGGCGCCGCCTTCGGCGCGGATGAGAAAGCGGCTTCGGCCGGCACGATCAAAGAGCTGCTGAAGGCCGTCGGCATTGAACAGGTTCAGGCCGCCTCGAGCGACTCGGCCGGCAAGAAGCCGTCCTCCAAATCCGGCAGCTTTACACTCGGCGGCTCGGGCGGGGTTTCGGGGTCGGGCGGAACGGTAGGCGTCCTCCACGGCGGCCGGACCTCGACGTCTGGCCTTGCCGCATTCGGTATTTTTGCGCAATCCATAGGTGGAGGAGGCGGGATTTCCAACGCCGCGGGCAGCCCGGGCGGGGTCAAGTATGCGGCATCCTATGGCGGCAAGGGCGGGTCCGCCGGCAATGGCGGAACTATCCGCGTTCATTTCAATAATGACGCGTCAATCAACACATCCGGCGACAATTCAACAGCGGTATTTGCCCAGTCGATCGGGGGTGGCGGCGGTTACGGAGGCGCTTCGGTGCTGCAGGGCTGGACGCTTCCGGTGTTTGGCGGCAGCGGTGGCACCAGCGGTAACGGCGGCTACATCGAAATCCGCAGCCTGGAAGGCAGCTCCACCATCAAGACAGCGGGGGCCAGGGCGCATGGAATCTTCGCACAGTCGCTGGGCGGAGGCGGCGGCACGGTCAGCGATGCGCTGAAGACCGACGACACGGCTCGCGCCGCGCTTGAAAAAACAGCCTCGGCGCTTGCCGGCATTATCAGCAAGAACGGCGGCTCGGGCACGGTTCTTGACAACATCGACAAGGTGCCGGGAGATCTTCAGGGTATCGTCAGGCTGTTCGGCAATGACAAGGATACAGTCGACAGTGCCCTTGCCGCGCTCAAGAACAGTCTGAACAAGCGCGGCGCCTCACAAGGAACGGGCGGCGAAATCCTGGTCAGGCTGAATAGCGATATCCAGACAACGGGGGCCGGTTCGCATGGCATTTTCGCCCAAAGCGGCTTCCAGCAAAGCAACGGCATGCTTGATTCCAGCCGCCCCGGCGGCAACATCACGGTTGACTATTCCGGCGTGCTTCAAGGCGGTGCGGGCGATGGCGCGGCCATTGTCGTAGACGGCGGCAAGAACAACACCGTCACCATTGGCGCAGGCTCGTACGTCAGCTCAGTTTCCGGCAAGGGCTTGATCTCGACGTTCGGCCAGGAGAGCGTGCGCAACTATGGCACCCTGGCGGGCGACATCAACCTGGCCCATGGCGATACGAAGGAGTGGAACGAGGTCAGAAATGAAGCCGGGGGCACCTACATCAGCGGCGGCAGCGGCACCCTGAACATCAGTAATGGAGCGGGCTGGTTTTACAACGCCGGAACCTTCGACATAGGCGGAGTCGATACGATTGCAAGCGCCACGGTCAACAAGGTCGATGTCCATCTTGGCGGCGCATTGCGCGCCGACGTCACCAGCGTCGCGGCAGAAGGCGAACCCAATGCCGACCTTTTGAAGGCGTCCAAAATCATTGTGGACGGGGTTGCGATCAGGCCTTACGCTGTCGAGGGTTTGCTGCCCGGAAGCTTCACGGTGGTGTCCGCCGTGTCTTTGCAAACGAATCGGTCGGCTACGGCAGGGGTCAGCCCCGCGAGCCCCATTTCCTGGTCGGCGTCGCAGAGCGGCGGCAGCATCGCAATTTCTCCCTCTGCGGATTTCGTCGGGAAAGCCGAAGGCGATCTCACGGACACAAAGCGCTCACTGCTTGGCAGTCTGCAGCAGGCCTGGGATACCAGCAATGTCAGCATGTCGGGCTTGTTCGCAGACATGGCCAATATCGATACGGCTCAGAAGTACACTACGGCGATCAACAGCCTGACGCTGACGGACGACCTGGGCCAATCAGCCGCAGGCCAGACGCTGACAGGCCGCCAATCGCTTAACGCCGCGCTGAGTTGTCCGGTATTCGACGGCGCCGGCGTCACCCTGCGCGAAACCGAATGTGTATGGTCGCGCATCATCGGCTCGCGCACGGCCCACAGCAGCGGTACGGCAAGCGACGGCTTCTCGCAAGACGGCATGAGCTATCGCATGGGCGGGCAGTGGGAGATCCGCCCCAACTGGTTCTTCGGCACCACGGCAGCCTACAACACCAGCTCCATGCATACCAGCGACCACCTGACGTCGATCCGCGGGAAAAGCGGCGACGTATCCGTTTCGTTGAAGCACCAGTCTGGTCCATGGCTGCTGGCGGGCGCCCTGCATGCCGGGTATGGAAGCTATGACTCCAGTTCCCTGTTCGTCATCGGCGATGACTTATGGAGCGCGGACAATACCAACGAGGTATGGACTGCCGGCTTGAGGCTGCGGGCGGCATACGAGCTCGAGGCCGGAAATTGGTACCTGCGTCCCTATGCCGACCTGGACGTCCTGCATACCTACATGCCGGGCTATACACTGACCGGAGACGGCGCGACGTTCGAGGCCAGCTCCATGAGGGAATGGAGCGTCGCGATTGCGCCGACCATAGAGGCGGGAACCCGCATCGACCTGGGCCGACACGGATGGCTTCGTCCTTATGTGTCGGCAGGGGCCACGTTCATCAACAACAAGGGCCTGAACAGCCGGGTGTCTTTTTCTGATGGCGAGAGGCCCGGCATCATGTTCACCTCGACCTCATCGCTGCCCCACAGCCTGTTCAATCTGGGCGCCGGCGTCCAGCTTTTTGCGCAAGACAAGTACGAGCTGCGTGCGGAATACAAGGCTCAGCTGGCGAAGGATTTCCGGAACCAGGAGGTCATCCTGCGCATGGCCATTCCTTTCTGATGGCCGCAAGAATGTAGTCAGGCGCGCTCCGGCGCCGCCGTGCTGCCCCGGTAAACCACTTCAATGGGGAAGGACTGGAACGCTTCATACTCCTTCCCTTCGAGCCTGGCCATCAGCTGCTCTGCCGCGGCATGGCCGATCTCGATGATGGGTGTGCGAACACTGGTCAGGCCCGGCGTCTGGGTGGCGCCCAGGTCGGTATTGTCGATGCCGGTGATAGAGATGTCCTGGGGAATGCGTAGTCCGGCCTTGCGGCAGGCAACCATCCCGCCGACCGCAAAGATGTCATTGGTGGCCACCACGGCCGTTGGACGGTCGCGCAGGGAAATCAGCCTCATCATGCCTTCTTCGGCAGTGTTCAAGTGGATGGGCGCATATTGCACATGGCGCGGATCCAGCGCCAGCCCCGCATCGGCCAGCGCAGCCCGCATGCCTTCTCCACGCGCCATGCCGCGATCATTGCCTTGCAGCGGGGCGCTGAGCAAGCCGATGCGCCGATGCCCCAGCTCGATCAAATGGCGGGTAACCTGATAGGACGCGGCATGGTTGTCGAAGCCTACGCTGGGATGCCGCCGCAAGGGATCCACGCCCCAGGTCAGCACGTAGGGCCGTCCGTAATCGTCCAGCAGGGAAAACAGGGCGGGATGGTGATCCAGGCCCACGAATACAAAGGCGTCCACGCCATGCTGAACCAATTGCGAGGTTACCCGCAATTCGGCGTCCAGATCGTAATGGTGCTCGGCAAGCACAAGAGAATAGCCGCGCGCGCTTACGCGTTGGTGCACGGCGCTGGTGGTGCGCGCGTACAAGGCATATTCGACCGAAGGCACGACCGCGCCGATCATGCGTGTGCGCTGGCTGCGTAAAGACCGTGCGCCGCCGTGAGGAACATAGCGCAGCTTGGCGGCCGCCGCGCGTACGCGCGCCAGGGTCTCGGGGTCGACCGCATCCGGGCTGTTCAAGGCCCTGGACACGGTGGCGGTAGACACGCCCGCCAGTTGCGCGACGTCTTTGGAGCTGGATCGCGATCGCGGTGTGGCCGCGCGCTCAGGGTTGGGAAGCTTAGGCATTATGGTCAGTATAAAACGATATCCTGAAAACGATTACAAACGGTAAAGGTGGCGACAGTAATCCGGGTATATACCTATAAATGATCATTGTTTAACTTAGATCAAGCTGATAAATTACCATCATGTAAACGTTTACATCAAGCCTTCCCGGAATTCGGCAATGGCTACATTATTCTGGGAACCGGCACAGATCATTGAGCGTACCGACAGGTCAGCCTCCGAAGAGAGGCAGAAAACCAAGCCGCCGGGGCGGCACTCATAGTCAGGAGACATTATGAATAAAACGTCAAGCTATACCCACAAGGGCGGCAAAGTTGATTCGGCTTCCCGGCGCAGAGTGCTCAAGCAAGCGGCCTCGGCCAGCGCATTGGCCATGGTCGGGCCCGGCTTTTTGTCAAGGGCCTATGCGCAAGCCGCCGGAGACCTGGGCCCTTACCAGTCGGCCAAGATAAACTGGCGGCAGGTGGAAGGCCAGCAGATCACGGTTGCCGTCATCCCGGCCAGCTATTTCGAGAACCTGATCTCGCTGGTGCCGCAGTTTGAGCAACTGACTGGAATAAAGGTGCGCATGGAAAAGGTGCCGCCAGGCCAGATCCGGCAGAAGGCCATGCTGGACCTGTCTTCAGGTACGGGAACATACGCCACCCACGCCGCCGACCCCATGTACTACCCGCTGTACGTCGCCAACAAATGGGTCGATCCATTGGATACCTATTTGGCCGACCCGGCGCTTACCGACGCGGCCTGGTACGACTATAACGATATCCTGCAGGCTTGGCGCGAGGCGGATTCCGTGGACGGCAAGCTTTATGGCGTACCGTATGACGGCGAAGTGACCGTGCAGGTCTATCGCAAGGATCTGTACGATGCCAAGGGCCTGAAGGCTGCCGACACGTTCGAACAGTTGCTGTCCAACGCCGAAGCCCTGAACGATCCCGACAACAGGCAGTACGGCCTGGCCTTGCGCGGCTTCGCGGGGGCGGGGCAAAACATGTATATCTACCCGTCCATTTTCCGCAGTTTTGGCGGCCAATGGTTCAAGGGCGACAAGGTCGTGGTCAATTCGCCCGAGGCCATCAAAGCGCTCGAATGGTATGTGAATGCCCTCACCAAGTATGCGCCGGCAGCCGTGCGCAACTGGAACTGGCCCGACATCGCCGACGCATTTTCGCAGGGCACCGTGGCATGCTATATCGATGCGCATTCGTCGGCTGCCGTCATCACCAATCCGCAGAAGTCCCGCGTTGTCGGCAAGGTCGCCTATGCGCGCTGGCCCAAGGGGCCGGACGGCAAGCGGGTCACCTCCATCTGGAACTGGGGTTTTCCCATCAATGCGGCGCTCAAGGACGATGCCAAGAAGGCCACATGGTTGTTCATCGCGTGGGCCACGTCGGCCGAAACGCAGGCGCGCACGTCCTGGAAGTCCGGCAGCGCCACACCGCGCTCCGGGCTGAATCGCACTTCCTTGTGGAAGGCGCCGGAGTTCGCCGAAGCGATGAAGGGGGCGGGGGATAACTTCATTCCCGCTGCGCTCGAGTCGCTGGAGCACGATACCGACGTCGAGTGGCGTCCACGCGTTCCGCAGTGGCCGGCCATTGGCGACACCATGGCTGTGGCCATCCAGGCCGCACTGGTGGGCGAGCGCAGCGCCAAGGACGCGCTGGACCAGGCTCAGGCCCGTATCCGCCAGATCATGAAGGCATGACGGGCTCATGAGTGTTTCCGCATCAATGTCCGACAACGACTCCGCGGGCAAGGCGAAAGGCGGCGCAAAAGCCGTCGGGCGCTCGCTGGCCAGCCAGGAGCGCCGCTTCGCGCTGGTCTTGCTTGCGCCGGCGCTGCTCGTGCTGCTTTGCGCCACAACCATTCCTTTGGTCTACCTGGGGTGGAGCAGCCTGCAGCGCCTGGATCTGGCCATGCCGTATTTATCCGGCTTCACCGGCCTGGACAACTACATTCACATGGGCCAGGATCCGCGGTTCTGGAATTCGCTGTTGCTCACCGTGATCTACACGGCATCCACCGTATTCCTGCAGGTGACGCTAGGGCTGGCGCTGGCCCTGCTGGTCTTGCAGATTCCCAAAGGCCAGGGCCTGCTACGCGTGGCGGCGATTCTGCCTATTGTGTTGGCGCCTGTGGTGGTGGGCTTGTTCTGGCGTACGCTTGTTCTGGCGCCCGATGTCGGATTGGTGGATCTGGTGACGCGCTGGCTGGGGCTGGGCAGCTACAACTGGCTGGGCGACCCGCAGCTGGCGTTGATTTCTGTTATTGCCATACACACATGGCAATGGACGCCTTTCGCGTTCCTGGTGCTGCTGGCCACGCTTTCCACGCTCCCCCCCGACATCTACGAGGCGTCGCGCCTTGATCGTGCCGGGGCCTGGCAACGCTTTTATTACATTACCCTGCCACTCATTCGTCCAGCCCTGGTCATGGTGATGATTCTGCGGATGGTGACGGCGCTTTCGGCTTTCGCCGCCATCTTCGCGGCCACCGGTGGCGGGCCCGGTTCGTCGACCGAAATCCTGAATCTGTACGCGTACCGCACATCGTTCTCGGAATTGAACATCGGCTACGGATCATCGCTGGCTGTCGTCCTGCTTGTCCTGACGCTCATCATTGCATGGATCATATTCCGCCTGCGGAGGCCCGAATGACCTCACTATCCATTACTGCCGGGGCGGCGATCAGAAAAGCCCTGTTGTGGCTGCTGGCGGCATGTTTGCTTTCCGTGTGGGTATTCCCCGTGCTGTGGGGCTTGCTCACGTCTTTCAAGACGGAGCGCGATGTGCTGGCCTATCCGCCCTTGATCGTATTCGAGCCGACGCTCAGCAATTACTACGACGTCATTTTCGGCTCGTCGTCCATTTTGCCCAATCTGTGGTCCAGTACGATCATTTCGGTGTCGACCACCGTGCTGACGATGTTGTTTGCCGTTCCCGCCGCCTACGCAATGGCCAGGCTCCGGTATCCCGCCAAGCGCGGCAGCGGCTTCTACGTGCTGGCCACGCAAATGCTGCCGCCCGTGGGGCTGATTATTCCGTTCTATCTTGTGCTGCAGAAGATAGGCGGGCTGGATACCTACAGCGGACTCACCGCCATCTACCTTACGTTTTCGCTGCCCTTCGCGATCTGGCTGATGGTGTCGTATTTCGAGGATATCCCATTCGAAATGGAAGAGGCCGCGCTGCTCGACCGGGCGGGACGCTTTCGCACCTTGTGGTATGTGATCCTGCCGCAGGTGCGTGGCGGCATTGCCGTGACCACGGTCTTCGTATTCCTGAATGCCTGGAATGAATTCCTGTTTGCGGTGGTGCTTACCGGCAACAACGTTCGGCCCGTCACCGTGGCCATGTTCAATTTCATCTCGGTCGAGCAAACCCAGTGGGCGCGGCTTGCGGCCGGCGCCATGCTGGCCATGGCGCCCGTCATTATCGTGGGCCTCGTCGCTCAACGCCATATCGTTAAAGGACTTACCGTGGGTGCAGTCAAAGGAGGGGGCCGTCGATGAGCCAGCCCGGATCAGTAAAACTGGAAAACATCGTCAAGCGCCATGGCAGCTTTACCGCGTTGCATGGCATCGATCTGGAAATCAATCCAGGCGAAT
>JAKFDW010000274.1:0-2826 GCA_036675955.1 Orrella sp. | reverse complement strand
ACGAAGAGGGGAAAATAGTCAAAAATGCGTTAGACTTGAGCGTTGGCGAACAGCTTGACGTTGAGCTTGGTCAAGGCCGTTTGAACGTCGGTGTGATACAGGTCCACGCGCTGCTGTAACCCGCCAGATGTCTGCCAGGCACGGCACTGTGCTCCGATTGGTTATTTTTAAGGAATTTAGATATGGCTTTTACGCTACCCCCGCTCCCTTATGCACTCGACGCTCTGGCTCCCCATATCTCCAAGGAAACGTTGGAATTTCACTATGGAAAGCACCACCAGACATACGTCACCAATCTGAACAATCTTATTTCAGGTACTGAATTCGAATCGTCTTCCCTTGAAGAAATCGTCAAGAAGTCTTCGGGCGGCGTATTCAACAATGCTGCACAGGTCTGGAACCACACCTTTTACTGGAACAGCCTCTCGCCCAACGGCGGCGGCGAGCCAACCGGCGACTTGCTGGCGGCCATCAACGCCAAGTGGGGCAGTGTGGACGCCTTCAAGGAAGCCTTCAATAAGTCGGCCGCCGGCAACTTTGGTTCGGGCTGGACCTGGCTTGTGAAGAAGCCGGACGGGTCAGTCGACATCGTCAATACCAGCAATGCCGCAACACCCATCACCACGTCCGACATTCCGCTGCTGACCTGTGATGTTTGGGAACATGCCTACTACATCGATTACCGCAATGCCCGTCCCAAATACCTGGAAAACTTCTGGAACTTGGTGAACTGGGACTTTGCTGCGTCCAACCTCGCCTGATTCTGCATCAAACCGGCACGTCGAGCGACCATTCCGTGGACGGCCGGTCCGGGATCTCGAAACAGGCCGGACGAATGCGCTAACATAAGTCAGACCATGGCGGCACGCGCCTGCCGCCGCTTTCGGGCCTGTTTATTTCAGCACTTCTCTTTTCTTGATTCCGGGTTTAGCCATGACAACTCAAGCTTTCATTTGCGATGCTGTTCGCACACCTTTTGGCCGCTACGGCGGTGCCCTCGCTTCGGTCCGTGCCGATGATCTGGCCGCCGTTCCGCTCAAGGCCCTGATGCAGCGTAATCCCGATGTGGACTGGACCCGTGTCGACGACACCTTGTTCGGTTGCGCCAATCAGGCCGGCGAAGACAATCGCAACGTGGCCCACATGGCGAGCCTGCTGGCTGGCCTGCCTATCGAAGTCGCCGGCGCCACTATCAACCGGCTGTGCGGATCGGGCCTCGATGCCATCGGTTCGGCGGCGCGTGCCATCCGTTCGGGCGATGCGCAATTCGTCATCGCGGGCGGCGTGGAGAGCATGAGCCGCGCGCCATTCGTCATGGGCAAGGCCGAAACCGCGTTTTCCCGCAGCGCCTCCGTTTACGACACCACCATAGGCTGGCGTTTCGTCAATAAATTGATGAAGGCACAGTATGGTGTCGATTCCATGCCTGAAACCGCCGAGAACGTCGCCGACCAGTTCAAGGTCTCGCGCGCTGACCAAGACCTTTTTGCCTTGGCCAGCCAGAACAAGACTGCGGCGGCGCAATCGGCCGGCGTATTCAAATCCGAAATCGTTCCTGTCCTGATCGCCCAGAAAAAGGGCGACCCCATCGTGGTCGACACCGACGAGCATCCGCGCCAGACCACGCTGGAAAGTCTTGCACGCCTCAAGCCGGTGGTGCGTCCCGACGGTACCGTGACCGCCGGCAACGCGTCTGGCGTGAACGATGGTGCTTGCGGCCTGCTGGTCGCCTCCGAATCCATGGCGCGTGAACAAGGTCTTGTTCCCCGTGCGCGCATCGTAGCGATGGCGACAGCCGGCGTCGAGCCTCGCATCATGGGCATCGGGCCTGCGCCTGCATCCCAAAAGGTGTTGGCATTGGCCGGCCTTACCATCGATCAAATGGACGTCATCGAGTTGAATGAAGCCTTTGCGGCGCAGGGTCTGGCCGTAACCCGCTTGCTCGGACTCGATGACAACGATCCACGCGTCAACCCCAACGGCGGCGCGATAGCGCTGGGCCATCCCCTGGGTGCCAGCGGTGCGCGTCTTGCCATTACCGCGGTGAACCAGTTGCATCGCACAGGCGGACGCTACGCGCTGTGCACCATGTGCATTGGCGTGGGCCAGGGTATTGCCGTAATTCTGGAACGCGTATAAGTATGCCTTGGGGCGGCGCGCCGGTGCGCCACCTGTAGACTTCATGGGAAAGGTGTCAAGGCTTGGGCAGGTTCTTGACTGAAGCGCCGGCTTTTATCTGATGCCGGCGAAACCACCCTTGCTCCATTTCAAGCGCATAGATTACCGGCCCTTTCGGGCAATGCGTATCGAGGCTGTGCGCCTGCATGTCGGCAATATTCACAATGATGCCCTGTTCATCGATAAATGCGATCGACAGCGGCAATGGGGTGTTTTTCATCCAGAAGCATGGCATGCCGGTTTTTTCGAAGACAAACAACATGCCGTGGTCGGGCGACAGGCTTTGCCGCTGCATCAGTCCATGCGAACGGCTTTCCTCCGTTGCGGCGACTTCAGCGCTGACTCGATGCGGACCCACTGTCAGCTGTGCAGTCGGTAGCAACATGCCCTGCGCCGTCGCGAACGACAGCCCGAGCCAGGCCATTGCAAACGCGGCGCAAGTGCGAAAAAAAACAGGGCCAAAAAGCCCTGTAAACAGATAAAATTTATGCATTGTTATTAAAAGCAGACCCGGTTGTCGCGTGTGATCAGGCGGCCGTAATATTGAGTGCCTGTTTGCCTTTCGGCCCTTGGGCAATTTCAAAAGCGACTTTTTGACCTTCTTTCAGGGTTTTGAAGCCGTTCATCTGGATGGATGAAAAATGTGCG
>JAKFDW010000273.1:0-8296 GCA_036675955.1 Orrella sp. | reverse complement strand
ATCCCGTCAAAGATATTTAGCAAGGACTAAACATGAGCAACGGTACCATCGTTCAGTGCATCGGCGCCGTGGTGGATATTCAGTTCCCCCGCGACAGCATTCCAAAAATCTACGACGCCCTCAAGCTCGCAGATGAAAGCTCGGCATTTGCCGAAGCTGGCCTCACATTCGAAGTTCAGCAACAGCTGGGCGACGGCGTAGTCCGCACCATCGCCATGGGCTCCAGCGACGGTCTGCGTCGCGGCATGGCCGTGGCCAATTCGGGCGCGCCTATTTCAGTGCCTGTAGGTCAGGGCACTTTGGGTCGCATCATGGATGTGCTCGGTCGTCCCATCGACGAACGCGGCCCTATCCAAAGCGACGAACTGCGCGCCATTCACCAGGATGCACCCAAGTTCGACGAGCTCTCCCCATCGGTAGAGCTCCTGGAAACCGGCATCAAGGTTATCGATCTGGTTTGCCCGTTTGCAAAGGGCGGTAAAGTGGGTTTGTTCGGCGGCGCCGGTGTCGGCAAGACCGTCAACATGCTCGAGCTCATCAATAATATCGCCAAGGCGCACAGCGGCCTGTCGGTGTTTGCCGGTGTGGGCGAGCGCACTCGTGAAGGTAACGACTTCTATCACGAAATGGCGGAAGCGGGCGTTATCAAAATGGATAACCTGGCCGAGTCGAAAGTGGCGATGGTGTTCGGTCAGATGAACGAGCCTCCAGGCAACCGCTTGCGCGTCGCGCTTTCGGGTCTGACCATGGCCGAGAAGTTCCGTGACGAAGGCCGTGACATTCTGTTCTTCGTCGACAATATCTATCGCTACACCTTGGCCGGAACCGAAGTGTCGGCGCTGCTGGGCCGTATGCCTTCGGCTGTGGGTTACCAGCCTACGCTTGCTGAAGAAATGGGCAAGCTGCAAGAGCGTATTACCTCCACCAAGAAGGGCTCTATCACTTCCATCCAGGCCGTTTACGTGCCTGCCGATGACTTGACCGATCCTTCGCCCGCCACGACGTTCCAGCACTTGGACTCCACGGTGGTGTTGTCGCGCGATATCGCGGCACTGGGTATCTATCCTGCCGTTGATCCGCTCGACTCCAGCAGCCGTCAGCTCGATCCGCAAGTGGTGGGCGAAGAGCATTACGCAGTCGCTCGCGGCGTTCAGCAGACTCTGCAACGCTATAAAGAGCTGCGCGACATTATCGCCATCCTGGGTATGGATGAGCTTTCGCCTGAAGACAAGCAGGCTGTTGCCCGCGCGCGCAAGATCCAGCGCTTCCTGTCCCAGCCTTTCCACGTGGCCGAAGTCTTTACCGGTTCGCCTGGCAAGTACGTGCCACTGACAGAAACCCTGCGCGGTTTTAAAATGATTGTGGACGGCGAGTGCGATGCCTTGCCCGAGCAGGCTTTCTACATGGTTGGTTCTATCGACGAAGCCTTCGAGAAAGCCAAGAAACTCCAATAAGGATTACACATGGCCTACTTGAATGTTGATGTGGTCAGCGCCGAAGAATCGATTTTCTCCGGCGAGGCCAAGTTCGTGGCGCTGCCGGGTGAGTCGGGTGAACTGGGCATTCTGCCCGGCCATACCCCGCTTATTTCGCGCATTCGTCCCGGCACGGTCAAGATCGTGCAGGCAGACGGCTCCGAGGTAAACATCTTCGTGGCCGGCGGCATCCTCGAGATTCAGCCCGGCACGGTTACAGTGCTGTCCGATACGGCGATTCGTGCCGAAGATCTCGATGAAGCCAAGGCTTTGGAAGCGCGCAAGCATGCCGAAGAAGCCTTGCGCAACACCAAGGACAAGGCCGATATCGCTGTGGTCGAAGCTGAACTCGCCATGCTGGCTGCCCAAGCGGCGGCGGCGCGCAAGCTCAGCCAGGTACGGCGCTCGCATTAAAGAAGACGCAAGCCGCTAGCGCGGCATGCAAAAGCAAATAGGGCATCCTGCGGGATGCCCTATTTGCTTTTTGTACCTGGTACTTGAGTACTTACCGAGTTATTAGTTTTGCGAATTGTCCGTCCGTTTCCTCATAATTATTCTAGTCGTGTAGTTTGATTGCCAAAATCGCTATACCTTCCCGGAGAAACCAATGAGAGAATATCTGGATTGCGCGGTATTAAGCACTACATGCAGCAAATCATGGGTCGAGCCATGGCTCGACTCTTGTTCCGGCAGCAGGCTTCAACTGCAGCTGCTCGATACCCACGACATTCATAGCCCTGAGTCGGTGGTTGTGCTGGCCACGTCCTCAATGCGGCTAAGGCGCTTCGATGCATGCCTTATTCCCGTGCACGAGCAAAACCTGGCATGGGCGCGCACGGCTTTGTCGGCCGCCCACGGCGTCCTGCATACGCCAGTGCTGGCGCTGGCCCGTAACCTCAAGGCTGCCGCGCTTAACGACCTGTGTGCGCTTGGCCTGGCCGATTTCATAAGGGATCCCGCCTGCTCTGAAGAACTTCGCACACGTATAGAGCGCCTGCTCGATGGAAAGCGTCACCATGCCGCTTACGCCCCAGAGCGCCCCATTATCGGCGAATCCACGGGGCAGTATCGCGGTACGCCGCTGCTTGCTCGCCAGGAAGCAATCTGCGCTACTATTCTCGATCGCAGCGGTCTTGAGCTCGATGCCTTTGCCGCCGCTTCCGCTACGCAATGCGCTACGTCGAAAGAGTCATTTCGCGCTGCCAAAAGCAAGGTTATCGAACGTTTCGAGCGTGCCTATATTACTGCCGCGCTGGGAAGGCATTCCGGCAATATCGCCATGGCGGCACGGGCCGCCCAGAAGCACCGCCGGGCGTTTTGGGCGCTCATGCGCAAGCACGAAATCGATGCTACTCCGTTTCGCGGCGAGTCCATCCCCAATCGCTCCAGAGACGGGTAAAATCAAGGATCTTAGAAAGGGATAGACGTGATTGCACCTATTTTGAAAAACGACATCTTCCTGCGTTCGCTCATGCGCGAGCCAGTCCCGTATACGCCTCTATGGCTCATGCGCCAGGCGGGGCGATACCTCCCCGAATACAATGAAACCCGAGCGCGTGCCGGGTCATTCCTGGGGCTGGCGCAAAACCGCGAATACGCCTGTGAAGTCACCCTGCAACCCTTGCAGCGTTTCGATCTTGATGCAGCCATCCTGTTTTCCGATATCCTCACCGTTCCGCATGCCATGGGGCTGGGGCTGGATTTCGTAGCCGGCGAAGGTCCGCGTTTTGCCAGCCCGGTCCGTCATGAAGACGACGTAAAGCGGCTGGCGGTTCCCGACCTGTCCAAGTTGCAGTATGTATTCGACGCTATTTCCCTGATACGCAAAGAACTCGCCGGCAAGGTGCCTCTTATCGGGTTTGCCGGAAGTCCCTGGACGGTGGGCTGCTATATGGTCGAGGGGCAAGGCTCCAGCGACTATCTCCTTATCAAGACCATGCTCTACAGCCGTCCCGATTTGCTGCACCGCATACTCGATATCAATGCACGGGCCACCGTCGCATACTTGAATGCGCAGATTCAGGCTGGCGCCCAGGCGGTCATGATATTCGACAGCTGGGGCGGAGTGCTGGCCGACGGCCTGTTTCAGGAGTTCTCGCTGGCCTATACTCGCCAGGTCGTCCAAGGGCTGATCCGCGAACACGAGGGCCGTGTCGTTCCTTCAATTGTGTTCACCAAAGGCGGAGCGCAGTGGATAGAACAAATAGCTGCTTGCGGTTGCAACGCCGTAGGCCTGGACTGGACCGCCAACCTCGCCCAGATACGCCAGCGGACCGGAGATTCAGTCGCATTGCAGGGCAACCTTGATCCCATGGCTTTGCTGGGTGGCGATGCAGCAATCCGCGCTCAAGCCCGGCGCGTCATTGACGACTTCGGCCCAGTCCACAATGGCGGACATGTCTTCAATCTGGGCCATGGCATTTCCCGATATACGCCTCCCGAAGCCGTGTCGGTCCTGGTCGACGAAGTCCACACCTACAGCCGTACCAAGCATCAAATTTAAATAAAATCAAGGGCGAAAGCCCTTGATTTTCAATTGGTTTATTAAGGTTGTGCACAATTGATACACCGATACGCAATAGTCTCAGCTACGTCAGTTACTGTTTAGATTGTCATTCTAATCAGTTGTTTTTAAAAGGTAATTGCTATTTTTTGCTGCGCTGCCAAAAAATTATCACCGTCATCGTGTTGACTTTTTTCTAGTTGTGCTGAAGTTCTCCCCAAAGTTATCCACAGGCAGGCGCCAGCAGCACAAGAATGCGCTTATCGCCTACGTTTGCGACGCTCAGCAAGAATTCACTTGAAGTATTAATGTCAGAAATCAGTGTCGTCGATACGCCTTCGTCCGATTGCATCGACCAGCGAGACCAAACCGTTTGCTGGTTGCGCGTAGCGTTGGATGTTCCGTTACAGGCGCTGTTCGACTATCGCGCGGCAGTGCCTGTGCCAGTTGGATCCCGCGTCATCGTGCCGTTCGGACGCCGCAAGCTGGTTGGTATTGTCGTGGCCGCACCATCTGAACCTGCGCTTGATTCCCGGCAAATCAAAGATGTGGATCAAGTGCTGGACGACACTCCCCCGATGCCTGCGGACTGGCTACGTCTGGCGTCGTTCGCCGCCAAGTATTATCAACGCCCGCTAGGCGAGGTCATGCTGCCTGCGCTGCCGCCGAGCTTGCGTAAAGTCACGGCTTATCAGGGTAAGCGTTCGGCCGGTGGGCCTGTGCAGCGCCTGGACAGGCGTAAGGCGAAAAATGCCGTGGAACCGGTACATGCCGACTCTCCACCGGAACTCAATCCCGAACAGTTGGCCGCCGCGCAGGCCATTGCCGCAACCCTGGGACACAAGGCGACTCTCCTGTACGGCGTCACGGGCAGCGGAAAAACCGAAGTGTACTTGCATGCCGCGCAAGCGGCCCTGGCCCGTGGACGCCAAGTGCTTTTTCTCGTTCCCGAGATCAACCTGACCCCGCAACTCGAGGCATCGCTGCGCGCCAGGCTTACCGGCCTGGCTGGTCCGGGCACACTCGCTGTCATGCATAGCGGACTCGCGGATGGCGAACGTTTGCAGGCATGGACGAGCGTCCAGCGGGGCACGGCCCGCATTCTGTTGGGAACCCGTCTTGCCATTTTCGCCCCGATGCCGGATCTGGGCTTGATTATTGTCGATGAAGAACACGACACCTCTTACAAGCAGCAGGACGGCTTGCGGTATTCGGCGCGCGACCTCGCGGTCTGGCGTGCTCGCGACAGGAATATACCCGTCGTACTGGGTTCGGCGACTCCCTCTCTGGAAAGCTGGAATCACGCAGAGCGCGGACATTACCAACGTTACATGCTGGCCCGGCGCGCTCGCGAAGTAGAACTGCCCAAGGTCAGGCTGGTCGATACCAGGCGGCTCGCCATGAAGGAAGGCTTTTCGCCGCATCTGGTCACGGCGCTTGGCGAGCGCCTGGAGCGCGGCGAGCAGTCGCTCATCTTCATCAATCGCCGCGGCTATGCGCCGGTGCTCAATTGCGCGTCTTGCGGCTGGGTAAGCAATTGCCCGCGTTGCACCGCTTATACCGTGTTGCACCGTGGCGGTGCCCGACACAACCACTTGCAGTGTCATCACTGCGGCTACCAGGCACGGGTCCCGCGCGCCTGCCCAGACTGCGGAGACCAGGACCTCAAGCCCATGGGACGCGGAACGCAACGGGTCGAAGAGCATTTGGCGGAGCTTTTCCCTGAAGCCCGCATTGCGCGCATCGATGCGGATAGTACTCGTCTGAAAGGCAGCGCGGCCGCTTTGTTCGCCAAAGTCCATGCCGGCGAGGTCGATTTGTTGGTGGGCACGCAAATGGTGGCCAAGGGTCACGATTTTGCAAACCTCGGACTGGTTGGTGTGCTGAATGCCGATGCCATGCTGTTTGCCCAGGATTTTCGCGCCCCGGAACGTCTTTTTGCACAATTGATGCAAGTGGCGGGACGAGCAGGGCGGCACGTGACGGGTGGCGAGGTCATTATTCAGACCGATTACCCTGAACAGCCGGTATACCAGGCTTTGCTCAAGCATGATTATCCCGGTTTCGCCGAGTATGGCCTGGCCGAAAGAGAGGCTGTAGGACTGCCGCCCTATGCCTTTCAGGCCTTATTGACGGCGGAGAGCAGGGAACTGTCAGGCGCCCTGGCTTTTCTCACGCAGGCGCGCCTGCTGCCGGCACAGCATCCGCAGTGTTTTCACACGGCGTCCGTCATTACCTTGTACGATCCCGTTCCATTGCGTGTGGTGCGCGTGGCCAATATCGAGCGGGCGCAACTGCTGGTCGAGAGCGCGAACCGGCCTGCCTTGCAGGCATTCCTGGCGGCGTGGTCACTTGCCTTGGGCGATCTCGCCCGCGAGTTCCGCGTACGGTATAACCTTGAAGTCGATCCGCTGGAAATATAGAAAGGTCAGTATTGAATTCGTCCCGAGGCCATACCGTAGCTCCTGATCTGAATGCAGCGCAGCGCGAAGCTGTGCTGTATCTGGACGGACCCTGCCTGGTGCTGGCCGGCGCGGGCAGTGGAAAGACGCGCGTCATTACACAAAAAATCGCTTATCTGCTGCGCGAGTGCGGTTATTCGGCCAAGCAGGTAGTGGCGTTGACCTTCACCAACAAGGCCGCGCGCGAGATGGACGAGCGCGTCAAGCTGCTGGTCGACCCGAAACTGGCCAAAGGACTCACCGTCAGCACCTTCCATTCGCTTGGCCTGCGCTTCCTGCGCGAAGAAGCTGCGCACGCAGGCCTGAAGCCGCAGTTCTCCATACTCGATTCGACCGACGCACTGGCCATCATTCAAGAGCTTCTGGCCACTACCGATAAGGCGCGCCTGCGGGCAGTGCAGCAAAATATTTCCTTGTGGAAGAACGCACTGATGGATCCGGATGCGGCCGACCGCAGCGCGGCAAGCGCCAGTGAGGTCGAGGCGGCAAAGATTTATCGAAGCTATAGCGCCACGCTCGTCGCCTACCAGTCGGTCGACTTCGATGACTTGATCAGGTTGCCGGCTATGCTGCTGGAGCAAAACGCCGAAGTGCGGCAGCGCTGGCAGGCAAGAGTGCATTATCTTCTGGTCGATGAGTACCAGGATACCAATGTATGCCAATATCGGCTGGTGCAATGGTTGACGGGCGATCGCGCCATGCTGACCGCCGTGGGCGACGACGACCAGGCTATTTATGCCTGGCGCGGGGCAACGGTCGAGAATCTGGCCAAGCTGACGACCGATTATCCGACGTTGAAAGTGATAAAGCTGGAGCAGAACTACCGTTCAGTCCAGCGCATTCTTTCCGCTGCAAACCAGGTGATCAGCAAGAACCCCAATTTGTTCGGCAAAAAACTCTGGTCCGACCTCGGAGTGGGAGAGGCCATACAAGTCTCGGCCATGGATGGCGAGGAAGCCGAGGCCGAATCGATTGCCGTGCGCCTTTCGGCGGGGCGGTTCGAGCGTAAGGCGGAATGGCGTGATTTTGCCGTGCTGTATCGCAGCAATCACCAGGCGCGCGCGCTGGAGCAGGCGTTGCGCAATCTAAGGATCCCGTACACCATCTCGGGCGGCCAGAGTTTTTTCGACAAGGCCGAAATTCGCGACATTCTGGCGTATTTGCGGCTGGTGGCCAACGACAGCGACGATCCCGCGTTCATCAGAGCAGTCACGACGCCGCGACGCGGTATAGGGCAGCAGACCTTGCAAACACTGGGCCAGTTTGCGGCCGAACGGCAATTGTCTTTGTTCGAGGCCATTTTTGAAATCGGCTCCGCAGAAAGACTCGCTTCCAAGCAGTTGGAGCCTTTGCAGGTTTTCGGCACGTTCATACAGCGCATTCAGGCGCGCGCGGGGCGCAAGGGCGTTGCGTTGCGGGTCATGCCGGGCAGTGGCGATTTGTTCGGCGCCGATGATGGCTTGTCCGGCGTCGGGATAGACGGCGCCAAAGACGATTCGGCCGGCGCCATACTGGATGATCTGCTCAACACCATCCAGTACGAGCGCTATCTGTATGACACGCTGGAAGAGAAGCCCGCCCAGACCCGCTGGCAGAACGTGATGGAACTCATCGCCTGGCTCAAGCGCAAGGCGTCGGAAGATGATCTGACTCTGTTGCAATTGGTGCAGCATGTCGCACTGGTGACGATGCTGGAACGCTCCGAAGAAGAAGATCCGGATGCGGTCAAACTATCGACTTTGCATGCTTCCAAAGGTCTGGAGTACCCGCACGTATTCCTGGCGGGTGTGGAAGAAGGCTTGCTGCCGCATCTGGGACGCGACGAAGAGGACGCAGACCCGTCTACCGCTGCCGAG
>JAKFDW010000272.1:0-11924 GCA_036675955.1 Orrella sp. | reverse complement strand
TCCATCTCGGGCGTTACTTTTCCATCCACCGCAACGACCAGGCCCGATTTTTCTTTGTCCACCAGCGTTTTTATATGCTTGTCCGAATCAAAGGTCGGCAGCCACACTACTTTCCCGCGGCCGCCCGACATCCTGTGCATCCACTCCACGGCCGAGGGATTCAGGCCGCCGACAGATTTATTGAGTACGATGCCGCCCCAAACCTCGATGCCGGGCACTTGTTGCATGGCAATGGCCGCGCGGTCGTTGGTTGTAACCACGTGATTCTTGATGACGATGCCGCGCATGCCTTTGCGCTTGGCCAGCGTGGCCAGTTCGATGTCGGTCAGCGACCTGCCGAATACATCGGGGTCCGGATGCACGTGCATGTCGATGACGCCTGCGGCCGGGCTTACTTTTGGCGGGGGTGGCGGAAACCCGACTTGGGCATTTGCCAGATGAGCGGCTCCGATGAAGCCGGCTCCAATGAAGCCAACAAGCACCTTCTTATTGATTTTCAACATTGACGTCTCCTTTAGCAGTGTATGGACTTTGCTCGGACATGCAGCGTGAACGGGGCGGACGAAGTGATGCTGATGCAGAGTTTAATGAAGACAGAACGGCGCAAGAAGTAGCTATGTGCGGCTTTGCACGATAATATTTTTTTGCTTCGAGCTGCGTTGCCATGGGCAATCACAAGGGAAAAGACCCATATGTATCAAGAAATGTAAGGATTTCCCTTGCACAGGTTTATATAAATGATAATAATTATCGTTTTGATTTTTAGGCCCGATCGGTAAGACGCGACGGCCGACTCAAACGCGATCGTTGTTTTCGTTTCCTCAACCTGTAACCCGGACGTAATCATGTTCAAACACTCCCCGCGCGCCTTTAACGCCACGGTTGGCTACTCTATCGCGCTCGCTGTGCTCGGTGCCTTCGGTGGCGCCCATGCGCAGTCGACCCAGACGCTTTCTCCCATCACCGTTCAAGGCGGCGACGGGGAATCATTGCCTCCTGCGGCCCCTGGCGGGCAGGCGGCGACCGGCGCTCGGCTTGGCATGTTGGGGAATACGGACATTCTGGATGCGCCGGTGAGCATCAATTCATATACCGCTCAGGTTATCCAGGACAGGCAGGCACGTACTTTGGCGGACGTGCTGCAAAACGATCCTTCGGTGCGCTTCACGACCAACAGCGGCCATATGCTGGAACACTTCACCATACGCGGCCTGGACGTGAGCGGCCCGACGGTGGCGTTCAACGGCTTGTATGGCATTGCGCCCAAAGGGCATATTCCGACTGAATTCCTTGAGCGCGTCGAAGTGTTGCGCGGCCCCAGCGGGCTGCTCAGCGGCATGGCGCCTGCCGATAACCTGGGCGGCACGGTCAACCTGGTTACGAAGCGGGCCACGGCCGAGCCCATCACCAGCCTTACGACGTCCTACTCGTCCGACAGTTATGTACAGGGACACATCGACGTGGGTCGCCGTTTTGGCGAGGAAAACGAACTGGGCCTGCGCTTCAACGGCGTCTACGGCACAGGCGATACAGGGGTCGCCGACCAGAAGAAAGGACGACGCCTGGGGGCGCTGGCGCTGGACTACCAAGGCGACAACGGCAGCGTGAAGCTCGATGCCTACTCAAGCCGCGAGAAAATTGAGAACGGCAGCCAGGGCATGTATGGCCTGGTGGCCCAGCGCAGGGCGGTGGTGGGTCTTGGAGAACTTGTACCGGTGCCGGATGCGGACAGCAATATGTTCAAGGGTACGCATGGCGTCTACGAGGACGATGGCTTTTCATTGCGGGGCGACCTGAAGCTGGCCGACAACCTCAGCGCCTACGCTTCCGTCGGCGCGGCCAACAGCGCGGGCAAAGGGCTGATGTTCGGCACCCGTGTGATCGTCACCGAACCGGACGGCACGGCAACCGGCTATGTGTACAACGTGCATACCGTCACGCGCGGCCGCGTCGCCGAAACAGGCCTGAACGGACGCTTCAATACGGGTTCTGTCGCCCACAACATTACGGCCTCGGCGTCGTGGCTCAACTATAAAGAAGGCACGGCCAACAACCCGAACGAAGGATGGCCGCAGAATATCTACAATCCCGTCACGCCGGTGTTTCCCGGTGCGCCCAATGTTCCTGATTATCAGGTCGACAACATAATGACCTCGTTTGCGCTGGCCGACACGCTGGATTTTGCCGAAGGCAAGGTGCTGCTTACCGTGGGCGCGCGTCTGCAGCGGGTCAAGCAGAAACTGGCCGATTATGACGAATCCCGCCTGTCGCCATCGCTGGGCGTCGTGGTCAAGCCCTGGGGCGAAAACACATCGCTGTATGCCAACTACATGGAAGGCCTGTCGCCCGGTGAAACGGTTCCCTTCGGCCTGGATTATGTGAATGAAGGCGAGTCGTTCAAGCCGCTGCAGACCAAGCAAATGGAGGTCGGCATCAAGCAGCGCCTTGGCACCTTCACACACACCGTCAGCGCCTTCCAGATCGACCGGCCGACTTTGATAGAAGAAGAGGTTGGCCCCGACTACGCAATGGTCGAGGGCGGCAAGCAGCGCCTGCGGGGTGTCGAATGGACGGCGTTTGGCAAGATTTCGCCATCGCTGAGTCTGCTGGGCGGCCTTTCATACCTGGACGCGCAGCAGCGCGACACAGGCTTGCAAACGTTTGGCGCGCCCAAGTGGACGGCGAATCTTGGACTCGATTGGGAAACGCCGGTCACGGGCCTGAGCGTGGGCGGACGCGTCGTGTACACGGGCAAGCAATGGGCCGATACGGGCAACACACTGGAAATGCCGGCGTGGCACCGTTTCGACCTGAATGCGCGCTATGCAACCACGATCGCCAGCACGCCGGTCACATTCAATCTGTATGTCGAGAACCTTACCGATCGCCAGTACTGGTCCGGCCTGTTTACCAGCGGCTACCTCATGCCCGCAGCGCCGCGCACCGTTCGCCTTGCGGCAACGTTCGAGTTCTGATGGGCGCGGCTGCATGGCGGCGCGCCATGATATTGGCCGGGCGCACGGCATTTGGCATGGCTGCCTGGGCCGGCGTGCCCGCCGCGCAGGGCGCCGTGCCGGCAGCGCCCGCTTGCGCCGGGGAAGTTCATCGCAGCGATGACAGCGGCCTGGCAGCGGGGCGCGTCGTGCAAGGCTGCGTACCGGTGGACGGCAGCCATGTTTTCCGTCTCGATGTGCCGGCAGGGCATGTCGTCCAGGGCGAATTCGACGGCCGAAATGCCGTGCTGGATCTTCAGGACGATAAGGGCCGGCACCTGCGTCGCCTGGGCAGGGCGGACGCCACCCTGCAAAGCATGATGTGGGTTGTGTCGGAGACCCCGCAGCAGCTTGTCGTGCGTCATACGGGCAATACGCCGGGCATGTTCGAGCTGCGGCTAGCCAAGGTGCTTGTACCCCGGTCGCAGGATGCCGCAGACCAGGCCCAGGCGCTTGCCAGCCCGAGATTGCAAGCGCTGCGGCAAACCCTGGCTAAAGGCGGCAACACCGAGGCTTTCTGGAACGAGGTGGCGCGCGATGGTTCGCCGCTGGTCGAGCCCGTATCGGAAAAAGAGTCCCTGGTGACTTTTCTGTGGCGGGGAGAAGCAAACAACGTACGCCTGTTCGGCAGCCCATCGGGCAACCACGATCCTCTGGAAAGGCTGGAAAATAGCGACGTATGGTGGGCGACATTCCGCATGCCCAACACGGCGCGATTGAGCTATCGTCTCGCGCCGAATGTGCCCGATATTCAAGGAAACCCGATGGCGCAGCGGCGAGTCATCCTGGCGACGGCGCAACGCGATCCCCTGAATCCACGGGTCTATCCCGATACAGCGGATAGCCGGGTCGATATTTACCAGGGCGCCTCGGTGGTGGCACTGCCCAAGGCGCCGCCGCAGCCCTGGATCGAACGCCATGCCGGCCTCGCTTCGGGAACCCTCGTCCATCACGAGTTCGACAGTACCGTGCTGGGAAACCGCCGCGATATCTGGACCTACCGGCCCGCAGGCGCTGCACCGGAAGCGTTACTCGTCCTGTTCGACGCCCATGCCTATCTCGGGCAAGTGCCGACACCCGCGATTATCGACAACTTGATGGCCGAAGGATTGATTCCACCCACCGCCGTTGTGTTGGTCGGAAACTCCAGCCCGGTCGCCAGGGGGACGGAGCTGCCGCCGAACAAACCTTTTGCGCGCTTCCTGGATGAAGAACTGATGCCCTGGGTGGAAGGTTTGGGAATAGCCCAGCCGCCGCAGCGTACCGTCATCGCAGGCTCAAGCTATGGCGGCCTGGCCTCGGCCTATGCCGGCTTGATGAGCCCGCATCGTTTTGGCAACGTGCTGAGCCTCTCGGGCTCGTATTGGTGGGCGCCGGAAGGCGAAATCCCGGGCTGGATGATGCGGCAATACGTGAAGGCGCCCAAGGCCGACGTGCGTTTCTATCTGGATGCCGGCCGCTATGAGGCAAGCCGGGGCGGCCGCGACGGCATACTTGAAACCAGTCGTCATCTGGGCGATGTGCTGCGCGCAAAAGGCTACGCGGTCACGCAGGTGGAGCACGCCACGGCGCACGACTACCTGCATTGGCAAGGCTCGCTGGGTTGCGGACTTGTTGCGCTGCTGAATCCGGCCGCGTACGGGCGTGGCTTGCCGGCTTGCGCTGCCGGCGTCGGGCCCTAGCCCTGCCGCTGCGTGCCGGCTTGTCGCTACGGTTCAGGTGGCGCGGGCCAGCGCCCAGATGCTGTCGGGCTGGCCGTGCGTTTGACGCCGCCGGGTGGCGACCGCCATCCATATCAGGCACGCGGCGCCAATGGCGGCGCCGAGGTCCACTCCCGTGCTGGCCGGCGATGTATTGACCCACAGTCCCGTCGCCGGAACCAGCCAGGCGGCCAGGCTGGTCAAGGGAATGGCCGCGGTCGCGACCACACACACCCACAACAATTCCACCGCACTGCGCGCAGCCCCGCGCAGAAAGGCCCAGGCAATGCTCAGGAAGAATACGGCGTAATACACGACGACATGCCAGGTGTTCAAGCTGGCGACATGTCCATGCAGCCACTTGCCGGCCACTAGGCTGGCCGAAATTCCTGCGATGCAACCCAGGCACACGCCGACGGTCAGCGAAGACAGGACGCGCACCGATGTTTTTTGTTCAGGCAAGCCGTTTTTTTGCGCTCGCCGGCGGCGGGATTCTATCCACAGCAGATTGCCCGAATAGAAGAGTAACGCGCCGGCCAGGGCCAGGAAGAAGTAAATCCATTGAACGGTTGCGCCGCCGAAAGACGCGAAGTGCAGGGCGAAGAAAACCGTCAGCCAGGTGGTCCAGCCGCTAGTATGGCCGGGCAGATAGCTGCCGTTGATGATTTCGCCGGTATAGGGATTCATGACGGCGAACCCGTCATAGCGCATCATGTAATTGGGATCTACACCGTGAATGCGCACTGTCGGACGTTTGCTGTCCAGGTCATGGTAGTCCATGTAATGCGGCTCGAACCCGGGCGACAGCGCACGCAGATCCGCCAGCAGGCGGGCCGGCGATGCGAGGGCCGGGCCTTGGTCGCCCGCCGGCTTGCCGCCTGTGGCGGCCAGGCTGGGCGCCACTACTGGTGGGGCGGGCAGTCTCCATTGGTCCATCATCCCGCCGTCAAAGATCAGCTTGTCCTGAGTGTCGTAAATGGGGTCATGAAACGCGAAAACCACTGTGGTCAGTGCAATGACAAGATGAAATGGCAAACTGAAAAAGCCCAGGGCGTTGTGCGCATCCTTCCACATGAGCTTCAGGTTTTTTCCCAGGCGCAAGGCGAAGAGATCCTTTACCAGGGTAGGCAGCAGGATGATAAGCCCTGATACCAGCGCCAGGCCGTACATCATGGCGATGACGCCGATGACCAGTATCCCGATTTCGACGTCGCCCGGCACGAAGCCCGCGGTTCGGTGCAGGTTGTCGACCAAGTCCGCGACCGCCGTCGGCTCGCGTTCACTGATCTGCAGTTCCCCCGATGCGTCGAATATGGCGTGGTATTGCCGTGCTCCGTCCGGGCTTTTCCACGACAGCTGAGCGGGTTCAACATCGGTTGCGCGCAACGTCAGCGTAAAGTCGTGCGCCGCATCAGGCCGTGCCTGCAGCGTTTGTTCCATCAGCCGGCCTGCATCTTGCGGATCGACCTGCCGCGTATCTTGCATGGGCGCCGATACCCAGGCGGCAAGATCATGCTTGAACACGGTGAGGGCGCCGGCATAAAAAGCAATGAACAGGGCCAGGCCCGCGATGATGCCGGTCCAGGTGTGAACGGCCTTGTAGATATCCAGAATGTCTTTTCTTATTTTCATTACGCCAGCCCCCTGAACAATGCAAACCCGGCGATGCTGATGCCGCCCAGCCATAACCACGCGCGCAAGGCGTCGCGAAAAAGATAGCAGCACGACAGTACGGCGAGCCAGATGGGCGGAACCATCCACATTGCGATTTGGTATTTGTCGTAAATCGTATTGTGTTTGGTGTCGGGCAGCATGAAGAATCCGCTGGCGATCAGGGCGATGGCCAGCCCGCAGACAATGCCCGCCAGGGTTTTGCCCAGCCAGCCTTTCGAAAGATCGCGGCGTTCCTTGTTGCGCGCTTTGCCGGGCGGCGTACTGCCGGAAAAAGCGTCGGCATTGCGTATATCGCTCATTGCCGGCCTCGCGTGCAAACGGCTATGAAAGGAAAGACTGACCAAAGCAACATCAATAGCGTCAGGAAGATGAATGTGCCCGTAAGCGGTTGCGTGGCGCGTATCCATACACCCAGGCCAATAAGCAGCAACAACGCAGAAAGGGGGATAGAGAATTTATGCGAAAGAGGGGTTCTTCGCCATTGTTGGTGCCGGGAACCAAGATACAGGCTGGCGGCACCCGCCAGCGTCAGCATGAAAGCCAAAAAACCGAACATGTGTGTCTCTGAAGTCGAAAGCCTGCAGTCGGAAGGGTTCGTATATTAAACCAGAATGATAATAGTTGTTATTCAGGTATTTTTATGCGGTGCGCCCCAGCTCGTTCTTCAAGTGTTCGACAAAGGCCCGGACCGCGCGCGGAACATAGGCGCTATAGGGCCTTATTGCATAAATGGCGTCGCCAAACGCGCCGACCGGCTCCCAATCGGGCAGCAGGTGCACCAGGCGTTTTGCCGCGACATCTTCCTGGGCACTGAAGTCGGGTAGTAGCGCTATGCCCTGGTCCGCCATTACGATGCCGCGTAGCGCCTCGCTGTTGTTGGCGCTGAAGTTCCCGCGTACCGCGACGCTGTAGCGGTCTGCCTGGCGCCCCGCAGCGACAAAACTCCATGCGGGTAGGGCTGCAGAACGCAGGTAATACAGACAATTGTGCCGCGCCAGGTCGTCGGGCGTCGTGGGGACGCCCCGTTTTTCCAGATAGGCGGGCGTGGCGACCAGCAAGGTTTTCGAGGATTGCAGCAGCCAAGCCACATGGGTTTCGGGCACGCTGCTGGTATGGCGTATGGCAAGGTCGAAACCTTCCTGGGCCAGGGAACTCAGGTGGTCCGATAGCTCTATTTCCACGCGCACATCGGGACAGGCCTCCAGGAACTTGCCGATCAGTGGAATGATTTTCTGGCGGCCAAGCGCGACCGGTACGGTGACGCGCACCACCCCGCGGGGTATCTCGGCCAGGTCCAGAATATTGTCGAAGCTGCGCTCAATGGCGGTGAAGGCCTGCTCGGACCCATCCACAAGCGCTAGTCCGGCCTGGGTCAGGCGCACGCTGCGCGTGGTGCGCCTGACCAACGCCACTCCCGCGAGCTGCTCAAGCTCGGCAATGCGCAGGCTTACTGCGCCCTTGCTTACACCCAGGCGCTTGGCGGCAGCGGTGTAGCTGCCTGCGGTGCCCAGCATGCTCAGCCAGTAAATATGCGACCACGGTAATTCGATCTTGTGTCCCTTCATGGCTCTTCCGTATAGTTCCCTTCATTGTCTATTAAATTAAACAATGTATCCAGCGATATGGACTTGTGGCGGCCCTTCCGGATACCTATACTTTTTTCATCCAGAACTACCAGCAAGGACAGGAAAATGAAAGATCAGCACGCCAGCGTCACCGACCCGATCAACCCCACGCCCGCCTATGTCGACAGCGGCGACATCCAAAATTTCATCGGGGGTGAGGTTCGGGCAAGCAGTGGCGAACGCAAGCAGGATGTCTACAACCCGTCCACGGGGGATGTTGCCCGGCACGTTGCGCTGTCGTCCGTCGACGATGTGAATGCGGCCGTGGCTGCCGCCAAAGCGGCCTCGCAAGCTTGGGCGGATACCCCGCCGCTGCGGCGTGCGCGCATCATGAGCCGGTTTCTTCAGTTGATGAACGAGAACACCGATGTGCTGGCGGCCATGATTACCGCCGAACACGGGAAAGTATTTACCGATGCGCAGGGCGAAGTGGCGCGCGGTATCGACGTCATTGAATTCGCCTGCGGCATTCCCCAATTGCTCAAAGGCGACTATACCGAGCAGGTTGCCACGGGTATCGATAACTGGACCATGCGCCAGCCATTGGGCGTGGTTGCCGGAATCACTCCCTTCAATTTCCCCTGCATGGTGCCTTGCTGGATGTTTCCTGTCGCCATCGCGGCTGGCAATACTTTCATCCTGAAGCCTAGCGAGCGCGACCCCAGCGTTTCCATCCTGATGGCCAAGCTGTTCAAGCAAGCGGGCTTGCCCGATGGCGTATTCAATGTGGTCCAGGGTGACAAGGTCGTGGTGGACGCTCTGCTCGAGCACGCCGACGTGGCTGCCCTGAGCTTCGTGGGCTCGACGCCGATCGCCCAGTACATCTACGAACGCGGCGCGCATTTTGGTAAACGCGTGCAGGCTTTGGGGGGCGCGAAAAACCATATGGTCATCATGCCCGATGCCGATATCGAACGCACTGTCGACGCGCTTGTGGGCGCCGCCTATGGTTCGGCGGGCGAACGCTGCATGGCGATCTCGGTTGCCGTACTGGTGGGCGAGGTCGGCAAGAAAATCGTTCCGGTGCTGCAAGAGCGTGCCAGGTCGCTCAAGATCAAGGACGGCATGGCGCTGGACGCTGAGATGGGGCCGGTGGTAACCAAAGAAGCCTTGCAGCGCATCGAAAACTACATTGCCATCGGCGAGGAAGAGGGCGCCGAGCTGCTGGTGGACGGCCGCGGCTACAAGGTAGCCGGTCATGAAGGCGGCTTTTATGTCGGCGGCACCTTGTTCGACAAGGTTACGCCCGGGATGAGGATATACAAGGAAGAAATCTTCGGACCGGTGCTGGTTTGCATCCATGTCGACAATCTCGGCGCCGCCATCGACCTTGTCAACAATCATGAATTTGGCAATGGGGTCTCGTGCTTTACCAGCGACGGCCATACGGCCCGTGAATTTTCGCGCCGCATCCAGGTAGGCATGGTGGGCGTGAACGTGCCCATTCCTGTTCCGATGTCATGGCACGGTTTCGGCGGCTGGAAGCGCAGCCTGTTCGGCGATACGCACGCCTATGGCGAAGAGGGCGTTCGCTTCTACACCAAGCAGAAGTCCATCATGCAGCGCTGGCCCGAAAGCATTAACAAGGGAAATGAATTCAACATGCCGACCATGTAAGGCATCTTGCAGGCGTGGCGCCGACGCGGCGCCACGCCTGCCGTAGGCATTGCCTATCCGCCCTGTGCGGGCGCCACCCGCCAGATGGTGTTGGACAAATCGTCGGCGACGATGAGCGCCCCGCGCGGGTCCACCGTCACGCCAACCGGACGGCCCCGCGTGGTGCCGTCGTCATCCCGAAAACCGGCAACGAAATCCACGGGAGGACCGGCGGGCTTGCCGTCCTGAAACGGTACGAAAACCACCTTGTAGCCTACGGGATCCTTGCGGTTCCAACTGCCGTGTTCGCCGACGAAAACGCCATCGGCGAACTTCGCGCCCATCGTCTCGGTGGAGAAGTCGACGCCCAGCGCGGCGACGTGTGCCCCGAGGCTGTAATCGGGCGTGATCGCCGACGCGACCTTGTCCGGATTTTGCGGACGCACGCGATCGTCCACATTTTTCCCCCAATAACTGTATGGCCAGCCATAGAAGCCGCCTTCGCGTACTGCGGTGAGATAGTCAGGGACCAGGTTGGGGCCGATCTCGTCGCGTTCGTTCACGACGACCCATAATTGGCCGGTATCGGGGTGGATGGTGAGCGCAGTGGGGTTGCGCAAGCCCGTGGCGTAGGGCTTGTGTGCACCGCTGCTTGCGTTTACTTGCCACACCATGGCCCGATCAACCTCGGCCGTCATGCCGCGTTCGGTGATGTTGCTGTTGGAACCGATACCGACATAAAGGTATTGGCCGTCCTGGCTGGCGGCCAGCGCCTTGGTCCAGTGGTGGTTGATTGCCGACGGCAAGGCCGTAACAGTCTCCGGAGGGCCTTCGGCTTTGGTCTGGCCTTCCTTGTAGTCGAACCGTACCAGCTCGTCCTGGTTGGCGACGTAGAGGCTGCCATCGACCAGCGCCAGCCCGTAAGGCGCGTTGAGGTTCTCCGCAAAAACTGTTTTCAATTCGTAGACGCCGTCGCCGTCCGCGTCGCGCAACAGGGTCAGGCGATTGCCGCCCTTGACCGAGGTGTTGCCCTTGGCCTTGATAGGGCCGGCGATTATGTCTTTCGGCTTCAGGTTCGGTGCACTGCCTCCCCGGCCTTCGGCCACCAGGATGTCGCCATTAGGCAGCACCAGCGTCTGTCGTGGAATTTGCAGGTCGGTGGCAATGGCGCTGATCGTGTAGCCCTCAGGTACCGTAGGCAGCCTGTCGCCCCATTCCGCGGGTTTGGCAATGACCATGTCGGGCATCAGGTCGCGATAAGGTTGGGGCAGCTCAGGCGAGCCGCCGACCTGCAAGGGTTCCGTATCGCCTCCGCCGCATGCCGCTAAAAGTGCCGAGAATGTGACAGCCGTAAGCAGGTAGGAGGTTTTCATTTCGTTCCTCCAATACGCGGGGTGCAGAAACCGAACCACGTGGCTACGATGGCGAGCACAGTAACGACAATGGACAAGACCAGGCCGGTGGGCATGCTTGCCCAGGCGTCCCGTCCATGCATGAGCGCATTGAGGAAGCCAAGCACCCATGTGGCCAGCAGTATGACCGCATACGCTACCGAGCCCCGGACTCTTCTGTGGGCCTGGCACAGGTCGACGATCGCAAAAATCAGGGCGATGCCCGCAAACACCAGTCCGCCGGCGATCAGCCAGGACGCAAAGTTGTTCCACTGGATCTCGTAGGACGAGGCGTAGGCGGCATCACAGAGTGCTGCGCCCAGGAAGAGGGGAACGGTTCCGGCCAGAAACACCGCATGTAGTGGGTAGACGGTCTGCGAATACCGCCGGTCGATGATATGGGTCACTGTGATTATCTCCTTGACAGGTGACGGTCAGGCGCTGGGATTGCGACTGGCAGCACAGCAAGTGACGTGCCCGGACGGTATCGCTGCGTTACCGGCCGCAAGCAAACCTGGCACACTTGGAAACCGCATTGAAAACCGCAAAATCTGCAAATTCGCTGGCGCTACAGTGAGGCCATGGAGACCGTATGAAGCCTGAAACCCGTATCCACTATGCCAAACGCCTGGAACCAGTGCTGCGCTGGCTGGCCAAGCACCCCGATGCCGACCCCGATCTGTATCGGCTGGCGGACATGGCTTGCCTCTCGCCCTACCACTTCCATCGCGTGTACCGCGCGATGATGGCGGAAACGGTGAATGCCACGGCGCAGCGCATGCGCATGCATCGCGCGGCAGTGGCTTTGGCCGGTACCCAGGCTTCCTTGCGGGATGTTGCGCGGCGCGCCGGCTATGTGTCCGACGCGGCGTTCAACCGGGCCTTTGGCGCGGCTTTCGGCATTTCGCCGGGGCGGTATCGCGCAGCCCGTTCCAGTCCCTTCAC
>JAKFDW010000271.1:0-3474 GCA_036675955.1 Orrella sp. | reverse complement strand
AGTTCGTTGACGAAACAGCCCCGGCGCGGCTCAAGCCGAACCAGGCCGTCGCTGACCAGCACTTTGAGCGCCTCGCGCAAGGGGGTCCGTGAGATGCCCAGTTCCTTGCTTAGCCGCATTTCATCGATCCAGACCCCGGATGTCAACTCACGGGACTGAATCATGGCGCGCAGACGGTCTGCGACCTCGAGATACAGCACCTGCTGAACAATGCGTTTGGTCAATGCGATGACTCCGGGCTGGCTGATAATTCATAATTATGGCGAAGTACCGCAAATAAACAAGAGAAGAAACATATAGTTATCCCTAAGTCGGCTTATGGCTCGAAGTTATGCACGATGGTCTTGGTGAGGCTCATTTCCTCCAGCGCCATGAAGCCTTTTTCCCGACCGTGGCCGCTCTTGCCGAAGCCGCCAAACGGAAGTTCGACCCCGCCGCCGGCACCGTAGCAGTTGATGAAAACCTGCCCACTATTGATTCCCTGCGCAACGCGTTGCTGGCGTCCGCCATTTTCGGTCCATACGCCAGCGGCCAGTCCGTAGTCGGTATCGTTGGCCAGCGCGATGGCATCGGCCTCGTCGGTGAAAGGCATGGCGGTCAGCACGGGGCCGAACACCTCTTCCTTGGCCAGAAGGTGGTTGCGCGGCACATCCGCAAAGAACGTCGGCGCAACGTAGAATCCTTTAGCCGGCAAATCGGCGCGAAGCTCGCCCTGAGCGGCAATGCGCGCGCCGCTCTTGACTGCATCATCGATGAATCGCTGCATTCGTCCCAGCTGCCTGGCGTTGATGATGGGGCCGCAATCCAGCTCCTGGTCTTGCGTGCCAGTACGGAGTTTGCTGAAGCGGTCCGCCACACGGGACACCACCTCTTCGTAGATGTCGCGCTGTATCAGCAGGCGCGATCCAGCCGAGCAGGTCTGGCCGGCGTTCTGAATGATGCCGTTGATCACCGCCGGTATGGCGCGGTCCAGGTTCGCATCGGCAAAGACCAGCTGAGGCGATTTTCCGCCCAGTTCGAGCACGCACTTCACGTGGTTGCGCGCCGTTTCCTGCTGAACGATAGTGCCCACCTGTGGCGAACCGGTAAAGGACACGAAATTCACGCCGGGATGCGAAATAAGCGCGGCGCCGGCCGTCGTGCCGTAACCGGGTACGACATTGAAGGCGCCGTCGGGAAACCCTGCCTCGGCGGCAAGGTCGGCCAGCCGCAAGATCGACAGGCTGGCATCTTCCGCCGGCTTGATCACCGCGGCATTGCCCATGGCCAACGCCGCTCCGACAGAGCGGCCCATGATTTGCACAGGATAGTTCCAGGGAATGATGTGTCCGGAAACGCCGAAGGGCTGGCGCACCACCCGCACGGCATGGTTGTTCTGGTAGGGAATGACCTGGCCATGCACTTTATCGGCGGCGCCGCCATAAAATTCAAAATAACGGGCCAGCAGTTTGACGTCGTTGCGGGCGGTCGCGAGGATCTTGCCGCAGTCACGGGACTCGAGCTCGACCAATTCATCGAAATGCTCCAGCACCTTCTGCCCAAGCCGAGTCAGGGCACGCCCACGATCGACTGCGGTGAAACTCCCCCACTCGCCGGCGAGCGCGCGACGCGCTGCCTGGACCGCCAGGTCGATATCGACAGCCCCGCCGTCGGCGATCTCGTCGAACTGTTCTCCTGTTCCAGGGTCGATGACCGCTATCGTCTTGCCCGAATGGGGCGCCAACCACTTACCGCCAATGAACAACTTGCCTTTCATGCTGCCTTCTCCGCTACGTCCTGAATTGAATGGTGAACTGATTGCTGGTCCGACCTGATGATTTGCGCTATCTTGTGAGTCCCGACAACATAACTCCATAAAGGATCCAAATTGAGAAAAATCCTGGTCAGTGGGGGATCCGGCTTTTTAGGCCAGATGCTGATAGAACAACTGCTGCGGCCCGCCGCAGGCCTTGACGGTCTTTTCGATGAAATCATCGCAATAGACCAGACCGTCGGCGCACTCGCCGATCCGCGCTTGCACTACCTGTGCGCCGACATATCCGATGCTGCGCAATGGCGGTCTATCATAAACGATGATATCTGCGGAATCATTCACCTGGCTGCTGTAGTCAGCGGCACCGCCGAGAGCAACTTCGATCTCGGCATGAGTGTCAATCTTGACGGCACCCGCGCGCTGCTGGATGCCGCGCGCACGCTCGGCAGCCCGCCGCGTTTCCTGTTTTCCAGCTCGCTGGCCGTCTACGGCGGCGCAACGCACGACATGGTGGACGACAGCACGCCGCCTGCGCCGCTATCTTCTTACGGCATACAGAAATTGATAGGCGAGCTGCTGGTGGCCGACTACACGCGCAAAGGCTTTATCGACGGGCGGTGCGTGCGCATTCCCACCGTATCGGTACGACCCGGCAAGCCCAATGGCGCCGCGTCGAGTTTTGCCAGCGGCATCATCCGCGAGCCGATGGCCGGCGAGCGCGCCATCTGCCCCATCGACCCCGACACACCCTTATGGCTGGCATCGCCCGGACACGTCATACAGTCCTTGATACACGCCTATCTCTTGCCTTCCACGCAGCTGGGCGAGCACCGTTCCATCAATCTGCCCGGCCTGACCATCACCCCGCGGGAAATGGCCGATGCGCTACGCGAACTGGCCGGCGCAGCAGTCGCCGACCTCATCGATTGGCAGCCTGACCCGCGCATCAAGGCCATCGTCGACACCTGGCCGGCGCGAATAGACACCCGCCGTGCGTATGCGCTGGGCTTTACCGCAGCCGGCACAGGCGCCGAACTGGTTGCCGCCTACGTGCAACAACACTGAATGGCCCGAAGGGGCCGGCGACCACCCTGTCCCGACACTAAACGAGAACGTGAAAAATGCCGAAATTTTCCGCCAACCTGGGTTTCCTGTGGCCTGACCGCCCGCTGCTGGAACGTATAAACGCCGCGGCAAACGCCGGATTCAAGGCGATCGAGCTGCACTGGCCTTACGATACGGACGCCGCCGAAGTTCGCGATTTATGCACGGCGCGCAATCTGACCTTGCTTGGCATCAATACCTACGCCGGCGACACGGCAAAGGGTGAGTTCGGTCTGGGCGCGCTTCCCGGCCGGGAAGCCGACTTTCAACAGGCGGTGGCCCAATCCATAGACTGGTGCCGCGCCAGCGGCGCGCAAGCCATACATGCGGTCGCAGGAGTCATACCCTTTGACGCTCCGCAGGCATGCGACACATTTACAGACAACCTGAAGCGGGCCGCCGACGATGCTGCCGAACATGGCCTGACGCTGTTGCTTGAGCCCATCAATCAACGCGACAAGCCCGGTTATTTTTATTCCTTCCTGCAACAGGCCGACGCGATCCTGGATCGCGTCGACAAACCGAATGTGCGCATCATGTTCGATGCCTATCACGTCGGCGTCACCGAGGGCGATGTACTGACGAAGCTGGAACACTACCTGCCCCGCATCGGCCAT
>JAKFDW010000270.1:0-1982 GCA_036675955.1 Orrella sp. | reverse complement strand
CTGGTGAAATTAGCGCTGTGGAACCACCCGATCCCATCCCGAACTCGGAAGTGAAACGCAGCTGCGCCGATGGTAGTGTGGCTTAAGCCATGCAAGAGTAGGTCATCGCCAGGGTCTTTACCCCAAACGCCGGATCGAAAGATCCGGCGTTTTCTTTTGCGTCACAGGCGCGACCTGTAGCAGGTCATCGTCAGCTTTTTACTCGAAACCCCAGCTGTCGGCTGGGTAGGCTCCATTTTTTCGTCCCATGTTCCGTGAGTGGGGGCTCGCATCAGGATCGGTGCGATCGGAGTGCTTCCTGATCCCGGCAAGCGCGAGCGAGGGGCGAGAGTTTTTCGTCTTGTAGCTCAGCGCTTGGCGTCGCCCAGTTCCGGTAGGCCCCAAGTCGACTGCAACCGCCGGTACTCGAGCATCGGCAGCAACACGAATCGCGGTTTGCGGTCGGCACGCAACCAGTCCAGCAATCGACGCATCCCAGTCGGATTCATCGCTGTGCATCCAGCAGTCGGCTTATCCGGCCCCTTCCACAGATGCGCGAAGATGCAGCTGCCTTGGCCGGGTTGGGCGGAGGAGTTGTGCAGGATCACGAATCCGAGTCGGTACTGTTCGTCACCATGGGCAATCAGGTCACGGCGCATGGGCTCCGTCGAGCCGGCGACCGCCGTTGCCCCGACGTTCTCGACCGATACGATGCGGTTGTACCAAGGTGACTCCGGTACATCGATGCAGTAATCGCCCGATTTCATGCCCCGATAGGGCAAGTGCGTTCGGTCGGAGGTTTCGTAGCCAAAGGCCGGACCGATATCGAATACTCCCGCCGGACTGCGTCCATCCCCTTCCCGCTTCTGTGGCCCCTGGTCCTGTGGCGGCTGTCTGCCAATGCCCCAGGCAGAGCCAGCGCGTCCGATCACGACGGGCAAGCGCAAGCCTGTCTCATGCCAGCCTTTTTCGTCGCGCATGAACGTTCGCAGTTCGCCCGCAGTTGCGGCCCAACCGGTTGTCGTCACCACGACTAGTTGCCCGGCGTCTTTCAAGGGTGTCGACGCGGGCCTGACTATGGAGGATGTGCTTGCGCACCCAAGCATCCAGGCCGTGAGCATCAGACTGGCGATGTGCGAACCCAGCTTCATCCTATTCTCCTTGCGCTGCGGCAGGGCTTCCTGGAATGCACTGCATGCAAGCTGCCGAAAAACCCGCAAACCGCATCAGAGGCTCATGATAGAGGCTGCGGGGATGCCGCGTGCGGAACGAGAGTGCAGGGGTGACATGAGCATTTCCGTGATCTTCCAGACATTCCTGATTGCCTTGGTGGTCGGTCTCGCAGCCAGCAATTCCGCTGCTGGAGCCGGCGGGGTGACAATCGATCCGGCACGCACGGCATGGGAAGCAGGCCTGACCGATATCCGCCAGTTCGCGCCTGACATTTTGCTGGATATTCGTTACGCCGGTGACCGCAATTTCGTCGGCCAGCCTATTCGGGGCTATGTCGCGGCCAAGTGCCTGCTGCTGCCTCCAGTGGCGCAAGCACTGGCCCGGGTGCAGCAGGATCTGAAGCGGCGCGGCTATGGCCTGAAGATCTATGACTGCTATCGGCCGATCCGCGCGGTCCGACAGTTCGTGGAGTGGGTGCACGACCCGGCCGACCAGCGACGAAAGGCGCAGCACTATCCCAATCTGGAAAAGTCGGCGCTGCTCGGCGAGTACATCGCCGAGACTTCCGGACATAGTCGTGGCGCTACCGTAGACCTCACCCTGCTGCGGTGCATCGGCGGCGTGTGCCGGGCAGTGGATATGGGCACTGAATTCGACCTGTTCGATCCTCGGGCCAACACCGACAATCCCGAAGCGAGCCCGTCGCAACGGGCCAACCGCCTCCTGCTTCGTGTGGCGATGGAGCATCGTGGCTTCCGCAACTACCCCCTGGAGTGGTGGCATTACACCCTGCAGCCGGAACCCTCCCCCAGCCGGGCCTTCGATGTGCC
>JAKFDW010000269.1:0-14483 GCA_036675955.1 Orrella sp. | reverse complement strand
CTCGGCCGACAAGCGCGAGGGCAGGCGGATCAGTTCCTGCCAGGTATAGTCGAAGCATTTTTGCGCAGCCTTGTTGCCGTACATGAACACCGGATCCGCATCCGCCGTATGGGCAAGGATGCCGAACGGCGCGTCTTCATATAGCCATTGGGCCGCGGCAAGACGGCTCATGCCTTCCGGCACTAACGATTGCCCGAGGAGGCGACAATAGCTCTGTGTAAGCAGCACAAAAAATGCTGGATCTTCATACAAGTGCATTGGGTGGTTCCCACGTTTCATTGCTCAGGTGAGTAGTGCGACCTGATTCTATCGTTATCGGAATCTGCAACCGGGCGGCAATGGCGCGGAGCAGACAACGAGTTTAGTCACAATTTTCATTCCTATGATCATGTCTTAGAGGGTATGTTCGGGTGCTGAGGAGACCTCATGAAACTTGATCCCCGTCGTTTCAGATGGACCGCCTTGCTCGCGCTGGCGCTGGCCGCCTGCTCCGCGGTACTGGTCAGCTATTCGCTATCCGGATCGCCGGCTCCGCGGCTGGTCCACACCGAACCGTCGGAAATCGCGCCGGTTCTGGTCATCGAAGAATATGGTCAGCGGTGCATGAACTTCAGCCAGATCGAGGGCCATGGGCGCCAAACCTGCTTCGACCTGAGCGAGCCCGAAAAAATGGTGTTCGACTACACGCGCATGATGACCAGTGCGCTTTTCGTGAAGCCTGATCCGCGCAAGATTTTGATAGTGGGCCTGGGCGGCGCCACCATACCGATGGCTCTGGAGCAGATACTTCCCAAGGCGGTTATCGACACCGTGGAGATCGACCCGGCCGTCTTGCGCGTGGCGGAAAGCTACTTCGGGTACAAGCAAGGGCCGCGTCAGCGCGTGTTTCTGGAAGATGGTCGCGCCTTTATTGAACGCGCCCGGCGGGAAGGCAGGACGTACGATATGGTGATGCTGGATGCATTCGACGTCGATTACATTCCGGCCCATCTGCTCACCCGCGAATTTTTCCAGCATGTGCGCGCCATTCTTTCGCCAGACGGCGTGCTGGTGGCCAATACCTTTACGAGGTCCACCATGTATGAGCGGGAGTCGGCCACTTACGCCGCCGTATTCGGCGATTTTTTCAACTTGCGGGCCGGGAACCGGGTAATCATTGCCAGCCGAGCGGCATTGCCCGACGATGAAACTCTGCATAAGAACGCCAATGCGCTGGCGAAGAAGTTGGCGCACTTCGGCATCGACGTGGAGCGCGAGCTTCAGCGTTTCTCGCGGCGGCGCGACTGGAATGCCGACGCGGCTGTATTGACCGATTAAGGGGGCGAAGGAAGGGCAATTCCGCCAGTTCGGTTTCGTTGATTCCGGTATATTTCTTTACTTTCAAAACGAAATCGTTACACGGCCGGCCTCGTCTGCTTCCTGACCCATGAAAAAGATACGCGTTTTTACCGCAGCAATCACCACCGCCCTTATCAGCAATGCCGCTCTGGCGATAGAAAATCGAACCGTTTTCGGCCCCGAAGGCAACGTTGTCTTCGACGTGCGCTTCTTCGACATGGGTGAGGGGCCGTTCATGCCGGGCGACGGGCCGGACGAACCTCCAGCCTCGTCCACCTGGACACTGAACGCCAACCAAAAAGACAAAATCGAGGCTGCGATCCAGTATTGGGCCGAACTGATCACGCCGACGCCGGGCCAGCTTCCCGTGGTGATCAATGTTGGGACGTTCGAAGACGAAAACGCCGCGGGCGACGCTGGCCATCTGGTCGACGGTGCCGCCAGTGTGACGACAATCCAGGCTGCCTTGCAGGGCAAGGATCCGGGTCCGCTCGATTTCGGCGCCCATGCCTTCTTTGTCATGGGAAGGCTGGATTTTGACGATCTGGATTATCTGCCTTCCCAACTGCCTAGGCCCGAAGGGGAGATCGACGTCTACTCGGTTGCCTTCCACGAGCTCGCGCACGGACTGGGCATAGCCAGCTCGATAGAGGCCGTCGACGATGACGAGGAGCGGCCCATCTTTGGGTCCAGTCTCGGCAGCTACTCGCAATTATTGCGCGATGATAACGGCAATCCGGGGCGTCCCGGGCAGTTGGTGATTTGTTCCGAATGCACCAATGCGGCAGATCCAGACGCCTTTGATGTCCGCAAAGACCAGGGCTACCTCACCGGCGCTCATATTGAAGAGGTACTGGCCGGGGCCATGCCCGGGGTGCCGGTCCGGATGCTGGGCGAGTCGGGCGAGGACCTGGACAATAATTACATGAGCCACCTGGAGCTCAAGAACAGCCTGATGAGCCATCAGTCGTACCGGAACTATACGACTTTCATGGAGGCGGAGCTGGCCGTCCTGCAGGACATGGGCTACACGATCGATCGGCGCAATTTCTATGGCTATTCGGTGTACGGCGATGGACAGACGATATTCAATAATCACGGCTATTCGAAACGCAACGCACAGGGCACGGCTTACGTGCCCGGATACAATACCGCCACCCTTGGCTTGGGACTGCATATTTACGGCAGCCGCAACACGCTATACCAACAGGCCGATCTGCTGACCCAAGGCGCCGGCGCTGCGGGCATACGCGTGGACGGCCAGGCCAACACCGTGGTGGTTGATCCCGGCACCCGCGTCCATGCCCAAGGCGTCAATGGGCGGGGCGTCATGTTCGCTTACGGCAAGGATCACAATTTGGTCCAGCGCGGAGATGTGCAGGCACTGGGACCGGGCGGCATTGCAGCAAGCTTCGACTTTGGTAACAACCTTATGGGTGACAGGGAGCCCTTTGGCCAATATCGCGGTTCTTATATTTTCCGGGAAGGTGGCGATCCGTTGACGCCATTGCCGGATGAGCTGAACGGCGCACTGGTCAACCAGTTCGATTTGACCGGGCAACTGGCAGGCAGCACTGCAGCCATCTATATTTCACGCAACGCGCTGGTCGAGCGCATCAATATCATGCGCGGCGCGCGTGTCCAGGGCGACATTGTTTCCGAGTACGGCGAAGATGACGGCGAGGGCAATCCGCGCCTGACCCGGCTCAGCTTTGGCCAATTGCCGGATGACACTGGCGTGGCGACAGGCAAAGCCGATGATCAGTTCTTCTTCAGGCACGAGGGCGATATTCAGGGCGGTAACCTGGCGTTGACCGCGCAGGGGGGCTACACCTCGCTCAATGGCGAGCACGACATATACAGCATGACGGTAGACAAGGGCGCGGTCGTAGGAGGCAACAGCCGCTACACAATCGATGCAAGCCAGGCGTTCGTCAATAACGGCACGCTCGCGCCCGGCAACTCGCTGGGCACCATCACCGTCGACGGCAATTTTCAGCAAGGGCCCGACGGAAAGCTCTTGATGGAGATCGACGGCGCCGGCGGCCACGACATCCTGGCGGTGACCGGCCAGGCCCAACTGGGCGGCGCGCTGGCGCTGGCTCCGGTCAGCGACTGGTATGCTCCCGGATGGAGCCTGGATTTCAACGAGCTGCTGCAGGCTGACGCTACAGCCGGCGCTTTTGATGATATCCGCGCCGAAATCAGTTCGCCGACACTCAGGTTTCAGGTCACGCAGCGTGATGGCAATGATTACACGGTGACGGCGACCCGTTCAGCAAATGCCTACAGCCAGTATGCAAGCGACGACAACACCGTGCGCACCGGGCGCATGCTGGATCAACTCCTGTCGAGCGCGCGCAACGACGTACAGCCCTTGTACCAAGGACTGGACTTCTCGTCCCCGGACGGCAGCGACATCGCCAATGCACTCGCGCAGCTTTCTCCGGCCGCCTATAGCGCCATGGTTGCCAGTTCGCTCTCCCGCGAGCAGCAGATCGGCGACGTAGTCAGTGCGCGCCGAAACGTGAACACCACCGGTACCGTGACCGATGAGTGGACCGGTTTCGCCATCCCCTTCGGCAGCGGTACCTGGCAGGACCGCCGGGGCTCCATGGTGCCCTACGACGCTTCGAGCTATGGGGTCGTGTTCGGTGCCGAGAAGCGCAGCGCCGGCAATCGCGACCTGATCCTGGGCATGCACGGCGCCGTCAGCGGCCAATCGGTAAAGATCCAATCGCCTTACGACGCCGAGGGGAAATCGACGGCGTTCAGCATAGGCCTGCAGGCGCGTTATGAGCCCGATTCGGCCAGGGGCCTGTATATGTTTGGGCAGGGCCGCGTTGGCGTCGAAGATGGCAAAATGGATCGCCACATCCGCGTCGGCGACTATGCCGCGAAAAACGAATCCGATTGGACCGGCTTCAACGGTACTCTGATGGCCGGAGCGGGCTACCGCTGGGCGGTGAGCAGAGCCCTCAGCATCGGGCCGGTGGCGACGCTGGACTACACCGCGATATCGCGCCCAGGGCTGTCGGAGTCCGGCCCGGACGCCACCCGCCTGAAGCTGGCATCGGAGGATTTCAACTCCTTGCGTTCGAGCATCGGCTTGAGCGGCAGCCTGGATCTGACACAGCAAGGCACTTCAACGCTCAAGGCCAGCATGCAGGTGACCTGGGACCGCGAGCTATTGGACAATAAGCTGGTGCAAGATGCCCATTTTGTGGGCTATCGCGACGCTGGATTCAGCAGCAGCAACCAAGTCGCGGGGCGCGATGCGCTGGGCGCCAGGATTGGTCTGCGTTATCAGCGCGAAGAAGACCTCGTTCTGGGTGCGGATGTGTCCAGCCAGTTTTTCCGCGCGGGCCATCGCTCGGTATCCGGCAGCCTTTCGGTGACTTGGCGTTTCTGACTATAACGGCGGTTTTAATTGGGCCGCTAGGAAGCCTTGACAATAAAGGGATAGGCTCCTTTGTAGCCCAGCATTCGGGATATCTCCGAGCCGCCTTCGAGCACCAGCGTCTGGAGTTTATCCTTGAGTTTCAGCCCGCGCGTGCTGGGGGCCGAAATTGACAGGCCGGCTATTACGCGCCCATTCGCGTCGATAACGGGCGCGGCAATCGAGAAAACGCCTTCGACGAGTCCTTCGAGGCTGATCGACAGTCCGGTCTTCCGGATTTCATCCAGCTTTTCCTCGAGGGCGCTGATCGTCTCGACCGTGCCGGGCGCATATTTGACCAGCTTCACTTTTTTCAGGTAATGGGCCAGTTCCTTGGGCGGCATGTGAGCCAGAATGATTTGACCGCTGGCTGATCCATACAAGGAACTTGTGCTGCCCGCTTTGCTTATGAACCTGAGCGGCTTGGTCGCATCGATGACTTCAGCGTAGACGACGTCGATGTGGTTGTCCGCCAAGGTGCCCAGAATAATGGTCTCGCCGCAGCGATGGGAAATCGACCGCATCACCGGCACCGCACAATTGGGAAACTCGCGATTCTGGATAATGGCCGCCCCCAGTTTCAGGGTGGCCGGGCCGACCTGGTAAATAGCCTTGTCCGCAATTACGTAGTCGCCGGCCTCCAGGCTTTTGAGCAGCCGGAACAGGCTTGTTTTAGGAAGGTCAAGCTGGACACTCAGGTCGGCCAGCGAAACACCGGTAGGCGTCAGCGCCAAATGGTGAAGAATTTGAACGGTGCGCAACGGCGATCGTGTCGTTTCTTCGCTTTTCACGCTGAGGTCTTTCTGTATCATGATCCGTGGTGCCAATTAACCTTACTCAGCCCTGATGTTAGCCGCTTTGACTGTATCGCCCCAGAGTTTGTAGTCAGATACCAGGAAATTGCCGAAGTCGCTTGAGTTGCGAGGGTTGATTTCCAGCCCGCCTGTCGTCAACGCGTCGATCACGTCCTTCGTCTTGACAGCTTCCAGTGCCGCCGCGGCAAGCGTATCGATTATTGGCTGAGGGGTTTTAGCCGGTGCCAGAATGCCGATCCAGGGAGCAGCAACAACGTCGATTCCTTGTTCCTTCAAGGTGGGCACGTCTGGCGCCCCTCCAAAGCGCTTGGGCGCGCCCAGGCCCATCATTTTCACTTTGCCGGCATCGGCATTGGGTTTCGCCAGGCTGAGCGGCACGAACAAGGCGTCGACCTGCCCCGCCATGAGGGCCGTCATGGCAGGCGCCGCACCAGTAAAGGGGACGTGCAGGATGTCGAGTCCTTGATTGACGTTGAGCATTTCCATGGCGACGTGACTCGAACTGCCGACACCCCACGACGCATAGGTCAGCTTACCCGGATCTTTCTTTGCCAGTTCAATGAATTCCTTGATGTTGTTCGCTCCCAGCTTGGTGCTGACCACCATGGCGTAGGGCAGATAACCGATCTGGGCTACAGGCGTGAAATCTTTCTGCGCATCATATGAGATCTTGGGATAAACGTGGGGATTGATTGTATGGGTGTCGGCCGCCGTCATCACCAGTGTGTAGCCATCCGGTTTGGCGCGCGCCACGGCGTCCGAGCCTATCATGCCGCTCGCGCCCGGCCGATTTTCCACAATGACAGATTCATGCAGGACCGCACTCATGCCGTTGGCCACGGCACGCGTCAACACGTCCGTCCCGCCGCCGGCGTTATACGGCACGACTATTTTGACTGGCCGTTCGGGATAGGCGGCGTGCGAGCTAAGGGCTAAAGACATCATTATTGATGCGGCGATAAGGGCGTATGGTTGCAGTTTTCTTTTGAAAATTGATCCTGACATGTCGTGTCTCCTTCCTGTTGATTGGCCGAGTCTTCGAGCGCTCCCCCCGCGTTCAGAGGCGGTGGACTATGGGCGCTCCCTTTGTTCCTATTTAGGAATGATATTCCGTTAACGGAATATAGTAGGCGCAAGGGCCGGAGCCCGTCAAGGCCGTTCAGGATGAAATAGGTATGCGGGATTTGTTTCGGTAGCTACGGCTGCATTGCCGGGACCGCCAGCTCAATTGAGCAATGGGGTCCCGGCCAGGTTTGATGCTTGCCTGTCGAAAGTCAGAAGAGGTTCTTGTCCAGCCTGTCTGACCAAGGCGACGTGCAGGCAGTCCGCAAAATCCGGTGAACCCGCCTGCCTGAAGAACCAGAGTGCTTGTTCGAGTGCGGGTTCGCTCTGAAAATCGAGTTCCGCCGCAGTCATCAATGCGTCGAGAGCCGCTGTTACCAATGCCTTGTCGAATCGATAGCGGGAACGAAGCACCCACTCGAGTTCGAGCATTACTGTGATGGTGATAAAAAACCTTTCGTGCCGGGATGCTGCGGATCCAAGCAGACGGGCCACGCTGGCGCATTGCTTTGGGTCGTCATCAACAATCCAGCGCACCAGGACGTTGGTGTCGAGCGCTGCCATAATCAAGCCGAGCCTATGCTCATTTGATCAACCGGCACATTGGTGCCCGGTTCCGGCTTGAGCATGCCGCGCAGTTGCCGGATTGAACCGGTTTTGGCGCGAAGCACGACTGTTCCGTCGGGCATGGGAGTGAACGTGACGCGATCCTGGGCGCTCAGGCCCAGAGAGCGCCGGATATCGGCGGGAATCGTCACTTGGCCTTTGCTCGTCATGGTTGCTTCGGACATGGTGCCCTCCTTACGTTTTTATATATTGTAAGGAGTGCGCCATCGCACGGTCAAGATGCGACCGTTACGCCTTGAACGGCAAGGCCGCCTACTGCATCTTCACACCAGCTTCTTTGATGATCTTCTGCCACTGGGCTAGTTCTTTGTCTATGTGCTGGCTAAATTCCTGGGGCGTGGATGCAACCACTTCATAGCCGTAGCCAGCCAGCTGCTTTTTCACCGCTGGGTCGTTTGCGGCACTGGCAAAGGCCTTGTTCAATTTGTCGACTACGGGCTTGGGCGTGCCCGCGGGCGCGAGAATTCCGTACCAGCCGTTGACCACGAAATCCGGAAAACCGGATTCCGCCACTGTGGGGACGTCGGGCAAAAGGGCGGAGCGCTTGGCGCCGGTCACGGCCAGGGCCTTGAGCTTGTCGGCCTTTACTTGCGGCAGCGACGTGGAGATGCTGTCGAACATCAGCGATACGTCGCCGGCCAGGAGCGCCACGACGGCCGGACCGCTGCCCTTGTAAGGAATGTGCAGCATATTGATGTCGGCCGTCGATTTGAACATTTCGGCGGCAAGGTGGCTGGTGTTGCCGTTGCCGGCCGAGGCGAAGGTCAGGACGCCGGGATTCGCCTTGGCGTAGGAAACGAGCTCCTGCATGTTGTCGGCCGGTGTCTTCTTCGGGGCGGCGACCAACAGCGGCAATGTTGCCACCAGGGACACCGGTGTGAAATCTTTGCGGGTATCGTAAGGCAGGTCGGGGTAGAGGTTGGGATTGATGGCATGCGCTGCCAGGACCATTAGTATTGTGTGGCCATCGGGCTTGGCGCGCGCAAGCTGCGCGGTGGCGATGGAGCCGCCTGCTCCGGCCTTGTATTCCAGTACAACGGGCTGCCCGAGTTCGGCTTGCAGCTTTTCGGTCAGGGGCCTGGCCAGCATGTCGGCACTGCCGCCGGGAGGATAGGGGATGAGCAGCCGTATGGGTTGATCCGGAAAGTCCTGCGCATGGACGGCGCCGGCGAGTGCAAGTGCCGCGACGGCGGCGTAGCGGCGGATGGTTAGGGCTTTGTTCATGGTTTGTCTCCTGGGTTTGAAGGGCGTGCCTGCGGCTACCTTTCTTGCTGTTATGTTCTACACGAGCTGGGGTACTCCTTCTTTCGTCAATGAAATCGTTTTTATGTGCGGCGATGCATGAAGCGCCGCGCCGGTCTGTTTCTGCAGGTCTTCGAGTGTCAGGCCTTCTACGATGGCGCGCACCGTGAACTTGCCGTCATGCACGTCGACGATGGCAAGATTGGTATACACCGTGTCGACAACGCCCACCCCGGTCAAGGGATACGAGCATTGTTCAAGCAGTCTGTGTTCGCCCTGCTTGGTGGTGTGATCCATGGTGACCAAGACGCGCTTGGCGCCTATGGCCAGGTCCATCGCCCCGCCTATGGCGGGAATGGCGTCCGGCGCATCGGTGATCCAGTTGGCCAGGTCGCCGTTGGGCGCCACCTGGAAGCCGCCCAGCACGGAATAATCGAGGTGGCCGCCGCGCATCATGGCAAACGATATGGTGTGCTCGGTGATGGACGCTCCGGGCAACAGCGTGATCGGAACCCGGCTGGCGTTGATCAGGTCCAGATCTATGCCTTCGCCCACCGCCGCCGGGCCCATGCCCAGTATTCCGTTTTCGCTGTGCATCAGGATCTCGCGATCGGCCGGCAGGTAATCGGCAACCAGGGTGGGCATGCCTATGCCAAGGTTGACGGTGGAACCGTCAGGTATGTCTTGCGCAACCAGTTGCGCAATCTGGTTGCGGTTCAGGGTAAGGGACTCAGTCATGTTTCTTGTCTGCCAAAACGACGGATTGAACGAAGATAGCCTGCGTCATGACTTGCTCGGGCGGAATGGCGCCCACTTGAACGATGACATCGACTTGCGCAATGGTGTGCCGTGCCGCCATGCACATGACAGGATTGAAGTTGCGGGCGGCAAGGCGGTAGGTAAGGTTGCCCAGGCGGTCGCCCTGAAAGGCCCTGACCAGAGCGAAATCGGCCGACAGCGGTTGTTCAAGTACATAGCCTTTGCCGTCGACGATGCGCGTCTCCTTGCCTTCGGCAACTCGTGTGCCGTAGCCGGTGGGAGTGAAAAAAGGCCCAAGGCCTGCGCCGGCCGCGCGCATGCGTTCGGCCAGCGTGCCTTGCGGCACGCACTCCAGTTCCACCTTGCCGGCACGATACGCCTGGGCGAATATCTCGGCCTTGGGCGGCCGCGGGTGCGAGCAAATGACTTTGCGCACGCGTCCGGCCGCGACCAGTGCAGCGATGCCGCGGTCTCCGGCACCCGCGTTGTTGCTGACCACGGTCAGGTCGGTGGTATTTTGTTCCAGCAGGGCATCGATGAGTTCGAACGGGATGCCGGCATCGCCGAATCCGCCAATCAATACGCTCGCCCCATCGGGGATGATTTGCACTGCTTCGGCCAGTGACGATTTGATCTTGTTAATCATTCAATTTCCTGCAGACAAATTGGCCGTCTTGACGGTTTTTTCCCAGCGCTCACGTTCCGCGGCAATGAAATCGGCGAATTCCGCAGGCGTGTTGCCACCTGCCATACCGCCCATCTGCTTGAAGCGCGTCTGGATTTCGGGAGTTTCCAGCGCCGCCTTGGCACCGGCGTAGATTTTGTCGATGACATCTTGGGGGGTGCCCTTGGGAGCCAGCAGGCCGAACCACGCCGTGACTACCATGTCCGGGACGCCGGCTTCGGCCATGGTGGGCACGTCGGGAAGTTCGGGCACGCGCTTGTCGCTGGTTACCGCCAGCGCACGGAGCTTGCCGGCCTGGATGAAAGACAGCGAGCTGGGCAGATTGTCGATCATGAAGTCGAACTGATTGCCCAGCAGTGCCGTAACGGCGGGCCCCGCACCCTTGTAAGCGACGTGGGTCGCCTCGATGCCGGCACGCTGCTTGAACAGCTCGCCGGACAGATGCGGCGACTGGCCCACGCCGGAGCTGCCGAAGGTGCCGCCCTGCGGCTTGTCCTTCATCATTCCGATGAGATCCTTGACGCTTTTGGCGGGCGATTTGGCATTGACGACCAGTACGTTGGGAACCGATATGACGAGGGTGATGGGTGCGAAATCTTCAGGCTTGTACGGGAGATCTTTGTACATGCTGTAGTTGATCGCATTCGGGCCGATGTTGCCCATGATCAGGGTGTAGCCGTCTGGTTTCGCACGCAGCAGTTCCTGTGAGCCTATGATGCCGGCCGCGCCTGCACGGTTCTCGACCACGACAGAGGTTCCCAGGTTCTTGGCGAGTTTCTCGCTGATCAGCCTGGCGGACATATCGGTTGTTCCGCCCGGGGCGGCTGGAACGATGATGGTGATGGGCTTTTCCGGCCAGGCCGCATGCGCCGCCAGGGGCACGGCCAGGGCGATGGCGGCGAAAAGCCGCGCGTATCGGGTGGATATCATGTCTGCTCTCCAGAGAGTTGTTCAGGTCAGAGAACCGCTTGCGTGCCAAGGATAGCCGTCGACTGGCTGGAAAGCGTTCCCCCATTGCCATGCACCACGGCCGTTTGGGCATTGGCGATTTGGCGTTCACCGCAGCTGGCGCGCAATTGCCTTACGGCTTCAATCATGATGAATACGCCGTACATGCCGGGATGAATGCACGACAGACCGCCGCCATTGGTGTTCACAGGCAGGTGCCCGCCGGGGGCAATGCCGCCGTTGCTCACGAAATCGCCGCCTTCTCCTTTCTTGCAGAAACCCAGGTCTTCGAGGAAGAGGATGGTGTTGATGGTGAAGGCATCGTAGAGTTCGAGCACATCAATGTCTTTGGGCTGCAGGCCGGCCATCTCGAAGGCAATGCGCCCGGACTGCTGCGCGGCCGTCACGGTGAGATCGGCCATGGAAGATATTTGCCGGTTCCACACGGCCGTGGAGCTGCCCAATACATAGACGGGCTTTTGCTTCAGGTCTTTGGCCCGGTCGGCCCGTACCAGCACATAGGCGCCCGCGCCATCGGTGACCAGGCAGCAGTCGCGTACCGACAAGGGATCCGACACCATGCGCGAGGCCAGGACTTCTTCTATCGACAAGGGGTCGCGTTGTGTGGCCTCGGGATTCATCTGGGCCCAGCGGCGCGCCGCGACGGCCACTTCCGCCAGGTGTTCGCGGCGGGTGCCGTATTGATGCATGTGGCGCGCGGCCACCAGCGCATACGAGCTTAGCGGGTTCAGCGGGTTGTAGGGGGCCTCATAAGGCTGCGGGTCCAGTTTGCGCCGGGCGTTGGCAATTTCGGCGCGTCCGATGGTGGATGTGCGTTGCGTGCTGCCATAGCAGACCAGTACCGCGTTGCACTGGCCCGATTCAAGCGCTTGCAGCGCAGGCATGAGGTGGGCGACAAAGCTGGATCCGCCCAGCATGGTGCTGTCGATGAACGTGGGCTTGATGCCCAGGTGCTCGATGACGGGCATGGCCCACATGGTGGCCGTTACGCTGGCCGTGGCGATGCCATCGATGTCCTGCATGGTGAGCCCCGCATCGGCCACGGCCCGCTGTGCCGCCTGCACCAGGATTTCCATTTCGGTAAATCCGTGCGCCTGTCCAAGGCCTGCCTGGCCGACGCCGGCGATGGCCACCGCGCCGCGAAGTTTCTTGTCTATCATCAGTTTGCCTCCGCCTGCGTGAACACGACCATCTTGCCTTCTTCGCCATCGACGATACGGGCACGCACCGGCATGCCGATGGAAACGGCGTCGGGCGCCAGGTCTTGGACGCGCGACATCATGCGCGGTCCTTCTGCCAGGTCGACAAGGGCGACGTTGTAGTCGCCGCCGTGCTCGGCCTTGCGCCGCACGATGGTCGTGGAATAGACCACGCCTTCGCCGGAAGGCTTGAACCATTCGAGCTGGTCCGAACCGCAATGCGGACAGATCATGCGGGGGTAGAAAATTCCGCGCGTGCACGACAGGCAGCGTTGAATCAGAAAATTACCTTGTTCCAGCTGCTCGCGATAATACTTATCGGCGCCTGCAGCCGGAGTCGATGTTGCGTCCGACATGCTTTTGTGTCCTCCAATAGTTGGATGTCCATTGTCGGCCTGCCTTGCCGCAACGGGAATCTCGTTTTACTTAGGTCTGTGTTTTGCGATCATTAAGTAATTATGGGCTCTTAATTACCGCTTAAGGCGCTCTTTCTGAAAACGGAGTTGAAGCTGCGGGGGAATTCCTCTACTGTGAACGACGGCAAAAACCAGACAAAGGAGTACCGAGCAAATGAGCGAGATGGTAGCGGGCAAGATAGCGGTGGTGACCGGAGCGGGCGGCGGCATAGGCAAGGGTATTGCCCTCGCATTGGCTGCGGCCGGCGCGCGCGTGGTGGTCAATGATATCAGCGCCTCGGCGTCACAGGCCGTGGTCGACGAGATCAAGGCGGCAGGCGGCCAGGCCGTTGCCAATACCGATAGCGTGGCAACGCGGGAAAGCGCCGAGCACATTGTCCAGAATGCGATCGACCTGTACGGCAAGATCGACATCATCGTCAATAATGCGGGCAACTTGCGGGACAGGCTATTCCACAAAATGAGCGAGGAGGAATGGTCGCAGGTGCTGGACGTGCATCTGAACGGTTCGTTTTATGTCAGCCGTGCAGCCGCCCCGTACTTCCGCGAACAGGAGTCGGGCGCCTACGTACACATGACCTCGACTTCCGGACTTATCGGCAATTTCGGACAGGCGAACTATTCCGCGGCCAAGATGGGTATTGTCGGCTTGTCGAAGTCGATTGCGCTCGACATGTCGCGCTTCAACGTACGGTCCAACTGCATAGCGCCGTTTGCCTGGACCAGCATGACCAGCTCGATTCCCGCCAACACGCCGGAAGAGAAGGCGCGCGTGCTCAAGCTTCAGAAGATGGAAGCCGGCAAGATCGCACCGCTGGTGGTGTATCTGGGCAGCGATGCCGCCACCGAAGTAACCGCGCAAATTTTTGCCGTGCGCGCGAATGAAATCATGCTGTTCAGCCAGCCCCGGCCCGTACGTTCGGTGCATATGTCAACTGGCTGGACGCCGGAAGATATTGCCGAAATCGCGGTTCCCGCCATGAAGAACGATTTCTACAAGCTGGAACGCTCGCCGGAAGTCATCGGCTGGGACCCTATTTAAGAGGCCGCCATGGCACTGGATTATGAACTGATCAAGGCTTGGCAATTTGCCGATGTGCGCCAGGCTTATACCGAGAAGGACGCCATACTTTATGCGCTGGGGGTCGGCCTGGGGTACGACCCGATGGATGAAGCGCAACTGCCATTCGTCTACGAGAAAAACCTCAAGGTCTTTCCTGGCATGGCCGCCGTTCTGGGTTACCCGGGCTTCTGGATGCAGGATCCCAAGACGGGCATAGACTGGGTAAAGCTGGTGCACGGCGAGCAGCGCATGGCTTTTCACCGGCCATTCCCGGCTGCCGGCGAGGTCATAGGACGCAGCCGGGTTTCCCACGTGATCGATAAAGGCGCCGACAAGGGCGCCCTGGTGGTGGTGCAGCGCAATATCCATAACGCGGCCGACGACGCATTGCTTGCCACCGTAGAGCAGACCACTTTTTGCCGCGGCGACGGCGGTTTCGGAGCGGGCGACGCGGCGCCCGAGGCCTTGCCCAAAGTGCCGGTTACGCCGCCCGACCAAGTATGCGTCTTGCACACCTTGCCGCAGGCGGCACTGCTATACCGGCTCAATGCCGATCTCAATCCCTTGCATATTGATCCGCAAGTGGCCAGGGATGCCGGCTATCCACGACCTATCCTGCATGGCCTGTGCACCTATGGAGTGGCCATGCACGCCCTCATAAAGACAATCTGCGCCTACGAGCCGGACCGTCTGCTGTACATGAATACCCGGTTTTCGGCGCCGGTTTATCCTGGTGAAACCTTGCTGGTCGAGATGTGGCGCGGCGTTTCTGGTACCGTCCACTTCCAGGCCCGTGTCGCGGAGCGCGACATCGTGGTATTGAGCAATGGAATCGCAGGAGTAAAGGAATGAACGAACGTTTGGCACCC
>JAKFDW010000268.1:0-2314 GCA_036675955.1 Orrella sp. | reverse complement strand
TGTCATAGCAGTTGACTGACTTCTCAGCACCCATGTCGAACGCCATCGCTCCCTGACCCCCGAGCCTTTCGCTGCGTCTTTCAAGACACTACGCTGCACTTTAGGTTGATTCGGTCGGCACGATGCTCCAATCAACCAGCGCTTCGGGCTCACTTATCCGCCCACGCTAGTGTATGCCGTTCATACGGCAAAGGATCACGCATGTCTTTTGAAAATCTAGGTCTTACCCCCACGCTGTTGTCTGCCGTCCTGAAAGCCGGCTTTACCGAGCCGACTCCCGTCCAGGCTGCTTCTATTCCCAAAGCGTTGGCAGGTAGCGACCTAATGGTATCCGCACAAACCGGCAGCGGCAAAACCGCCGCCTTCATGCTGCCTGCCCTGAACCGCATTTCGACAATGCCGGCCAACAAGGGTACGGGCGTTCAAGTGCTGGTACTGACTCCAACCCGCGAACTTGCCATGCAAGTGGCCGACGCCACCAAACTCTACGGCGCGCATATTAAAGACCTGCGCATTGCCGTAGTCGTGGGCGGCATGCCTTACGGCGCCCAGCTCAAGGCACTGTCGCGTCGCGTAGACGTCCTGGTCGCGACTCCCGGCCGCCTCATCGACCACCTGCAAGCCAAGCGCGTCAACCTGTCGACCGTACATACTCTGATTCTTGACGAAGCTGACCGCATGCTGGACATGGGCTTCATCGAAGACATTGAAACCATCGTCGCCAGCACGCCGAAAGAGCGCCAGACCCTGCTGTTCTCCGCGACGCTGGACGGCACCATTGCGCGCCTTGCTGCCAAGATGATGCGCAGCCCCGAGCAGATTCAGTTGTCCGGCCAGAAAGAAAAGCACACTAACATCACGCAAAGTCTGCTGTATGCCGACGACAACGGCCACAAGATGCGTCTGCTGGACCACCTGCTGCGCGACGCCAGCCTGGACCAGGCCATTGTCTTCACATCGACCAAGCGTGGCGCCGATGATCTGGCCGAGCGCCTGGCCGACCAGGGTTTTGCGGCCGGCGCCTTGCATGGCGACATGAATCAGCGCCAGCGTACCCGTACATTGGGCATGCTGCAGAAAGGCCAGTTGCGAATCCTGGTAGCAACCGATGTTGCCGCGCGCGGCATTGACGTGCAAAGCATCACGCACGCCGTAAATTACGATCTGCCCATGCAGGCTGAAGACTACGTCCACCGTATCGGTCGTACCGGTCGCGCCGGCCGCAGTGGCCTGGCATTCACGCTGGCCACCCATTCGGAACGCCATAAAGTGCGCCGCATCGAGCACTTCATTGGGCAGCCTATTCCGGCACAGGAAATCGAAGGCCTTGAGCCCAAGAAAACGGCACGTCCGACCTACACGGACCGCAAGGGCAGCGGCAAGAGCTTCGCTCCACGCGCCGGTTACGGCAGCGGCAAGCCTGGCAGCTATGCGCGCAAACCCGGCGCCGATCGCGGCGGCTTCGGTGGCGACCGGCCTGCTTACGAGGGCAAGCCCCGCTTTGGCGACAAGCCTGCCTACGAAGGCAAGCCGCGCTTTGGTGACAAGCCTGCATACGAAGGCCGTCCTGCCCGCAGCAACGATCGCCCGGCCTATGAGGGTCGTCCAGCGTACGACCGCGGCGCCGACAGCCGCAAGTCTTTCGGTGGCGAAGAGCGCAGCGGCGGCTATAAGGGCCGCAGCGAAAACGCAAGTTTCGACTCCCGTCCGGCACGCGCCGAGCGTCCTCAGTCGGATCGTCCCGCGTTCGGCGACCGTCCTGCATTTGGCGATCGTCCCGCCCGTGCGGCGCGTCCTGACTTCGCCCATAAGGGCCCGGGCGCAAAACCCAGCACGCGTCCTACGACTCGTCCTGGCTTTGCCGGCAAGCCCACATCGACCCGCGGCAAAAGCGCAGCACGCCGCGATTTCGCTTCGTAAGCAGGCTTTTGCAGCACACCGGCCAGGCTGACTTTTTACCTGGCTTGAAGACCCCGCCACCGTGCGGGGTTTTTTTACCGCCGGGCCGCCCCAAGGTAAAAAGCGCCCCCTGGGGCAGCAAGCCGAAGGCGCAGCGTGGGGGTCTCTTTTTACCGCCGGGCCGCCCCCAAGGTAAAAAGCGCCCCCCTGGGGGGCAGCAAGCCGAAGGCGCAGCGTGGGGGTCTCTTTTCTCCTGCGCTGGCTACAATAGAGCATTGTCTTTATATTGCATCCTGCCGGGATGCCGCTACCAGGATGCCATGAAACAGCTTGCGCGCAAGCCCTTCTTTCTTGCCTTGCTAATGTCGTTGCCGCTTTGGATCGTCTTCAATAATTTTATTGTCGCGATAATGGT
>JAKFDW010000267.1:0-19847 GCA_036675955.1 Orrella sp. | reverse complement strand
CACACAAGGCCGACTTTGCCGCCCTGTTGACCCGGGAACAGGGCAAGCCCCTGCCCGATGCCGAGGCGGAAATTGGACGGTGCCTGCACTGGCTGCGGGAAACGGCAAAGTTCGAACCGCCGGTTCATGTCCACGCGGACAACAGCGAAAGGCATATAGAAACGCGGCATGTTCCCATAGGTGTCGTGGCCGCGATTTCGCCATGGAACTTTCCCATGACGCTTGCCGTCTGGAAGATTGCACCGGCGCTGCTTGCCGGAAACACCATTGTGCTTAAACCTTCGCCATACACGCCGCTCACTTCGCTGAAGCTGGGAGAGTTGATGCGCGACGCACTGCCGCCTGGCGTGTTCAATGTCGTATCCGGATCCGACCGCCTGGGCCCTTGGCTGACCGAACACCCGGGTATAGACAAGATCGCATTTACCGGCTCGACACCCACCGGCAAGGCCATCATGCGCAGCGCATCGGCCACCTTGAAACGGGTGACTCTTGAACTGGGCGGCAATGACCCGGCCATTGTGCTGGCGGATGCCGATATCGAAGCTTGTGTCCCGCGCTTGTTTTGGGCGGCATATGCCAACAACGCCCAATTCTGCCTGGCCTCAAAACGCATGTATATCCACGAAAGCATCTATGACCGGTTTGCTGCCGCCTTCATCGAATATGCCCGCGGCATCCCGGTGGGCGACGGCGCGGTTCCCGGTACGCGTATCGGTCCCATCCAGAACGCGGCGCAGTTCAACCGCGTCCGGCAACTGCTCCACGACACCAAAGCGCAAGGCAGCAAGTTTCTGCTGGGCGGCGAGGTTCCGGAGGGCAAGGGCTACTTTATTCCCGTGGCGGTGGTGGATAACCCCCCCGACGACTCCAGGGTAGTGATCGAGGAAGCATTTGGACCCGTCCTGCCGCTGCTCAAGTTCATTGACGAAGCCGAGGTCATACGCCGGGCCAACGACAGCATTTTCGGGCTGGGCGCCTCGGTTTGGGGTAAAGACCTGCGGCATGCGCGCCGGGTAGCCGACAAGTTGCAGGCCGGTACGGTGTGGATCAACACCATACATGAGCTTTCGCCCGGCTATACCTTTGGAGGGCACAAGCAATCAGGCTTGGGCACCGAGAACGGCCTGGAAGGGCTGCTGGAATATACCAACGCCAAAACCATCGTGACTAACCGCGGCGCAATAAATCGTCCGTAGTTTGCATCATTGCCGGCCTGTCAATACCGACCTGAGCTTGATCGCGGCTTGCGACAAGCCATCTCGCCGCGAGGCCAGCGAAACCGTCAGGCATGACCGCAGTTGCGCGTCGCTCAAGGCCAGGAACTTGACCTGAGGCGACGTATAGGCGGCGATGACGCCCGGCACCAACGCCACGCCCAGGCCGCTTCCGACCAATCCGATCAAGGTTTGCGCCTGAGTCGCCTCCTGTGCCAACCGGGGTGCAAAGCCCGCGGCATTGCATGCTTTATCGACGGCTGCGCGCAAGCCGGGCACATAGTCTCGCGAGAAGAGTATGAAAGGCTCATCACGCAACTCGCTCAGGCCGACGCGCCTGCGCCCGGCCAACCGATGCCCTTTCGGCACGGCCGCAATGAGGTCGTCGGCCTGAATATCGGTAATGTCCAGGTCGGCGGCGGCGTCCACCGACGTCCGCACAATACCTATATCCAGTTTGCCGGCGCGAAGTTTATCCAGCGTGCTGACCGTGGTCCCTTCGACAAGTTCAAGTCTGGCACTGGGATACAGGGCGAGAAAGCGCGGCAGATACTCGGGCAGCAGGCTGTAGGCTGCCGAACCGACGAAGCCCAGTCGCACCAGGCCCAGTTCGCCCAGGGCAGCCATGCGCGCGCTTTGCCGGCCCTGCACGGCATGGACCAATGCGCCGCGCGCATCAGCCAGGAACGCCTCGCCAGCCGCCGTAAGCGCAACTCCGCGGTTGCCACGCACGAAAACCTGCACGCCCAAGGCCTCTTCCAGCTTGCGTATCGAGACCGAAAGAGCTGGCTGGGCAGTAAAAATCCTGCTGGCCGCGCGACGATAACTTCCCGCTTCCGCTATGGCCACAAAGTGACTTAACTGGCGCAATTCAAAATTGACCATGCCATACTCCCGTCGGTTTGAAAAGGTATTGCCCATGCTGCCCGATCAAGAGGCCGGCTGCCTCTGCATTTGCGGAAGACATACTTTTTCAAAAGCGAATTCGCCATCGAGAAGGCGGCAAATACAAATTGATATATATTCAGTCAGATTGTTTGTTCTGGCTCAGCCACCTCAAGGAATGCCATGCGACTACGGCTTTCGTCGGTCAGTCTTCGTATCCGGTTGTTATTGCTCATTCTGGCAGCGCTGCTGCCGGCGGTTGCCATGCTGGCCTATCAGGGCATGCAGGACTACAAACAGGCACATCAAAGCCTGGAACGTGAAGCGGAATATGTGGCGCAGCAGATCGTTACGTTTTCGAAAGAGACATTTCCCAAGCCGGATCAATACCTGGCGAACCTCGCCTCTGTTCCTGAATTGCAAAGGCGGGGCCCAGCCTGTGATCAATTCCTTGCATCGACTCTGAAAAGCTCATACTCGCTCGACAACCTGCTGGTCATACAGCCCGATGGGAACGTCGTGTGTTCCGGCATACCCCTGAAGGGCCCCATGGACGTGTCGGCGCGGCCCTATTTCCAACGTGCAGTGGCGAGCAAGGCCTTCGCCATTGGCGAGTTGCAACATAGCCGCATAGGACCTCAGCCCCTGATCATATTCGCCTATCCGATTCTTGACGACAAAGAAAACGTAACACGCGTTTTGGCGCTTGCCGCAGACCTGGCATGGCTTAACGACTCGCTGGGCCGGGCACTCAAGAGTTCCGGCCGCTTCATTGGCGTCGCCGCCAGCGTCGTGGACTCCAACGGTTCGCTGATAGCCGCGGCGCCGCATGCGGACTATGTGGGTCGAGCGACGCCTGACTGGAGCTCGACGATCGCGCAGCTGAATCGCGCAAGAGGCCTGACGAGAAACGAGACATGGCTCGACGAGGTGCATCGGACAACTGCCTACCTGCCGCTGTACGGATCCGAGACGTCCACTTTATATTTGAAGGTCGGACTGCCGCTGGCCGAACCTTTGGCCCAAGTACGGGCAAAGAGCATACGCGATTTCGCATTGGTTGGATTGGGTTCCCTGCTGGCATTGATAGCCGCGTGGTCCCTCAGCAATTGGCTGGTCCTGAAGCCCCTGAGTATTCTTAACCGCACGGCAACAAAACTTGGCCAAGGCGTCATGAGCGCCCGAACAGGCTTGCGCGGCAGCGGCGGAGAAATAGGCGCGCTGGCCCATCAGTTCGACACCATGGCCGAGCAACTGCAGCATCAGCACGATGCATTGCTACGCACCGGGCGCGTGCAGGCCGTTCGTAGCGCCACCAACAGCGCCATGCTGCGCGCGCATACCGAGAAATACCTCCTGGCCGACATATGCCGTGTGATCCAGCAAATCGGCGGCTATGAGCTGGCATGGGTGGGCTATGCCCCGATCAACCCGGCGGATACCTTGATCGCTCAAGCTCACTGCGGTGTCAGCGACGAACTCATGGCCGGTTTCTGTCGCACGCCGTGGAACGCAGAAGCGTCTGATCCGGGCCCGGTTACCAAAGCAATACGGACCGGCACCGTGCAAGTCATGCAGGACCTCTCCACGACGGGCCCGCACAAGCTATGGAGAACGCTGGCGCTGGCCCGGGGCTGTGCGTCGGCCATAGGCCTGCCCATCTCGGTGGAGCACCGGGTCATCGGCGCCCTGGGTATTTTCTCCGGCGACCCCCAGGCGTTCGGCCGTGACGAAATCGAATTATTGACTGCCACGGCCAATGACGTCTCTTTCGGAATATCGGCCCTGCGCACGACTATCGAAGTACGCCGCAGCCAGGAGTTCTTGGAACTGGTCGTCAACAACATGCCGAGCATGGTGTATGTGAAAGACGCTACCGACCTGCGTTTCGTCAGCATGAATCCTGCCGGCGTAGCGCTCACCGGCTACCAGGAAAAAGAACTTATCGGCAAATCGGATTACGACCTCTTTCCAAAGTCCGAGGCCGATTTCTTTACCGCGAAAGACCGCGAAGCCCTGGCCGGTTCGGGCCGCCTTTCTGTGTCCGACGAACTCATAACCACCCGGTCGGGTGAAGTAAGGACACTGCAGACCCGAAAGCTGTCGCTTATGGATAACGATGGCCATCCCAAGTATCTGCTGGGCATATCGGAAGACATTACCGAGCAAAAGAAAAACAATGAACAACTGGTTTACCTTGCCACCCATGATGCGCTTACCGGCCTGCCCAAGCGCGGGTATCTTATGGAGTGGCTGGAGCACGCGCTGGGTCAGGCAAAGCGTGAAGGACATTCACTGACCCTGTTGTACCTTGACCTGGATGGCTTCAAGGACGTCAACGATAGCCTGGGCCACTTTATCGGTGACGAAACATTGAAAACCGTAGGAGACTTGCTGAAAGCGAAAATGCCTGACGCAGGTATCGTTGCGCGAATTGCGGGCGATGAGTTCGTAATCGTGCTGAAGAACATCACGTCGAAAGCCCAAACGGGCGTGAGGGCCAAACAGCTGGAGCAATATTTCGAGCCTCCGATAATTGTTGCCGGCCAGGAAATCTTTCTTACGCCCAGCATTGGAATCAGTGTTTATCCGGATGACGCCGCCACATCCGAGGAACTGCTGCGGGCAGCCGACATTGCAATGTATCAGGCCAAATCCGGGGGCGGCGGCTCCTTCGCTTTTTACTCGCCCACGATTGAAAAGCGGGCAAGCGACAGACTTGAAATGCGCAATCTCCTGCGCCACGCCATCGAAAGAAATGAACTGACATTGCACTACCAGCCCAAGGTATCGATGCAAAGCGGAAGTATCATCGGCGCCGAAGCGCTATTGCGCTGGAACAGCCCCGAGCGCGGCTCGATTTCGCCGGCGCAGTTCATTCCTCTTGCAGAGGAAAGCGGACTGATTGTGCCGATAGGGGAATGGGTCTTGCGCAATGCGTGCGTGCAAGCCATGGAGTGGCAAAGGCTGGGGTTTCATATGATCATCGCGGTCAATCTATCGCCACGCCAGTTCCGCCAGGCTGATTTGCTCAAACGCATACAGTCGGTACTCGAAGAAACCGGCCTTCAGCCAGAACGGCTGGAGCTCGAAGTTACCGAAACCGCCATCATGGACAATGCCGCGAGCGCAATCCGGTTGCTCAACGACATCCATGACATGGGCGTAAAACTTTCAATCGACGACTTCGGCACCGGCTATTCCAGCCTGGCCTACCTGAAGCAGTTGCCGGTGAGCATACTGAAAATCGACCAGTCGTTCGTGAAAGGGCTTACGTCCGAACCGGACGATGCCGCGATTGTGAAAGCGGTGGTTGCCATGGCCAAATCCCTGCATCTGGCCGTGACCGCCGAGGGCGTCGAAACCCCCGGGCAGCTGGAAGCGCTGGCCAGCCTGGGTTGCGATAATTATCAGGGATATTTATTCAGCAAGCCCTTGCCGGCACACGCCTTCGCTGCCCTGCTTGAAACCACGGTTTAATTCAGGGTGTCCAGCTTGCGCTGCAAATCATCCAGAGGCAGGGCACCGTTCACGCGCGTGCCATCGGCAAAAATAATGGCCGGGGTTCCTTGCACCATCAATCTCTTGCCCAGGGCCAGCACCGCTTCCACGGGGGTCGCGCAATCGGCGTCCGGCGGCGTCTTGCCATCGAGCATCCATGCGCGCCATGTCGCCGCCTGGTCTTTTGCACACCAGATATTGCGCGCCTTGATTTCTGAATCGGGCGACAGGATGGGGAACAGGAAGGTATAAACCGTGGTGTTATCGACCTCTTTCAGCGTCTGATGCAGACGCTTGCAGTAACCGCAATTAGGGTCCTCGAAGACGGCCATCTTGCGGGCGCCGTTGCCTTTGACCTGCTTGACGGCAAGCTCCAGGGGCAAAGCGTCAAAGGAAATCTGAGACAATTTCTCCAGGCGTTGGGCAGTCAAGTCCTGACGCGTTTTGGCGTCGACCAGCGAGCCCTGCAATATATAGTCGACATTGACGTCGGTATACAGCAGGTCCATACCGATCCGTACTTCGAACAGTCCGGGAAACGGCGTGGCATTCACGTCGTCAATCTCAATACCCGGGAAACGTTCGGCAAATCCCTTGCGTATGCTTTCGGTCGAAAGCACCGTTGCGTTGCTTGAGTTATTGCCGGTTTGCGTGGACAACACCTTGTCTTGCGCGGATACCGGGCTGCTGATGAACGGCATGCTGGCAAGCAACGCGGCGCCCAGCAAACCTGCAAATTTTGAACGCATAGAAACTCCTGAGAATAAATTGATAAGCCTTGCAAGCCGTTTTACTTTCCCGACGCGCCGCCGATGAGTACACGTTTCATGAACGGCAGACGGTCAACGACCTGCATGCCGGCATTGCGCGCCCAGACTAGCGGCGTGGCTTGCGACGCAAACAGACGGTGCAAGCCGTCCGTGGCCATGCGCATGGCCATGATGGGTTCGGCCCGCGCGCGCCGGTAGCGGCTCAGTACGCGAAGATCACCGGCCTTGCGATAGGTCTCTTTGTTCTTCAACACGCGCACCAATTCGTCCACGTCGGCCAGGCCCAGGTTAAGGCCCTGGCCAGCCAGGGGATGGACGCGGTGCGCGGCGTCGCTGACCAGGGCCACGCCGGGAGCGACCATGCCGCTATGTTCAAGGAACAGCGGGAAGCCTGACACGGTGCTGCGCACCTGCAGCCCGCCCAGCCGACCGCCCGTGGCGGCAGCCAAACGCGCTTCAAGCACGCTATTGCGCTTCAGCTCGGGCATCGCCATCAATTCTTTCGCTTGCGCCTGCGGCATCGACCACACCATCGATACCTGGTGTCCGTCCGCCGTATCTGGCAATGGCAGCAAGGCCAGCACCGAATCGCCGGTAAACCACTGCAGGGCAATATTCTGATGCGGCAATTCGGCGGTAAGGTGTACAACCAGTCCTATGTCGCCATACGGGCTGGATACATGATGGATACCCGAGGCGGCGCGTACCGATGATTGCGCGCCATCGGCGCCGACCAGCAGATCGGCTTTCAGTGCGCGGCCGGTATCGGTGAATACGGTATTGGATTCCAGGCTCTGAAACGTTTCCGGGTACCAGGCAATGCCAAACACCTGAACCGCCTGTTGCAGCGCGCGCTCCATTTCGCTGGCTTCGACTATCCAGGCCAGCGCGGCCTGCGCCGCCTGCCATGCGTGCAGATGCAATGCCCCGCCGCCATCGCCGTAGACCTCCATGGTTTCCACTGGCGTCAGGCGTCGGGCGTCCATCATGCTCCAGACGCCCAGCCGGTCCAGGAAAGCCCGGCTGGAGGCCGAAATCGCATACACCCGAGGACAATAGACATCGGGGATAACGGTTGCGGGCGCAACGCGCGGGCCGATCAGGGCGACGTCGAAGCCGGCTTTTGTCAGCCCGAGCGTCGCGGCCAGGCCGGCAATTCCACTGCCGCACACCAATACAGATTCTTTACTCATCGCGCAGAAGGGACTCCCGCCTGTTTGGGCCATAACACCCACATATCGCCGCGCTGCTTCATGCGGCCCGCCATCGCCCCCGCCTCGTCGCCCGAACCCCAATAAAAATCCGTGCGGGCAGCGCCCTTGATGGCCGCCCCGGTATCCTGTGCGAATACCAGACGCTCCAGGGGCTTGCTGGACGCCGGGTAGTCGGTTGACAGATATAAAGGCGCACCGAGCGGCACGAACGATGTATCGATTGCGACAGACCGTTGTCCGATCAATGGTATGCCATACGCACCCTTGGGACCCAGTTCCGGGTCGGTGATGGTCTCTTCATTGAAAAACACCATGGCCGGATTGGCGTTCAACATTTCCTGGACGCGGGCAGGATTCCGCTTGGCCCAGGCCTTGATGTTCTGCATGGACGTCTGCGCCAGCGGCAGCTCGCCCTTCTTGGCGAGCCACTGCCCGATGGATGCATACGGCCGTCCATTGTGGTCGGCGTAAGCCAGGCGTATCGTTTCGCCGTTATCAAGCACGGCCCGGCCGGACCCCTGTATCTGCAGGAAGAAAGCCTCGACGGGATCGTTGACCCATACGATGGCCGGCGGCTGGCGGGCAGCCGTTGCGGCGATTTCAGCCCGCGTGTCGTAGGGCACGACCCGCTTGCCCGCAAGTTTGCCCCGCACCCGCTTGCCCGCAAGCTCAGGGTAGATGGCGCCCAGATCGATAGTCAGCAAGTCTTCAGGCGGCGCATACAGCGGCCACTGATATTCGCCCTGCCGCTTGCGCGACGCATGCACCAGAGGCTCGTAATAGCCGGTCACGGTATTCTGCGCGGGCTTGCCGCTGGCGTCGAGCACGCGCCATGGCTGCAAATGCGCCTGCAGGAACTGGCGAACAGCCGGCCCCGCAGCCGTGTCCGGAGTCAAGCCGGATTGCGCTGCCGCCTGGCATACGGGCTGCCACGCGCGCGGCGTGGCGCGCGCCTGCATGGCCAGCGAACCCGACACAGGCCGCATCAGGCCTTTGCAGTTGTTGATGAAGCCTTTCCAGACCTGGTTCAGGCTGTCGTTCTGCCAGCCCGGTAGCGCCGTCCAGGCTACCTGCTGGAATTTGCCCGCCAGGGCACGGGGCGCGGTATCGCGCATAGAGGACAGCGGCGGCACGCTCAGCGGCTGTTCGGCTATATTTTGCGCAGGCGCTGCGACGTCGGGTGGACTGCTTGTGGGAACGGTGCTGCATGCGGCCAGCAAGGCCAACAGCCCTGACGAAAGGAGGATTTTTTTCATAGATGACCAGGCTACGGTTAATGCAGGGTACGCGGCATTGCAAGAACAAATTCCTGAATGGGCACTTCAAATGGAATACCGTTTTCACCCACGCAATGATATGTGCCGCGCATGGTGCCCACCGGAGTAGGCAGCGGACAGCCGCTGGTGTATTCAAACGTTTCGCCCGGGCCCAGCAGGGGCTGTTGACCCACGACGCCCAGTCCGCGGACCTCCTGTGTATGTTGCTGGCCATCGGTAATGACCCAGTGCCGGCTGATTACTTGCGCAGCATGCTCGCCCTTGTTGGTGATGCGCACCGTGTAGGCGAAGACAAATTGTTGCTCGCTGGGCTCGGACTGTTCAGGCAGGTACTGGGGCGTCACGGTTACCGCAATGTCGTAAGGTTTCATGTCAGGTTCCGGATTAAATGGTTGCTGCGGTATTTAAAAGGAAAGTCGGCACTAACCTGTAATAATGGCATATTTGCTGTTTTGGTTCTTACTTGACAACCGGTGCCCTCCCATGCCATTTGCTCAACCTACCCGTATCGCCCCCAGCCTGCTGGCAGCTGATTTTGCCTGCCTGGGCGAAGAAGTAAAGAATGTCGTTGCCAGCGGCGCGGACTGGATCCATTTCGATGTAATGGACAACCACTATGTGCCCAATCTGACCATGGGCCCCATGGTTTGCGAGGCCTTGCGGCCCCACACCGACGCCCCCATCGACGTGCACCTTATGGTTGAACCCGTCGATGCCATTATCCCGCAATTCGCCAAGGCAGGCGCCAATATTATTACTTTTCATCCGGAAGCATCGCGCCATCCCGACCGAACCCTGTCGCTCATTCGCGAGCACGGATGCAAAGCGGGCCTGGTATTCAACCCCGCCACGCCTCTGGACTGGATGGACCATGTCATGGAAAAGCTCGACGTGATCCTGCTGATGTCGGTCAACCCCGGTTTTGGCGGCCAGAGTTTCATACCGGAAACACTGCGCAAGCTTGCACTGGCCCGCAGCAAGATCGATGCATGGAAAAATACCGGAGGACAAAGCATCGCGCTGGAAATCGATGGCGGCGTAAAGGTAGACAATATCGCAGCGATACGGGCGGCAGGAGCCGACACATTTGTGGCGGGTTCAGCCATATTCGGCAAGCCGGACTACAAAGCCGTCATCGACGCATTGCGCGCCGAGATCGCCAAGGGAGAATCGCTGTCTGCCTAGGGCGCGGCCCGCCGGTCCACAAACAAGGAATTGCCCGGAATTTTCTTGGCCTCGCTTTTGACAGAAGCCGCCAGCTCCGCAATCTGATGACTGGAATAAGGAATATCGGCATCGACTCCGACCACGCCCAGCGAGATGCTGATCAGGCCATGAAACACCTCGATGCCTTGCCGATTCTCGGCAAAGTAGCCGCCCTGCGCCAAATGATCCGGCTTGTACAAATAGGCGGTCGCCGCATAGAAGCGGTCCAGGACATTCTGGCAGCGGGCCCGCCAATTCTTGCTTTTGAACACGACAATGAAGTCGTCGCCGCCGATATGCCCGACAAAATCGGCGGCAGGATCAATATATTCGCGCAGCAGGTTCGCCGTTATCTGTATGACTTCGTCGCCCTTGCGGTAGCTGTATAAATCGTTGAATGCCTTGAAATGGTCCAGGTCGCAGTAGCAGACGGCGAAAGGTTCGCCATTCAACAGCAGCTCCTCGATGTGCTCATTGATGGGCACATTGCCAGGAAGCTGCGTCAGCGGATTCGCGTATCGGGCCGCATGGATCTGCATTTGCGTGATCTCGCGTATCAAGTCAAAGCCTGTGCCCACACCCAGGAATTTCCCTTGTTCGGTAATAATGAAGCCGTCGGCCAAATGGTGGGGGTTCGCTTCGGTGAACAAATACCCCAAGTCTTGAAGACTGGTTTGATGATCGACGATCAGCGGCAGGTTTTCAATAAACTGGCCGCAAGGCTTGTTGCCATAAAGTTCCCTATGGTAAGGGCGGGCCAGGCGATCCAGCATCCGCAGCCTGTGTATCAAGCCGATCGGCAAGCCATCGCTCAGGACGGCCAGCACCTGAAGCTCCGGCTGTTTCTTGAATATATCGTAGACATCGTTGGTCAGCGTTGAATCGCCGACTGCCGGTACCGTGCGAAGAATCTTGCGCGCCGTGGCTACGCTTTTATAGGCGTCGTTCATGAGCGGCCGCTTGCCGGCAGGCGCCGGCGTCAACAGATTCAAAGTTGCAGGCGGCAGGATAGTCACAGGCTGCGAGGAAGGCCGGGCCAGCAAGTAGCCCTGGCCATATCGGATACCCAGGCGCTGTACGACATCGAGCTCCGCTTCAGTCTCTATGCCTTCGGCAATGACCTCCGATTTCGACTGCTGCGCCATCTCGGCGATGGACCGGACAAATTGACGCTTGACCGAGTCGTTATTGATGTCCTGTATGAAGTATTTGTCTATCTTCACGTATTCCGGACGCAGTTCCGACCAAAGCCGCAAACTGGAAAAGCCTTCGCCGAGGTCATCGATGGCGATTTGCAGACCCGCCCCCCGGTATTCTTCGGTGGCCTGGCGCAGCAATGAGTAATTGGACGTGGCCTCCGACTCGGTCAGCTCAATGACGATATTGGCAGGCCGCATGCCGGCCTCTTGCATGTGTGCCAGGCAATTCTGCAGCTCATTGTCGGGCATCAGCAGCGCATCGGGGCTCATATTCAAGAACAGCTTGCCCGCAAGCCCCAGAGCCTGGAACTTGTCGATGTGTATACGCCGGCACACGCGCTCGAGTTCGATGCTGCGGCCATGCTGCCGGGCGAGGCCGAAAAGCCTGGTCGGCGCATGCAGGGGGGAATCGGACGGACCTCGAATCAGGCCTTCATAGCCGATGATCTGGCCGAACTGCAGATCCACGATCGGCTGGTACAACGGAGTCAGGGCTTTGTCGGCCAAAACTTTCTGAAAACTTGCCAGCATTTGCTCGCTCTCGAGTTGTGTCCCGCTGGGCCCGCTCACCACACACTCAGTAAGTGTTGCCATCATCTGCATTCAATAAACCTGTACATAGACCTGAAAGCGGCCCCTTCCAATCCAGATCCGGATCAAGAGGCACATTAACAGGCCAGTGTTACAGGAGGAAGTCGGGTAAACGCCATACAATCAGGCTTGCATCCAATCAAAGAGAAGCTTTATGTCGTTTTCAGCCGTACTCCTGGACCTCGATGGCACCCTGCTCGACACCATACCAGACTTGGCGCATGCATCGAATGCCATGCGACTGGAAGTGGGCCTCGCCCCGCTCGCCCGGGAGACCATTGCCAGCTATGTGGGCAAGGGCACCGAGAACCTGGTGTTGCGCACACTTTCGAACAACCCCGGCGGCTCGGTACCGGCCGCGGACGATATCGAGCGCGGTCTGGAGATTTTCGGCCGTCACTATCATGCGGTGAATGGCGAACAGGCCGTCGTGTATCCCGGCGTCATGCAGGGCCTGGAAGCGTTCAAGGCGGCAGGCGTCAAAATGGCCGTGGTCACCAACAAGCCAGCGGAATTCACGCTGCCCTTGCTCGAGCGTGCCGGCCTGGCGCACTTCTTCGAGCATGTGGTGTGCGGCGACACCTGCGCCAGGAAGAAACCCGACCCCATGCCCCTGCTGCATGCCTGCGAGCTGCTGAAGGCCAGGCCGCAAGACGTGCTGGCCATCGGCGATTCGATCAATGATGCGCTGGCCGCGCGCGCTGCCGGCATGACCGTGCTGGCAGTGCCTTACGGCTACAACGAAGGAATGGACGTGCGTACTCTGGAAGTAGATGATATAGTTATGTCCATCAGCGACGCTGCCCAGTGGGCCTTTCGCCAACACACCAACAACAATCCATGATCGCTACCGCCTATTACTGCATTACGCCCTGCGCCAACTGGCGCTGGTGGCGTTTGTGTTCTGGGTAGCGGTAATCCACTCCCGGCACCAAAGACCCTGTCTTTCACGTGCCGTCAGCATTACTAAAAGCAAAGCCCGGAACCGAATAATGGCCGGGCTTTCTTGATTTCTGTCCCGGCCTCTATGTAAACACTTCACAGAGACCACTATGACGGAAATTGAATTCAATGCACTCGCAGCGCAAGGCTACAACCGCATCCCCCTGATTGCGGAAACCTACGCCGACCTTGACACGCCGCTGGCCATCTACCTGAAGCTGGCACATAACGGTCCGGAAGGCGGGCGCAACAGCTGCCTGCTTGAATCGGTGGTCGGCGGCGAGCGCTTTGGCCGCTATTCGTTCATCGGCCTGCCCGCCAAGACCATTATCCGCTCCAGTGGAGCCACCACCGAGATCGTGCATCTGGGCAAAGTAGTCGAGACGCACGAAGGCGATCCCCTGAGCTTCATCGAGTCCTACCAGCAACGCTTCAAGGTGGCCATACGGCCGGGCATGCCGCGCTTTGCGGGCGGACTCGCCGGCTATTTCGGCTATGACACCGTACGCAACATCGAACCCCGGCTGGGGCCTGCCGTAAAGCCCTTTCCCGCCGGGCAGGACGAAGGCACGCCCGACATCATGCTGCTGCACATCGACGAGTTGGTGATTGTCGACAACCTGGCCGGACGCACCTACCTGATCGTGTATGCCGATCCCGCGCAAGCCGAAAGCTACGCGCTGGCCAAGCGCCGCCTTAAAGAGCTGCGTGAAAAGCTGCGGACGCCTGTCGTAATTCCCTACGCCTACGCCAGCATGCAAACGGCCAGCCGGCGTGATTTTGCGAAAGAGGACTATATTGCCGCAGTGCTCAAAGCCAAGGAATACATCGCCGCCGGCGACCTGATGCAGGTGCAGATCGGGCAGGTCATCGCCAAGCCGTTCCGCGATTCGCCCTTGTCCCTGTATCGCTCCCTGCGTTCGCTGAACCCATCTCCGTACATGTATTTCTGGAACTTCGACGACTTCCAGGTGGTCGGCTCTTCGCCGGAGATACTGGTGCGCCAGGAGATTGTGACGGAAGCGCAGAAAGAAAAGACCGTGGTCACGATACGCCCGCTCGCCGGCACCCGCAAACGCGGAGCCACCCCGGAAGAAGACGCGCAATTGGCCGAAGAACTGATGGCTGATCCAAAAGAACGGGCCGAGCATGTGATGCTTATTGATCTGGCCCGCAACGACGTAGGCCGGGTCGCCAAGACCGGGTCGGTAAAGGTGACCGACACCATGACCATCGAACGTTACTCCCACGTGATGCATCTGGTGTCCAATGTCTGCGGCGATTTGCACGACGGCATGAGCAATATGGACGTACTGCGCGCCGCATTTCCGGCAGGCACGCTCACTGGCGCGCCAAAGGTGCGCGCCATGGAGATCATCGATGAACTCGAGCCCGTGCGCCGCGGAATCTATGGCGGCGCCGCGGGATACCTGAGCTATGGCGGCGAAATGGATGTCGCTATTGCCATCCGCACCGGCATCATCAAGGACGGCATGCTGTACGTTCAGGCCGCCGCAGGCATCGTGGCCGATTCCGATCCTGAAATGGAATGGCAGGAAACCGAGGCCAAGGCGCGCGCCGTCCTGCGCGCTGCCGAACAGGTGCAGTTCGGCCTTGACGAGCCCATCTGACGCCCGCCATCGACTTAGGAGAAATACATGTTACTGATGCTAGATAATTACGATTCGTTCACCTACAACCTGGTCCAGTACTTTGGCGAATTGGGCGAAGACGTGCAAGTGCGCCGCAATGACCAGGTCAGCGTGGCCGATATCGCGGCCATGAAACCAGACCGCATATGCGTGTCGCCCGGTCCATGCTCACCTGCCGAGGCGGGCATTTCAGTTGAATTGATACGCCATTTTGCTGGTAAAGTGCCCATCCTGGGCGTATGCCTGGGTCACCAGGCTATCGGCGCCGCCTATGGCGGAGACATTATCCGGGCACGGCAGATAATGCACGGCAAGGTGTCGGACATCACTCATACCGGCTCGGATGTCTTCAGCGGCCTGCCATCGCCCTTTGTGGTCACGCGCTATCACTCGCTGGCCGTCGACCGCAATACCCTGCCCGACTGCCTGGACATTACCGCTGAAACAGCGGATGGTGAAATCATGGGGTTGCGCCACAAGACCCTGCCCGTGTACGGCGTACAGTTCCATCCGGAATCCGTATTGAGCGAACACGGCCACGCCTTGCTGAAAAACTTCCTGAATGTATAAAAAAGAGGAACAACAATGACCATCACCCCCACCGAAGCACTATCACGATGCATTGAACACCGCGAAATCTTTCACGACGAGATGCTGCACCTGATGCGCATGTTGATGCGCGGCGAAGTATCGCCGCAAATGGCCAGCGCGCTGATCATGGGTTTGCGGGTAAAAAAAGAAACGGTAGGCGAGATCACTGCCGCGGCACAGGTAATGCGCGAGTTTGCGCTCGCGGTGGACACACCCGACACCGACAACTTGCTTGATATGTGCGGCACCGGAGGCGATGGTTCAAACACGTTCAATATCTCAACGGCCGCCATGTTTGTGGCGGCATCGGCCGGCGTAAGAATTGCAAAACACGGCAATCGCAGCGCATCGTCATCGTCGGGGAGCGCCGACTTGCTCGAAGCGCTGGGCGTCAATATCATGCTGTCGCCCGAACAAGTGGCCGAGAGCATCAGCCGCACCGGCATAGGTTTCATGTTTGCGCCTTCGCATCACGCCGCCATGAAGAATGTCGCGGCGGTGCGCAAAGACCTGGCCGTCAAGACGATTTTCAATATTCTGGGCCCGCTTACGAATCCCGCCAATGCCGCCAATCAGCTGATGGGCGTGTTCCACCCGGATCTGGTCGGCATACAGGTCCGGGTATTGCAAAGGCTGGGCTCCAGGCACGTACTGATCGTCCATGGCAAAGACGGCATGGACGAGGCGTCGCTGGGCGCCGCTACACTGGTTGGGGAACTCAAGGACGGACAAGTCAGGGAATACGAAATTCATCCTGAAGACTTTGGCATGGCAATGGTGTCTAATCGCTCAATCAAGGTCAATAATCGCGAAGAATCGGCCAAGATGGTGCTTGAAGCCCTCGACAACATCGACGGCCCGGCGCGTGATATCGTAGGTTTCAACGCGGGCTTGGCCATCTATGCGGGCAACAAGGCAAACTCTATCGACGAAGGACTGAAGCTGGCTTTTGAATCCTTGGCCAACGGCGCTGCACGGGCCAAGCTCGATGAATTCTGCACCTTTACCCGGACGCTTTCCGCATGAATGACATTCTGGCAAAAATATTAGAGATAAAAAAAGTCGAAATCGCCACCGCGCGACAAATGCGCAGCGAAGCCGACATGCTGCGCGAAGCCAAAAGCCGCAAGGACTTGCGAGGTTTTGCACGCGCCATAGAAGAAAAAATAGCCCAGGGAAAACCCGGCGTAATCGCCGAGGTGAAAAGGGCATCGCCTTCCCGGGGAGTCATCCGCGAGAACTTCAACCCTGTTGAAATCGCCACCTCATATGCGGCGCATGGGGCGGCCTGCCTGTCCGTCCTGACCGACGTGCAGTTTTTCCAGGGATCCTACGACTACCTGCGCCAGGCGCGCGCGGCGTGCACACTTCCTGTACTGCGCAAAGACTTCATGATCGATCCTTACCAGATCGTCCATGCGCGTGCCATAGGTTCCGATTGCATTCTCTTGATCGCCGCCGCCCTGTCGGCGCAGCAGTTGCGGGAATTCGAAGCCGTTGCCGCCGAGCTGGGCATGGATGTACTGGTCGAGGTGCACGATCGCGCCGAACTCGATATTGCGCTCGAACTCAACACGTCGCTCGTCGGCATCAACAACCGCAATCTGCGCAGCTTCGAGACATCCCTGCAAACCACTCTTGATTTGCTGTCGGTCATTCCCGAGGGCAAGCGCGTCATCACTGAAAGCGGCATTCTGACCACGGACGACGTCAAGCTCATGCGCGATCACAAAGTAGATGCGTTCCTCGTTGGCGAAGCGTTCATGCGGGCGCCCGAACCGGGCCAGGCATTGCAGGAACTCTTCTTCAACGACGCTCGACAATGACTTTATTCGACGCTGCTGAATCCGATCCCCGGCTCGCCAGGGAACAGGCGAAGCCTCTGGAAGCCAAGCTGCGCACCGCGCTGTTGAAGACACAGTACGAGCGTGTACAGAAAGCGGACAGATCCCTGCTCATCGTAGTGGCCGGCATACCCGGCGCCGGTAAAGGCGCCGCGGTAAGCCTGCTCAATGAATGGATGGATGCGCGCCATATCCGCACCATGGCTTTCGATGCACCGTCGCCGCAAGAAAAGGAGTACCCCTACTTCTGGCGTTACTGGCAAAGGTTGCCGGCCCAGGGAAAAATCGGCATAGTCTTCGGTTCCTGGTACCAGCCGCTGTTCGACGAAGCCGCCAGAAAAAAACCCGACCACACGGTGATTCGAGCGCATGCCGAGGCCATACGCCACTTTGAGGCCATGCTGGTGCGCGAAGGTGTGCAGATCGTCAAGCTTTGGTACCACCTGTCCCGCGACGCACAAATGCGGCGAACGGACGAACTGCTTGCCAATCCGGAAACGGCCTGGCAAGCCGGGCCCGAAGATATCAAGGTCAGGAAAAAATTCGCGCGCCTGCGCGACGCCGCCGCGCTCGGCATCTCCTTGACCGAGGCCGACCATGCGCCCTGGAGAATCATTCCCAGCGCCGATGAGTCGCTGCGGGCCGTCACCACGGGCCAGGCCGTGCTTTCAGCCCTGCGCCGCAACCTGCGCGTCCAGAGCGACACGTTTGCAGGAACAGCTACGGCTCCTTCCAGCCGCCCCCCGGTACGGCTGGAAAATCTGGACTACAACGCGGTCCTGGACGATCGCGAGTACGAAGAACGACTCGCCAAATGGCAAGCCCGCCTGGCCAACCTGGCTCGCAGCAAAAAATTTGGAAAGCTTCCGGTAATACTCGTTTTCGAAGGCCAGGATGCGGCGGGAAAGGGCGGCACGATCAGGCGCGTAACGCATACGCTCGATGCCCGGCAATTCCACGCCATTCCGATTTCCGCTCCGACCCCGGAAGAACTTGCCCACCCTTATTTATGGCGCTTCTGGCGTTGCCTACCCAAGCCCGGAGAGGTCACTATCTTCGATAGGTCCTGGTACGGCCGCGTTCTGGTCGAACGCGTGGAAAAATACGCAAAACCCGATCAATGGCAGCGCGCCTATGCCGAGATCAATCACTTCGAAGCGCAGCTGCGCGACAGCGGAGCCCTGGTCCTGAAATTCTGGCTGGCCATCACGAAAGACGAGCAGCTCGAGCGATTTCGCGCCCGTGAAACGTCGACCTTCAAGTCCTTCAAGATCACCCCCGACGACTGGCGCAACCGTAAGAAGTGGGATGCCTACACTCTGGCGGCCAACGATATGTTCGCCTACACCGATACGCCCGCGTGCCCATGGCATGTGTTGGCCGCCAATGACAAGAAACATGCCCGCATCGCCGTGCTTGAACACATCGTCAAGGCCGTGGAGCATGCGCTATGAGCAGTCCGGCTACCTGCCCTTTGTGCCGCCCCGGCAACGAGACGGTGCTATGGCGCAACGATACGCTGCGTGTCATCGGCGTAGACGGCGGCTTGCATCCCGGCCTCACCCGCGTCATCTGGCAGGATCATGTCAAAGAGATGACGGACCTGCCGGCCGCCGCCCGCGTCTCGCTCATGGAAATCGTATGGCGCATCGAACAGACGCAACGCGACATCTTGCAGCCGGACAAAGTCAACCTGGCGCAACTGGGCAATATGGCGCCGCATGTGCATTGGCACATAATCCCGCGCTGGGCCTGTGACAGCCACTTTCCTGAAGCCATCTGGGCGCCTGCGCCCTTGCGTTCGCCGCTGGAGCAACAGCAGTGGCATGCCCGCATGTCGCAGATCGAGGCATTGATACCCGAGTATCGCGCAGCACTGGCCACGGCCCTTTCGGACCGCTCATAAGCTGATCTCGCCAAGCTGGAAAATCCATGACGCAGAAAACCCTTTTTTCGACGGCGGACAACAGTCTTCAGCAAGCACCCATCCATCAACTGGAGCGTCTATCGCCGGCCTGGCGCGAGGTCCTCGAAGCTGGCGATACACATCGGGTGTTGACCGCTCTGTCCAGCTTCCTCGCGGAACGGCTGGCCGCGGGGGCGGTGATCTATCCGCGTTTCGTCTTTCGCGCCATGGAGTACCTGCAACCCGATTCCGTACGCGTGGTGATCTTGGGACAGGATCCCTACCACGGCCCGGATCAGGCGCAGGGACTGGCATTTTCGGTGCCCGACCAGTGCCCTACGCCTCCCAGCCTGCGGAATATGTTCAAGGAACTGGCCCTCGAGTACCCCGACGCGCCGCCTCGCCGGCACAATGAGTTGAGCGATTGGGCGCGACAGGGCGTGCTGCTGCTCAACACTGCGCTTACCGTAGAGAACGCCAGCCCGGCCTCGCACGCCAAAAGAGGCTGGGAAAAGATCACCGATGCGATAATCCGGCGGGTCGCCCAGGCACCACAACCAAAAGTATTCATGCTTTGGGGCGCCCATGCACAAAGCAAGCAGGCTTTACTGGCAGAATGCCGTGGCGGCCCCTTGCATATATTGAAGGCCAATCATCCCTCGCCGCTGTCCGCCTTGCGTCCGCCGGTGCCTTTCATGGGCTGCGGTCATTTTGCCCAGGCCAATGCATGGCTTGAATCGCAGGGTCAGAAGCCCATAAACTGGACGGACCGACACGAAAACACCAATGCCGAACCGTCATTTTCATGACCGCGCCCTCTTTTTGTTGCGGTGCGACAACGATAGGGGTTTCCCCGAATATGGAAATACGGTTATACTTCCGGCACTGCATTAATCAATGCGTCGACATTTTCACATGGCCTCACGCCGTGTCATAGCAGTTGACTGACTTCTCAGCACCCATGTCGAACGCCATCGCTCCCTGACCCCCGAGCCTTTCGCTGCGTCTTTCAAGACACTACGCTGCACTTTAGGTTGATTCGGTCGGCACGA
>JAKFDW010000266.1:0-3944 GCA_036675955.1 Orrella sp. | reverse complement strand
GGGTTCGAGCCCCTCCTGCCGCGCCATGATTTGGGTCCAGCGTGCCAGTTGATGGCACAACAGTCCTCTGCATGGTCGCTGTCAGTCATCCGCCTATGATGTCATCTTGCTAATCATGCCGAGTCTGGGGAAAACGAAGAGAGGGTCGTCTTGATCTACGGAATACATAAGGGCGACGTCGTTTCCTCTTCCTCACCTTCATACTGAACTTTTTCATGAGACTGGCTTTCCAGCCAACGCTGGGCATCCAGGGCGGCCATGCAGCCTGTTCCCGCACTGGTTATGGCCTGTCGATACACATGATCCTGGACGTCGCCGGCAGCAAATACGCCCGCTACTGAAGTGTGGGTGACATAGCCTTGCCGTCCTCCTTGAGTCCGGATATACCCGTTATCCATCTCAAGCTTTCCTTCGAACAGACTCGTATTAGGCTTATGTCCGATTGCAATGAATACGCCGGTAACGGGCAGGTCTTCGGTCTCGCCAGTTTGATTGTTGCGTAATCGCGCGCCGGTAACCCCAGACTCATCACCCAGAATATCTTGCAGTTCGCTGAACAATCTGAGCCTTATCACACCCGAAGTATTCTGCCCAAGCAATCGATCCACCAAGATAGGTTCGGCACGGAAGGTATCGCGCCGGTGTACCAATGTGACGCTGCGGCACAACCCGGATAGGTATAGCGCCTCTTCGACAGCAGTGTTTCCGCCGCCCACGACAATGACATCTTGATTCCGGTAGAAGAAGCCGTCGCATACCGCGCAACCCGATACGCCTCTTCCCATGAAAGCTTGTTCGGACGGTAGGCCCAGATATTGGGCATCCGCGCCGGTTGCAATGATAAGCGCGTCGCAGGTGTAGAAATGCCCACTATCGCCGCGAAGGCGAAACGGACGCTGGAAAACGTCGACGTCAACAATATGATCTAAGACGATCTCGGTATCGAAACGCTCCGCATGCGCCCGAAGTTGCTGCATCAACTCCGGTCCTTGTATACCTTGCCCATGGCCTGGCCAGTTTTCAACATCTGTGGTCGTCATGAGTTGGCCACCCTGAGCAAGGCCCGTGATGAGGACGGGGTGCAGGTTGGCGCGCGCCGCATAGATGGCCGCGCTAAAACCTGCTGGGCCCGATCCCAGGATAAGGAGTTTGGCATGCTTGGTCATGTTTTACCGGCTCCGTTTTACGCCTGAGGCTTGATATTCGCGGCTTTTACGATCACACCATAGCGCTCGAATTCAGACTGGCAGAACGCAGCGAATTTTTCCTGTGAACCACCCAGTGGATCGGCGCCCGCCTGGAGCAGCTTTTTCCTTACTCCGGGGTCAGACAGCACCTTGTTGAGCGCGTCGTTAAGCTTGGCCACCACATCGGCAGGTGTATGCGCAGGCGCCCAGACGCCATACCAAGTGGTGACGGCAAATCCTTTCAGGCCAGACTCGTCCATTGTCGGCAATTCGGGAGCAACTTCTGATCGATGTGCGGACGTGACGCCCAGCGCCTTGAGCTTGCCTGCCCGCACAAAACCGATAGAGGAGGGCGCGCTATCGAACATCATGTCTACTTGCCCACCCAGCAGATCCGTCAACGCCGGCGCACTGCCACGATATGGCACGTGCATCAGCCGCACGCCCGTCAACTGGCTGAATAGCTCGCCAGCGAGATGGCTGGGGGCGCCAATGCTGGAAGACGCAAAGGTCAGGGAATTCTTGGATGCCCTGGCCAGTTTGATGACGTCCTCGATTGATGTGGCTTTGATCTTGGGCGATATTACGAGAAGCTGCGGCGTCGATGCGAGCCCCACGATGGGCACGAAATCCTTCATCGGATCGAACGGCAGATTGCTCTTCAAATATGGATTGATGACGTGGCCGGAATAGTTGAGGAGCAGCGTATGCCCGTCCGCTGGCGCACGAGCAACCTGGCCCGCGCCGATCACACTACTGGCGCCTGGCTTGTTGTCAATAACGACGGTCTGTCCCAGGTCCTCGGACAACTTCTGACCGACGATCCTGGCCACGATGTCCGTCGGCCCGCCGGCCGGGAAGGGGACAACCATCGTGATGGGTTTCTGTGGAAAGGCCTGTGCTGCCAACGCAGATGCAGTCTGCGCTGCGATCGTTATCCCAAGCAGCAGTGCTGCGGCAAGCTTAATTCTTTTCATTTGTCTCTCTCCTGTCCTATATGGCTATTGTTGTAGGGTGCTACGCTTGGTGTGTCGGCTTTGAGCAAGTTCTATCCATCAGGCACATACCACGACGCGCTGTTGAATCAATGCTTCGATCTCCCCTGGCCTCAGTCCCAAGAATTCGCTCAGCACCTGCCGCGTATCCTGTCCAAGCCCCGGCGGAGCCAAACGATATTCAACAGGGGTTCTGGATAAGCGAATAGGATTGGCAACTGTGGGGATATTTCCTTTTTGCGGAGAATCAATGGATATCTGCGTATTACGTTGCGCCACGTGCGGGTCGGCAAAAGCCTCTTCGATGGTATTGATCGGCCCGCAAGGCACGCCTACGTCCTCCAGTAGCGCTATCCAGTAGGCCGTGTCGTGGCCCGCCATGGCCGCGGCGATATCCGCGATCAGCGCGTCGCGGTGCGCTATCCTGGCCGAATTCGTCGAGAACCTGGGATCGTCCGCCCACTCCGGGTGCTCGCATGCGTGACAAAAGCGCTTGAACTGCGCGTCATTTCCCACCGCAAGAATCATGTACCCGTCGCGTGTGCGGAAATCCTGGTAAGGCACAATATTCGGATGGGCATTACCCAGCCTGCCAGGCGACTTCCCGGCCACGAGGTAGTTCATCGCCTGGTTTGCCAGGCTGGCAATCTGAACATCCAGCAACGAAATATCCAGATGCTGACCCAAACCAGTCTCACGGCTTTCCATCACTGCGGCGAGTATGCCGGTCGCCGCGTACATGCCAGTCAAAAGATCTGTCATGGCAACGCCGACTTTTTGGGGGCCTGCGCCTGGAAGCCCATCGGGAACCCCGGTAATGCTCATTAGGCCGCCCATGCCCTGAATCAGAAAGTCGTAGCCCGCGCGCCGGGCATACGGCCCCTCCTGGCCGAAGCCCGTAATGGAGCAGTAAACAAGGCGCGGATTCAGAATTGCCAGCTCCTCATAGGACAACCCATATCGATTTAGAGTGCCGACCTTGAAGTTCTCGATCAGTACATCGCTTTGGGCAGCCATGTCTCGCAGCAGCGCCGCACCTTCCGGTGCCGAAAAATCGATCGCGACCGACTTCTTGTTACGGTTTGCGCTGAGAAAATAGGCCGAATCCCGTTCGGCGCCCGGGGGCGCTTCGCGCCAGGGCGGCCCCCATGCGCGGGTGTCGTCCCCCGTGCCGAGTCGTTCGACTTTGATGACATCCGCGCCAAGGTCCGCAAGTGTCTGTGCGCACCAGGGACCGGCCAGCACCCGCGAGAGATCCAGCACTCGTAACCCCGACAGCGAGCTCATACGCTTACCCTTTTTGTGAAGGAAAAAATGCTGCCAACTGCGAAGGGTATTTGCGAAGCCAGGCCTGCTGCGAACTGGCCGCGAACACCGAATAATTGGATCAATCCGGCGTGCTGCGGTTCTCGAGGTACTTCTCTGCAGCACCGTTTTGCGTTCCTTTCCAGACCGCCTGGGCCTGGGCCAGGATCTGCGCCACGCGCTGCCCAACTTCCTCCATGGTGATCGAGCTGACGGGGTGGGAAATAATGATCGGCTCCAGGTCCAGCATGCCCAGCGCTTGCCGTGTCAGTACCGTTTCCTTGACGAACTCGGTCGTCACGATGACCGCCGTCGGGATCCCTTGCTTTTCCAACGCAATGGCATCACGCAGGCACCCGGACGTGCACGATCCACAGTCGCCGATTGCCGTCAGTACGATGTCGTTCTCTTCGATGATTTTTTCAATCAGCTCAGGCGCGGCGTCCTTGGAGAAACT
>JAKFDW010000265.1:0-7723 GCA_036675955.1 Orrella sp. | reverse complement strand
CCTGATCTTCGACGATCCCGCACGCGGCGTCATAAGACGCATCGACTATTGCGGCGCCCAGGTCAAAAGCTATTTGCTGGCCGGCGACACACGAGGCCACGATGCCCTGCTGCAATGGGCCGATACTCGAGTCGCACCCGCCAGCACGGGGCAGTTGCTGATGGGACGAGCGCCCGCTGCGGCCCGTGCGCAAATCGTATGCACCTGCGAGAACGTAAGCGATGCGGCCATCGATGCCGGCATCGCCGCCGGGCACCTGCTCGAAGGATTGCAGGCCACCCTCAAATGCGGCACTTCCTGCGGTTCGTGCCTGCCCCAGATAAAACGCATGATCCAGCGCCACAATGCTCAGGAGGTACAGACATGAACTCGCCCATCGTTGCACGCGGGCCGCGCTCAGGCGGCAAAGTATGGCTGGTCGGCGCCGGACCCGGCGACGTCGAGCTTCTCACGCTGAAAGCGGCGCGAGTGCTCAAGGAATGTACAGTATGGCTGGTCGACGACCTGGTCGGCCCGGATATACTTGAGCTGGCCCCGCCGGGCACGCGTATCGTCAAAGTCGGCAAGCGCGGCGGCTGCGCCTCGACGCCGCAAGATTTCATTCTGCGGCTCATGGCGTGTTACGCCCGCGGCGGCCATGTCGTTGCGCGGTTGAAAGGAGGCGATCCCTTCATATTCGGCCGGGGCGGCGAAGAAATGGCATGGCTGCGCCAACGCGGTATCGATGTGGAAAGTGTCAGCGGCATAACGGCTGGCCTGGCGGTGGGCAGCGCGTTGGGGCTGCCCTTGACGCATCGCGAGGTAGCGCGCGGCGTAACGCTGGTTACTGCACATACCGTCGATGGGGCGCGTCCCGACTGGCAAGCGCTGGCCCAAAGCGGCCTGACCATAGTCTGCTACATGGGCATGTCCCGCGTCGATCAGCTCGTCGCGGAACTGACGGCGGCCGGTTTCGCACCCACACTGCCGGTTGCGGTCGTCCAACATGTCTCGTGCGCCGCTCAAAGACAGATTACAAGCACTCTGGAACACTTGGGCAGGGATATCGAAGCCCATCAGCTGGGCAGTCCGGCGGTCATTGTCCTGGGCGAAGTCGTGCGGCACCGACAGGCGCAGATTGAAGACGCAGCGGAGCGAACGCAGGCGCAACGTTCGGCCTGATCAAATCCTGCTATCACTGGACAAGGTTTCTATCTACACTACATGTGATGATGAGGGCGGGCCTGCCTGACACTTTCTTGCTGCCCCGCCCGCATTTTTTTGAACTGCAAACTTTGCCTTGGGAGCGCCATGAACCAGCCCGTGATCTTGTATGCCAACAGCCAGTATTCCAGCCCTTACGCGTTGTCAGTCTATGCAACGCTGCTCGAGAAAGGCGTGCCTTTTGAATTGCGCACGGTCGACCTGGCAGCCGGCGAACACTTGACTCAGGACTACACGCGGCTGTCGCTTACCTCGCGCGTACCGGCGCTGGTCGCCGGCGACTTTTCCTTGTCCGAATCATCGGCCATAGTCGAATACCTGGAAGAAACCTTTTCGGCTCCGGACTACCCCAGTGTGTACCCCGCCGCCCCAGAACAGAGAGCGCATGCCCGTCAAATACAGGCATGGGTGCGCAGCGACCTTGGCGCACTGCGCGAAGAGCGCCCCACCACCGTGATTTTCGGCGCAAAGAATCCGGCCCCCTTGTCGGCGCAGGGTCGGCAGGCGGCCGATAAGCTTCTGAGCGTGGCCGACCAGCTTATCGACGACCAGGGAAATCATCTTTTTGGGTCATGGTCGATCGCCGATGTGGATTTTTCCGTCATGCTGAACCGGCTCTGCGCCAACGGCGACCCGGTCCCAGCCAAAGTAAAGGCATACGTCGAGCGGCAGGGCGGCCGGCCTTGCGTTCAGCAATGGTGGGAGCTTGCGAAAAAGATAAGATCTATTTAATATGCATCTTTATCGGAATGCCGAAAAAACGCCATCCGACTCTTCCCTTCCCCGAATCCCGCAAGGAATAGTGATGCAAATAGGAATGCTTAAACTGGCCGGCCTTAAAAACGAAAACTGTGCAGTTGTACTGACCCAGGCGTTGAAGGCTGTCAACGGCGTCAGCAATGCAAGCGTATCTTTTGACGACAGCAAGGCTACGGTTACTTACGACGAAGACGTGGTATCAACCCAGCGCCTGCAAGTGGCCGTGCAAGACGCGGGTTACAGCATCGCCAAGCCTGTTCATGGCGAAGATGGCGCCTGCTGCGGCGGCTGCGGTGGCTGAGTTGCAGTCGGTGTTAAAGCGATGTGGCTGGTGCACAGACGACCCGGCCTACATCGACTATCACGATACGGAATGGGGCGTGCCGTCGCACGATCCCCGTCACCTGTTCGAAATGCTGCTGCTTGAAGGTTTCCAGGCGGGGCTGTCGTGGATCACAGTGCTTAAGAAGCGCGCCCACTATCGCGAAGTTCTCTTCAATTTCGATGCCGAAAAACTGGCCGCCATGAGCGACGACTATATCGATACGCTCATGCAGGATCCAGGCATCATACGCAATCGGCTCAAGCTTAAATCGGCCCGGCAAAATGCCCAGGCCTGGCTCAAGCTGGACGACCCGGTGGCGCTCATATGGTCTTTTGTCGACGGCATCCCCAAGGTCAACCACCACCGGCTGCCTGCAGACGTCCCGGTTCTTACTCCCCAGGCTGAAACCATGAGCCGGGTATTGAAGAAGGCGGGGTTCAATTTCGTCGGCCCCACGATCTGCTATTCCTATCTTCAGGCCGTGGGATGCATCATGGACCACACGACCGACTGCCACCGATACCCGGTACTGGCAGGCGCGCAAGCCTGACGGCACAAGCAACATGGCCCGTGTAGGCTAAACGAAACAGATTCTGTCCGGTTGCGCTGACGACAGGTTCAATCGGCGCATGGCGTCTGGATTTTCATTACCATATCAGTAATGCAATCTACCGCCCAGTCCGAGCGCCACTCGCTTTCCAGAAGAGCGAAAAGAAGGGTTCTGATCCAGTGGTTCGCGCTGTTTCTGGCGCTGGGCCTGCTGGGTGGCGCCATTACGTTCAATCTGTTCCTGGACTACGACAGGACCGAAGCGCGCGAGCGGGACAGGCTGTCGACGCAGGCGCGCATCGTCGCCCTGAACATGGAGCAGCAGCTGGCCACCGCCAATCGCGCGCCGGAAGCATTGCTGGGAGACTTGTCAGTTTGGCGAGACGCCTACGATAGGCAAACCCACATTGAATATATCCGAGCCATCGTCCGGGCCATGCCCGGCATCCGCGACATCGGCATTCTTGACGCCGATGGCATTCTCATCGCTTCCAATCAAGTGGGCGTACTCGGCACGAGCTTGAGCTACCGTAATTATTTCCAGACAGCCAAGTGGCAGGCCAAGCGTGAAACACTGTACATCTCGGCTCCCTACCAGAGCATCTTCGGTTCGGTCGTCATCAATGTTGCGCGCACGGCGCTCAGCCCACAAGGCGAGTTCAAGGGCATCGTTTTTGCTACCCTCAACAGCGACTATTTCCAGACCTTGATGGCATCGGTGCTGTACGCGCCGGATATGTGGGACGCGACTGTCCACGCCGATGGCGCCATATTCCTGAGCGTGCCCGAGCATGACGGGCTTGCCGGCACCAACCTGGCACGACCCGACACCTTCTTCACGCGGCACATGCAAAGCGGGAAAACCACGACTGTGCTTACCGGGATATTTCATGGCCACGAAGGCAGGCAGATGGTAGCCCAGCACACCATTGATCCAACCGAGTTGCAGATGGACAAGGCGCTGGTTATCGCGACGGGGCGCCAGATAGAGGCCGTGTTCTCTTCCTGGAATCACAGCGCCTTGCTGCAAGGCGGGCTCTTTCTGATTATTTCGCTGGTGACCGTATCAGGCCTATATGCCTACCAGCGCCGGGAACGCGCGTTCGACCGCAAGGAAGCCCAGGCCCATAGCGCCTTGCGAGCCAGCGAAGAAAACCACCGGCTCATTGTCGAAAATACCAAGGACGTGGTGGTCAAGCTGGACGCCAGCGGCGTCTATACCTACGTCAATCCAGCGTTCGTACGACTTTACGGCACGGAACTGGAGTCCAAGGAGGGGCAGTACTATTGGGAACATGTCGTGTCCGAAGACAGGCCCAAGGCGGAGGCATTTTTCAAGTCGCTGTTTCATCCCCCTTACGCCGCCAGCATCAGCCTTCGGGAAAATACCCTGGAGGGCTTGCGCCACTTGCAATGGACGGCGCATGCGCTGCTTGACGAACAAGGCAAGGTGTCCAACCTGATCAGCATAGGGCGAGACGTCACGCAGCACGTGACGCGAATGAGCATACTGGAAGAACAGGCCTGGCGGGATCCCTTGACGGGCCTGGCCAACCGACGGCACTTCAGGGACATGGGCGAGGCCGAGTTCGCCCGCGCCTGCCGTTACAAGAGACCACTATCGTTGCTGACACTGGACCTCGACCATTTCAAGCACATCAACGATGCGCATGGACACCAGGCCGGCGATCTGGTGTTGCAGAAATTCGCGGCAATCGTCATGAATATTGTGCGTGACGTCGATATTGCGGGGCGCACCGGCGGCGAGGAATTCGCCATTCTTCTGCCCGAAACAGGTAGAGAGGCGGCGCTTGGCGTAGCGCAACGTTTGCATGATGCGATACGCGGAAGCGAGGTGACCTTGCGTTCCGGCGTCTCGCTGCGGTTTACCTCTTCCATAGGCCTGGCGTTTTGTGACGAGCACATGCCGACCCTGGAGGCCTTGCTGGAGCAGGCCGATCTGGCTTTGTATCAGGCCAAGCATTCGGGGCGCAACAGAACCGGTATCGTCGGACAGCCGGCCGTACACTGCAGCGCCCCGTGACACACGAGTGCATCGCTTGCCGCCTTGAGCCGGCGGCTCAGGAAATCTCCAGCGGCGTAAACGACTTGATCAGGTCGTCCAGCGCTTTCAATTGCACCAGAAACGGCTCCAACTGAGCCAAGGGCAAGGCGCTGGGGCCATCGCATTTGGCGTTATCGGGGTCGGGGTGCGACTCCAGAAACAGGCCGCCCAGGCCCACTGCCATGCCGGCGCGCGCCAGATCCACCACCTGGCTTCTGCGCCCGCCCGAGGCGGCGCCCAGCGGGTCGCGCTGCTGCAATGCATGCGTCACATCGAAGACGATGGGGCGATCGCCGCAAGTCTTCTTCATGACATCAAAGCCCAGCATGTCGACCACAAGGTTGTCATAACCGAAGCAGGTGCCCCGCTCGCACAGCAATACGCGATCATTGCCGGCCTGACCAAACTTTTCGACAACATTCAAGAGCTGGCCAGGGCTGAGAAACTGGGGCTTCTTGATGTTGATGGGACGTTTGGTCTTGGCCAGCGCCACGACCAGGTCGGTCTGGCGCGCAAGAAAGGCCGGCAATTGCAGCACATCGGCCACCTGCGCGACGGCATCGGCCTGCGACGGTTCGTGCACGTCAGTGAGAACCGGCACATCGAAGGCTGCCGCGACCTTCTGGAGGATTTTCAGGCCTTCTTCCAGCCCCGGACCGCGATAGGAATGGATAGACGAACGGTTTGCCTTGTCGAACGACGCCTTGAAGACGTAGGGAATGCCGAGCTTGTCGGTGACTTGCTTGTATCGTTCGCAAGTACGCATCGCCAGGTCTTCGGATTCGAGGACATTGATGCCGCCGAACAGCACAAAAGGCAGATTATTGGCGCACGAAACCTGGTTGGAGATTTCTATCGTTTTCATGAAATCAGTCTTGGCGGCTGGTGACTTCAAGAAGGTGATAACCGAATTGAGTCTTCACAGGACCTTGCACAACATTGATGGGGGCGCTGAATACGACGGTGTCGAATTCCTTCACCATCTGTCCCGGTCCGAACGAACCCAGATTGCCGCCGTCGCGACTGGAGGGGCAGCTGGAATTATCCTTGGCAACCTGCGCAAAATCGGCGCCTTCTTCAATAGCAGTCTTGAGTTCCTGGCATTTTTCTTCGGTTGAAACGAGGATGTGACGAGCTGTAGCTTGGGCCATGAGTAGTACTCCTTCTGAATGAATCACACAGAATACATCAATCGGCGCACGAAGATCAGGCATGCCGCAATCAACATTGCGTACAAATTTCACCTGCACTACAGTGCCGGGGTGCGTCACGCTTCTTCGTTTCGCTTTCCCCTGGAATCGCCGCCATGCCTGCAACCGAAATCGCATCAGCTGTAACCCGTTTTGTCGACGGCCAGCGTGCCGCACAGGAATCATTCCTTCAAGCACTGGTGCGTGTTCCTTCCGACAATCCCTCCGGCGACTGCGCGCCCCATGCCGAACAGACGGCGCTGCTGCTGAAGCAACTCGGCATTGAGGTAAAAGCCTATCCCGTTCCCCAAACCCTGGTGCAAGAACATGGCATGGTGTCTATCACCAATCTGGTGGTGCGCGAGGTATTCGGGGCGGGCGGCCCGACCATAGCCTTGAACGCACACGGCGATGTCGTGCCGCCCGGCCAGGGGTGGCAGCATCAGCCTTACGGTGGCGAAATCGTCGATAGCGCCCAACATGGGCCCGTCATGTATGGACGTGGCGTGGCTGTATCAAAATCGGACTTTGCCACCTATACCTGGGCACTGCTGGCATTGCGCGAGGTTGCGCGACAGGGTGGCGAGCTGAATGGCGTGCTGGAGCTGCATTTCACCTACGATGAAGAAGCCGGCGGAGATCTCGGTCCAAAATGGCTGCTCGATGAAGGAATCACGGCACCCGACCTGGCCATTTCGGCGGGCTTCTCGTATGGCGTGACTACCGCGCACAATGGATGCCTGCACCTTGAAGTGGTCGTGCATGGCAGGCAGGCCCATGCGGCCATGCCGCATACCGGAGCAGATGCGCTGGAGGCCGCGGCATCAGTGCTGCAATCCTTGTATGCCTACCGCGACACGCTGGCGCAACGCCATTCGGCAACGCCCGGCATCGATACGCCCACCCTCACCATCGGACTCATCCACGGAGGCATCAATACAAACGTCGTGCCGGACCTGGTCAGCCTGCGCATCGATCGGCGCATGATTCCTGAGGAGACGGACACAGATGTAGAGGGCGAATTGCGAAAGGCAATTCAGGCGGCCGCCGATGCGTATCCGGACATCACCGTGGCGTTCCGGCGCATCATGCTTGCCGTTCCCCTGGAGCGTCTGCCCGGTGCGCAGCGGCTGATAGATCCTCTTCAGCGGCACGCCAGGGAACTTTTCGGAGTCGACATTCCGGCCCACGGGGTTCCTCTTTATACCGATGCCAGGCACTACGCCCAGCGCGGCATACCGACGGTGTTGTACGGTGCCGGTCCGCGTACCCTGATGGAGGCGCGCGGCCACAACACGGACGAGAACCTGCGGCTGAATGACCTGAATGGCGCTACGAAGGTCGTGGCGCTGACGCTGGCCGAACTGTTGCAGGGCGGCTGATCACGCGACAGGCGCCAGCCCATCGGCAGCGAGCACATCCAGAAAGCGCCGTGTCGCCCTGCACGTGGCCGCTACATCGGCTGCACTGACCGTTTCCAGTGGATTATGGCTGATGCCGCCGTTGCCACAGCGCAGGAACAACATGCTGACCGGGACAACGCGCGCCATCAGCATCGCGTCATGGCCGGCGCCAGAGGACAGTTCGAAAGGCTCATGGCCGATATCCTGTAGCGTCTTGCGCCAAAGGCGG
>JAKFDW010000264.1:0-3944 GCA_036675955.1 Orrella sp. | reverse complement strand
CCATGTTTCCCATTTCCATTACAAACTTTCCCGGTGTTGTCCTGGCGACCTTGCCTCATGAAGGCAGTTACCAGGATATCGGCCCGGTATTCGGCCGTGTGTTCATGCTGGCCGGAAGCCGCGGTCTCGCCTCGGACGAGGACAGGGGTTTTGGCATCTATTTTGATGATCCCGAACAGGTGCCGGAGAACAAGCTGCGTTCGCTGGCCGGCGTGCCGGTAGCAAGCGATGCCGCTCTGGGCGATGACCTGGAGCGCTTCGAGATTCCGGCTGGGCGTTGCGCGGTATTGACCTATACGGGTCCGTACAACGAAATGGGCAAGGCATACAACTGGATGTTTTCGGAATGGCTGCCTGACTGCGGCATGGAACCCGGCGACTTTCCGATGTTCGAGCAGTATATGAATGATCCCAGGACGACACCGCCCGCGCAACTGCAGACGCAGATCTATTTACCGCTGAAATAGGAAAGGCGCCGCGCGGAAGGCGCCACGCGGAAGGCGCCACGCGCAAGTCTTGCGTGACTTACGCCGTCCATGCGCGGCTTGGCTGCGCGGCATCGACAGCGACGGGATCGAAGTGCGTGGTCACGTCCAGTACGGGTTCGTATTGCATGACGCGCTTGCGCGCTTCGGTGGCGATGGCGTGCCCCTGGGCTATCGTCAGCGCGCCGTCCATCTCCAGGTCGACCTCTACCCAGATCATGTCGCCCAGCTTGCGGGTCTTCAATGCATGTATGCCGTGCACGCCCGGCGTGGACAGCAGATGGTCGCGTATGCGTTTTTCGGTATCTTCGTCAACGGCCTGGTCCATCAGGTCGTTGAAGGACACGAAGAAGAATTTCCATCCCATGCGCACAATCATCAGCCCCACGATCAGCGCCGCCAGCGGATCGGCTAGGGGAAAGCCGCTGATATTGGCCAGTATGCCTATGGCCACGACCAGGGACGATGCCGCGTCGGAGCGGGCGTGCCAGGCATTGGCCGCCAGCATGGAAGAGCGCACCCGCTTGGCCACGTGCAGCATGTAGCGAAACAGGACCTCCTTGGAAACCAGCGCGATCAGGGCAATCGCCAGCGCGCTGCTGTGCACCTCCGGAATGATGCCCGGGTTTTGCAGTTTCTGGAAGCTGGCCCACAGCATGCCCAGGCCCACCGACAGCAGCAGGGCGCCGATGATCAGCGATGCCGCGGTTTCGAAACGGCGGTGCCCATAGGGGTGATCGGCGTCGGGCGCCTTCTGGCTATGCTTGTTGGCGATCAGGACCACGCCATCGGACACCAGGTCCGACAGCGAGTGTATGGCGTCGGCCACGAGGGCCGACGAGTGGGCGAACACGCCGATAAACAGCTGGACGATGGTCAGAACGACATTGACCGCGACGCTGACCATCGTGCTGCGATGGCCAGCCGCCTGGCGGTTGCTATCCACGTGCAAGCTCATGACGCCGCCTTAGTTGATCCGCATTCCGGGCTGGGCGCCGGGCCAGGGCTGCAGGATATAAATGCCGGTATCCACCTTGCTGTCGTTATGGCTGGCGGCCAGCACCATGCCTTCGGACACGCCAAAGCGCATTTTGCGCGGCGCAAGGTTGGCGACCAGCACGGTCAGCTTGCCGATCAGGTCTGCCGGTTCGTATGCCGCTTTGATCCCCGAAAACACTTGGCGATGGCGGCCTTCGCCGGCATCCAGAGTGAGGCGCAGCAGTTTGTCGGAACCGTCCACGGCTTCGCAGTGGACGATATGCGCGATGCGCAGATCGACTTTGGCGAAATCCTTGATGTCGATGACCTCGGCAATCGCTTCGCCGCCCGGGACGACAACCGGAGCGGCAGGCGGCTCGAACAAGTCATCCAGCATCTTGGGTTCGACCCGCTGCATCAAGTGCTTGAATGGGGAAATCTGTTCGGGCAGCTCGCCGGCATCGGTCCACAAATAACTGCGCTGCGCGCCGAAAAGTTCGCGTGCGACCTTGTCGGTCAGCACCGGCAGCACAGGCGCCAGCATGACCGACAGCGCCTTGAAGCCGGCCAGGGCGCGCGAGCATACGTCTTGCAGCGCCGCCTTCTGGTCGGCGTCGGCATTGCCTATGCCTTTTGCCATCACCCATGGTTGCGCGGCATCGAACGCCTGGTTGATGTGATCGGCATGGGCCATGATTTGCCGTATGGCCCGGCCATACTCGCGCAATTCGAAATCGCCCCGCACTTGTTCGGCGACTTGCCTGAGTTCGTCCTGCAGTGCCGCGGCATCGCCCACATAGCCCAGCTTTCCGTCGAAATGCTTGCTGATGAAGTTTGCCGCGCGGCTGGCAATATTCACATACTTGCCGATCAGGTCGCTGTTGACGCGGGCAATGAAATCGTCGGGATTGAAATCCAGGTCTTCGACATGCGCATTGAGCTTGGCGGCGATGTAGTAACGCATCCATTCGGCATTCATGCCCAGCTCCAGGTAACGCAGCGGCGAAATCCCGGTACCGCGGCTCTTGGACATTTTTTCGCCGCTCACGGTAATAAAGCCGTGCACGTGCAGGCCGTCGGGGGTCTTGCGTCCGGAGAACTTGAGCATGGCCGGCCAGAACAGGGCGTGGAAGTAGACGATGTCCTTGCCGATGAAATGCACCTGCTCGGTATCGCTTTCCGGATCCAGCAGCGCGTCGAAGTCTATGCCTTGCTGCTTGCAGTAGGCTTTCAGCGAGGCCAGGTAGCCGACAGGCGCGTCCAGCCACACGTAGAAGAACTTGCCCGGAGCATCCGGTATGGGTATGCCGAAATAGGGCTCGTCCCGGGAGATGTCCCAGTCGGCCAGGTTGGCTTCGCTGTCTGCCGTGCCGGTACCCAGCCATTCGCGAGTCTTGGCCAGTACTTCGGATTGCAGGCGCTTGTTGCCGCTGGCATTGCTTCCGGTGGTCCAGGACTGCAGGAATTCAACGCAGCGCGAATCCGACAGCTTGAAGAAAAAGTGTTCCGACGACTTCAACACCGGTGTGGCGTTGGTCAGGGTGGAATACGGATCGATCAGTTCGGTGGCCGCGTACACCGCGCCGCATACCTCGCAGGAATCGCCGTACTGGTCTTTGGCGTGGCAGCGCGGGCATTCGCCCTTGATGTAGCGGTCGGGCAGGAACATGCCCTTTACGGGATCGTAGAATTGCTCGATGACGCGCGAGTCGATGAACCCGGCGGCTTTCAGGCGCCTGTAGATGTCTTGCGACAATTCTACGTTCTCGGCCGAGTCGGTCGAATGCCAGTGATCGAACTCGATATGGAAGCCGTTCAGGTATTGCGGGCGCTCGGCGGCATAGCGGGCGACCAGCGCTTGCGGGCTGATGCCTTCGCTTTCGGCCTTGAGCATGATGGGTGCGCCATGCGCGTCGTCGGCGCCCACAAAATGCACCGTGTGCTGCGACATTCGCATCGACCTCACCCAGATATCGGCCTGGATGTATTCCATGATGTGGCCGATATGAAATGATCCATTGGCGTAGGGCAGGGCTGTAGTGACGAATATCGTGCGCGGCATGTCGAATCGTTATAAAAGGCTAAAGAAGACGATTTTAGGGCTTTCGCGCGCATAGTGCTCGAAATGCGCCAAAGCGCCCGGGCGGGCCGTGCTCGCCGGGACGCAATTGTGTGGATTCGTAAGCGTTGGTGTATGAATGGAGGCCGCAGCGCCTATGCCCCGGGCGCCTGGGCGACCTACCGGTCGATTACGGTATTTCCCGCATCTCGATATCGGTTACGTCTTTGTTTTTAAAGACGTTATTGGTCTCGCTGGCCTTGCGGCGGTCGGCCCAGTAAGCCTTGACCCCGAAGGGGCGACCTTTGATCCGGGCCACTACATACAGAATACCGATGGCAATGGCGGTGGACGCCATGAACACAATCGCCATCGCCATGCCGAAAATGGCCAGGACAAAGAAGAGGATGCCGCGGATAATT
>JAKFDW010000263.1:0-1659 GCA_036675955.1 Orrella sp. | reverse complement strand
TTTGTGCTCGCCTTGCGCGCCGCCCTCAAAGCGCTGGTAGCCATGTTCTATGCACCAGGCCAGCGGCTGGTAGTAGCAGGCTTCAAAGTGCAGGCAGTCGACGCGTTCCATCGCGCCCCAGTACCGGCCGTAGGCTATTTTGGGTGATCTTTCTACGTCAGATTGACCTATGGCCCCGGTAGATCCTGGATCAACAGCTATCAAACTTGTAGCTATTTTCCGGCCCCGGCGCTCCGCAACAAACAACAGCCAGTTCCCGGCCATGGTGTTGGCCATGCGCGCGAAGAAGTCGCGGCTGAGATACGGCGCGTTGCCGTGCTCGTAATAGGTGCGTTCGTAGCACTGGTAAAAGAAATCCCAGTCCTCTTTGCCGATGTTCTTGCCCAGCGACCAGCGGAAGGTCACGCCAGCTTCAGTCACCTTGCGACGTTCCTGACGGATTTTTTTGCGCTTTTCCTGGCTGAGGGTCATCAGGAAGTCATCGAAGTCGCGGTAGCCGTACCCGCCTTCCGTTTGGCAAGATGTATCTTTGGTGCTTGCGGCGCCGCTCTGCGCGGTCGAAGAGGTCGAAAAATTTACCGGGGCTGGAATGGTCTGGGCCGGTTCAGCCCGAACGGAACCGGTTTCAGCGGGGGCGGGCGCGCTTTTGCTTTTGTTCTGCCAGTGAAACTGCACGTTGTGGCGCAGCATCAAACCAGCTTCTTCGCAAGCGATTACGTCCTCGTCCGCAGCAAATAGCAGGTGCAGCGAAGAGAGTTTTTCCTGTTTGCACCAGGCTATCAGCGCCTGGACCAGCTGCTGGCGCACCGCTGCATCGCGCGCCAGCAGCCGCGCGCCAGGCACGGGGGTGAAAGGCGGGGCCACCACGGCTTTCGGGTAATAGGCCAGGCCGTGTTGTTGGTAGGCGTTGGCCCAAGCCCAGTCAAACACGTACTCGCCGTAGGAGTGGGTTTTGAGGTAGAGCGCGCAGGCGCCTGCCAGCCGCTTGCCTTGCCAGAGCGTGACGATGCGGGGCGTCCAGCCGGTCTCGGGTGTGGCGCAGCCGCTCTCATGCATTGCCACCAGATATTCATGGCGCATGAAGGGGTTGAATCCACCGTCCGGACTTTGCGTCATCAGCAGGGAATTCCACTCGCTACCGTCGATCTCCAGCGGTGAATCCAGCACGCGGATGACATAATTGTTTTCAGGCACGCAATCCTCCGTACACCCATGGTTCAGCCGACCCTGAGTTTGTCGCAGGGGCCAAGGGTTGTGTGCATTGATTGACCAAGGCTTCGACAGACTCAGCCCGAACGGAATTTGTTGTTTTCATGACTCTCAAAATCTGCGTTGCCCAATTGAACTACTGCGTGGGTGACATGCCGGGCAATGCGCAAAAAATCATTGACGCGGCCCGCACGGCCTATGCCGGTGGTGTCCGCCTGCTACTCACGCCCGAGCTGGCGATCTGCGGCTACGCGGCTGAAGACCTGTTTTTGCGTCCATCCTTTATCCAAGCCTGTGATGATGCCGTGAATCTGGTGGCCCATGAGCTGGCCGGGTTAAAAGGCCTGACGGTGGTGGTGGGCACACCCACCCGCGGCGACAGCGGCAAGGGCCTGCGCACCAGGAGCGTTGAAGTGCAGCAGCGCTACAACGCCGCCAAGGTGCTGCGCG
>JAKFDW010000262.1:0-2696 GCA_036675955.1 Orrella sp. | reverse complement strand
TTCCCTGTCAATAACGGAATTTGGAAGGCAGGATTCTTGGCATGAAATCTGCTGAGATTAGTCATCTCATCCCTTTAACCAGGAAGATATTGAGGAATTGTTCCATGCAAAAAGGGTTCACTCTTATCGGATTGATGATCGTCGTGGGGAGCATAGGCATGCTGGCTGCCATACCTGAAAAGGTTTGCTCTCATGCATAAATAAAGATAAAGGCAACTGCAGCAAGTACTTGGGCAAGGTCGGGCAGACCGGGGAAATGTTTTCAAAACTCGAATCTAGCTGAGTTCGATGAAACGAACAGCCTGCCCATAGTGGAGCAATGAGTCATGAAAGAAGCAAACATCCTGGCTGATACAGAGGTTGATTTCGAGTTGCCTCTGACACAACAAGTGGAGCCATCGCCGTTGATCAGCAACTTCGCGTCGTTGACGGATTTAACCAACGACAGAACTGCGGTCAAGCCAGATCCCGTAGCAGTATCCAGCTCAAAAAAGCTTCCGCTGACGATCGAGCAGGTCCGGCTTAAGCTCGCGCTGGTGCGTGCACGGGAGGCAGGCTGCACCGCCAAACTGGCCATGCAAATAATTGATTCCGTATATGCCGAACAAGGCGTGTTGTAGCGCAGAAATGGGGCAGGAGACTTATGTGTTACTGCCGACGCGAATTTGACCAGGGTGATCCACCAGCGGCCAGCGCCGAAGTCCATGTGCGGCACCATCTACTGCGCCACATGCCGCAGCAGTTGCGGATCACTCCATTGGGTCTTGGCGACAAAGTGATGCAAAGACTGGTGGCGGGCGCTGGCGTGCAGCGGGTCAATACGGGCGACCATGGGTTCGATGCTTTTGCGGGATATGGGGGGCACCGGGCTGGAGCAATAACCGCTCAATCCTGAGTGTCAGTCGGCACATCCCAGACCTTCAGCCAAGTGCGTCATGTAGCGTCGAATTCCCTGGATATGTCCATCACGCCTTCACTCAGGTGTTGATTCCAATCGAAACCCAAGCCACTTTTGGACTGCACCCCTGCAACCGTCCGTGCCTTGCCAAATCGTGAGCGCAGCACGAATTGACTAAGCGGTTGACCGTTCTCATCCTGAACGAGGTAGGCGCCAATTGCGCGGCGTGGACGATCATTGATTCTGGCGATGACGGCCGCAAGCTCCCCTGTGATTTCAATACCCGGGCGGGCACCGGTTTGGGTTTGCACGATCCACAGTACGCCGTCCCGAATGTCAGTTTGTTTTAGCCTCAGCACGTCGGCCGGCCGCTACCCGGTCAGCAATGCCAAGTCCATGGCGTCAATCACGGTGAAATGGGCCTGGGCCTTCACTTGGTTCAATTCGGCATCGGTGATGTACCTGGAGCGCCCGCTTTCCTTGAGGCCCTTAAGTCCTTGGCTTGGGTTCTGAAGGGCCGTATACCCGGGTCCGGCTTGTGCGCCAGCCTACGAATACAGCTACGAAGATGAGCGCGTACGCACACGCGCCGAATGGCGTCATCGGCACTGGAGGAACCACCATGATTGGGATCAGTACCAATCCCCAATCCCAATCGCGCGGCCTCGGCCGCGACTGGGACTGACGGGCACGGCTCCGGCCCAGCCGGCTGCGATTCCTGCCGGCCAGCGGTTGCACCGAACTCTCCAACTACAACCGCTGGATTGGCTCCAAGGCCTTCTCCATAATCCGGCACCGTCCTACAGTGGCCCGGCCGTGAGGCCCTCACTATCTACCTCAGCAGCATTGACTTCGCATTATGTGAACAGGCCCTGGTCCAACCAAGGACACTTCCTCAGTGCTACCGCGATCGCAGGGCGCATTTCAGTCGAACGCAAACCCTCCAACGGAGAGTCATCATGGACAGGTCATCGCTGCGCAAACTCTTCGGCATTTTTTTTCTGGGCCTTTGCGCCTTCGCGCTGAGCGGATGGGCGTATGCCGACCCGCCATCGCGTGTGGCACGGCTGGCACATGTCAGTGGCGCCGTGAGCTTTTCGCCCAGTGGCGAAAACGACTGGGTCCGCGCGACCGTCAATCGGCCCTTGATCACGGGCGACAGGTTGTGGGTCGATGCCGGTTCGCGCAGCGAACTGCAACTGGGCGGCGCCGCGATCCGCATGGGCTCCCACACCAGCGTGACCTTGCTGAACGTCCATGACCGCATTGCGCAAGTCCAGTTGACGCAGGGCACCCTGAACATCCGCATTTTGCGATTCGACCGCAATCACGCCTTCGAAATAGACACTCCGAATCTCGCCTATTCCCTCCGCAGCCCCGGCAGCTATCGCATTCACGTCGATCCCAACGGTGATTCGACCGTCGTGATGGTCCGGACCGGCCAGGCCGAGGTTTACGGCGAGGGACGGGCCTTTGTCATCAGGGCAGGCCAGGGCTTTGAGTTCTTTGGCACCGGCCTGCGCGACTACGACAGTTTCGCGCTGGCTCCTGCCGATGACTTCGACCGCTGGTCCAGCGCGCGTGACCTGCGCTGGGAAAACTCGGCATCTGCGCGCTACGTTTCGCGCGACCTGATCGGCTACGAGGACCTGGACGAATACGGAACGTGGCGGGAGGTGACGGGCTACGGTCACGTGTGGACACCCACGCGTGTCGCCGTCGGTTGGGCACCTTATCGCGACGGGCACTGGGCCTGGGTCGAACCCTGGGGCTGGACCTGGGTGGATGACGCGCCCTG
>JAKFDW010000261.1:0-11674 GCA_036675955.1 Orrella sp. | reverse complement strand
TTTATGGCGTCGTCGCGTCGAAATCGACATCGCCGGCCACATAGAACCAGCGCCCATCTTCCAGTACAAACCGGCTATGTTCCTTCAGGCGGTGCGCACGGCCGCCTTCCCGGTAGCGGGCCGTAAACATTACCTGGGCCTGGGTATCGGACAATTGCGTGTGGCTATGAACGGTCAGTCCCAGCCAGCGCGTGGCGTGTGGCGTATCCGGCGGGTCGAGCATCAGGTCGGTGGGACGGGTATCGAGATGCCATGTGCGCAACACATAGGCTGTCTCGCCCATCGTATAAGCGGTATAGCGCGACCGCATCAGATGTTCGGCGCTGGGAGCTTGTTCGCGTCCTTCTACATACGGCTGGCAGCAGGCGGCATAGCTTGCCCCCTTCACTATGCCGCCGCAGGGGCATGCCGATGGATTATGCCGTTCTTTCATGATTGCCGTTAAAGCACATCGTCCAGTGCGGATGTCTCGAGATGTCCGATCCGTCCCCAGTCTATCATCGCCCAGTTATTGTCTTCATCGATGGAGAAGTGGTTGATGCTGGTGTTGAGTATGGGATCGGGACGCGCGGCCTCCAGCGATATCCCTCGCGCCTTGCGCCATGCAATGTCGATGACGCCGCCGTGCGAAAAAACCAGGACGCGCTGGCCTCTGTATTGCCGCGCCAATGCCTCGAAGGCCTCGCCGATACGGACGTTGAAGCCGTGCAGCGATTCGCCTTTTTCAACTTCTTGCTGCGGGTTGCGAAAATCCGGTCCACCCTTGTTGGCCCGGAGTTCATCGAGCGCGGCCCAGTCCCGTCCTTCATAGATTCCGTAGCAGCGTTCGCGCAAGTCCCGGCTGGCATGTACATGAAGGCCCAGGTGGCCGGCGGCGATACGCGCGGTCTCGTATGCGCGATTCAGATCGCTGCTGACTATCGCGTCGATGGGCACGTCGAAGGCCGGAGACTGCAGATACTCGGCCAGCTGTTCAGCCTGCCGGGTGCCCACGTCGCTCAGCGGAATGTCGAGCCATCCTTGCAGCCGCCTATTGGCATTCCATTCCGTTTCACCGTGGCGTACCAGCCAGAATTGCGTGTTGTTCATGCGATGATTTTTTCCAAGAGAGTGTCTATATTCCAGATTTCTTTCAGCATTGAAACAAGGGCGACGAGCACCGGCTGCCCGGCATTTTCAGTAGAGGTGATGAAGCCCAGGCTGGCTTCGATTTTGGCTCGTCCCCAAATGGCGAAATCCTGCCGTTTGGCGCCCGTGAGGGCCACTTCCTCACGCACCAGTGCGCATCCGGCGCCGGCACGGACAAGCGCATCCATATTGGCTTGGTCAGCGCTGTTCATGACGATGCGCGGCGCCAGCCCATGCCTCTCGAACAGTTCACGCAAAAGCAAGTGTATATGGCTGCCATGCGGCCCATCCAGCCAGGGCAGCGCAGCCAATTCGGCCCAGCCGCCCAGTTTAAGCTGCTCGGCCATGGTGTTGGGCAATACGATGCGATAGGTGATGCTGCGCAGCGGCATCCACTGGACGTCGCGCGGCGGGTAGGCCGCTATGGTGAGCGCGGCCGACAGGCGGCCGGTGCACACATATTCTACCAGTTGGGAGGTAGGCAGCACCTGGGTCTGGAACTCGATCAGCGGAAGGCTGCGGGTAACGCTGCTGGCCAGCTCTCCCAGGCGCAGGAAGTCGACCTGTTCGCTGGGTATGCCCAGCACGACCGTGCCGTGGAGCTCGCCTTGCAGCGCAATCGCCTGGGATTTCAATTGCGTGCCCAGGGCCAGGACCGCTTCCGCCGTAGGCAGCAGGCTTACGCCTGCCTTGGCCAGCGCGAACTTGCCTGCGCTGCGATCGAACAGTGCCACGCCCAGGCTTTGTTCCAGCGCCTTGATTTGCGCGGTCACGGCCGGTTGCGTCAGACTAAGGGCCTCGGCAGCGCGGGTCAGGTTGCCGACCCGCGCCACGGTGACGAATGCCCTGATCTGATAGATTTCCATCGGTCCGCTTGCCGGTCAGGCACTGAGCAGGCGGATCTGGGTGGGTTCCAGTCCGATGGCAACAGGCGCGCCGGGGCGATACAGGCTAAGACCCGCATAATGGGATTGATCCGCGGTGACGTGCTGATCGCCCACACGCACTTCATACCGGGTGAACTCGCCCAGGAATTCGCTGCGCTCGATTATTCCGGGCAGCCAGATGAAGCGCGCATCGCCGCGTCCTCCCGCGCTTTCCATCTGGACGGTGTGCGGGCGGAAGCTGGCGGCAAGCCGCGCGCTGGCGGGTGCTTCGGAATGCAGCGGCAATGTCAGATCGCCCACACCGCTTACACTCAGGGTGAGGTTGTTGCTGCTGCGTTCCTTGACCTCGCCTTCCAGCACATTCATGGTGCCCACGAAATTCGCCACGAAGCGATTGCACGGGAAATCGTAGAGATTCGAAGGACTTCCCACTTGCTGGACGGCGCCCTGGTCCATGACGGCCATGCGGTCGGCGGTGGTCATGGCTTCTTCCTGGTCATGGGTTACGAAAATCGTCGTGATGCCAAGCCGGCGTTGCAGCGACAGCAGCTCCTGGCGCATCTGCACCCTGAGGTTGCGGTCCAGATTGGACAAAGGCTCGTCGAGCAGCAGGACCTGCGGTTCGATGACGATGGTACGGGCCAGGGCCACCCGCTGCTGCTGACCGCCGGAAAGTTCATTGGGATACCGCCTGGCATACTGCGACAGGCTCACCAGTTCAAGGGCGGCAGCCACGCGCGCCTTGAGTTCGCTGCTTCGCACCTTGCGCTCGACCAGGCCGAAGGCGACGTTGTCCCATACCGTCATATGAGGCCACAGGGCATAGCTTTGGAATACCATGCCTATATTACGCTTGTGCGGCGGCACCGCAGCGATGTTCTGGCCATCGACCAGCAACTGGCCGGAATTTTGCTGGTTGAATCCGGCGATCAGGCGAAGCAATGTGGATTTTCCTGACCCCGATGGACCCAGCAGGGCAAAGAACTCTCCGGGTTCAACTACCAGACTGACGCCTTTCAGGACCTCCGTCCTGCCGTAGGACAAGCTGACATTCCGGCATTCCACGCTGACTTTTTTCATGTTGTTTCCTGGCTTGCGCGCGATGGCCGTTGACGGGCCGATGCGCGCTCGACGATGAGGTGGGATGCATAGGTGCCTGCCGCGACCGCCACCACGGCCAACACACCCAGGGCGGCGCCCGGACCGCGGCCGGAAGCGCTTTGCATGTAAAGATAAATACCGTAGCTCATGGGGGCGTCGCTGTCGCGCGTAACCAGCATGATGGTAGCCGAGAGTTCAACGGCTGCGGTAATGAAACTGGTGACGAAACCCGCCAGCATGCCGCCGGCCATCAAGGGTATGACCACCCGCCGCATGGTGCTCCAGCGATTGGCGCCCACCGATGCCGCCGCCTCTTCAAGCGACAGATTGATTTGCTGCAGGGCGGCAACGCAGGACCGCAAGGCGTAGGGCAGGCGGCGCACTGAATAGGCGATCATGATGAGCACCCATGTGGTCGTTATCCCGACATCCGTGCCGGGAATGTCGACGTTGCGGAAGGTGCGCATGAATCCGATCGCAAGCACGATGCCGGGTACGGCCAGGGCGGCGGAAGATATCCAGTCCAGCCATTGCCGGCCGGGAAGCTTGCTGCGCAGCATGAGATAAGCGATGGCGGTCCCAAGGATGACATCGATGCCGGCGGCCAGCCCGCAGTAAAGCAGGGTATTGCTTATCATGCCGGGCGATTCCTGGAAAACGGCAGCGTAATGGGCCAGGGTATAGCCGTCGGGCAAGGGTGCATAGCTCCACACGGTGGCCAGCGACAGCATCAGGACGCCCAGGTGGGGAGAGAGCACCAGCAACAGGACCAGTATGATCCAGCCATAGGCCAGCACCGTCTGGACCTTGTTCAGTGAACGTTGCTGCAGGGAGTTGCCGCCTTTCTGCAAGGTCGAATAATCTTTCCCCCTGAGCATGCGGGCAGACAGCCAAAGAGCCAGGATCGAAAAGCCGATCATGATGACGCCTATGACGTAGCCCAGCGGATCGTCGATCCCCACTTGCGTGATGCGCAGGTAGGCTTGCGGCGCGAGCATATTGGTGACGCCAAGCACCAGTGGTGTGCCCAGATCGTCGAACACTTTGACGAAGACCAGCGACGCGCCGGCCACATAGCCGGGCAAGGCCAGGGGAAAAATGACGCGCCTGAACAGCCGCCAGCCCTTGGCGCCCAGATTGACCGCGGCTTCTTCCATGGCTCCGTCGATATTGCGCAGCGCCACGGTGAGATTCATCAGGATGAAAGGGAAATAGTGCAGCGTCTCCACGAAGATGATGCCGTTGAGCCCATCCATCAGCGGCAAGGTGATGCCGAACCATTCATCCAGAAGGAGATTAATGGTGCCGGCGCGGCCGAAAATCAGCTGCATGGCGACGGCGCCGACGAAGGGCGGCATGATCAGCGGCAGAACGCCCAGTGTCTGGATGATCAGCGCGCCCCTGAATCGAAAGCGTATCGTCAGATAAGCCAGCGGAACAGCGATGAGGGACGAAAAAAAAGTGGCGGCCAGCGCCACATAAAGACTGTTGAAAAAGGATTCTTTCAGTAGCGTCTGGTGGAAGAACGAGGCGAAGTGACCGAGCGTGAGAGTGCCGTCCGCATTGACGAAAGCGCTATAGAAGACGCTGCCGACCGGAATGATCAGGAAGGTGGCGAGAAAGGCCAGGACAAGCAAGGCAATAAGCACGAGACCGGAAGGGAATCGCGAGGGTAAGAATTGAGTCATGGAGGCCCCGGAACGTGCCCGCGACGGCAGCCAGTGCCGCGGCAGGCAAAACAGAGAGCCCCGGACGCGCGCTACGCACGGCCCGGGCTCTTGCACTGACTACAGATTGGCGGCTTCTTGTGCCAGTGCCCGGGCTTTTTCGTAGTTGGCCTTGGCCTGACTATTCCAGTCGCCCTGGACCTTGGACAGTTTCTGGTTCACTTCCGCGTCTTTTTTGTTGCCCGCGAAAATGTCGAGGAGTTCAGGGGACTTTGTTTGTTCCGCATCGAGCAGGGGCGTCCATGCCAACTTCTTTGCCTGAGCCAGCGCGTTGCGTGCTTGCTCGCTGGGCTTGTCGCCCAGTTTGGCTTCGGCATCGTAGATGGCTTTGGTCGCTTGTTGCAGGTCGGCATGCCGGAATGTGATGGTCTGGTCAAATAGCAATTGCACGATGTAGTACCGGCTTTGCGACAGGTCCACATCAAACTGCACTTTGCTGCGCTTGGCGATTTCACCCGGGTCGGGATAGCCTTGCGGGATGTTGCCGAGCTTGGCGTATGGCAGAACCGGAAGCCGGGATATTTCCGGCTTCAGCAACAGCTCCTGGCCGTCTTTGCTCAAGGTGTACGCAATGAATTTCTTGCCTTCGGACGTATTCTTGGCGCCCGCGATCAGGGCGATATTGGCGGGAACGATGGCTGTTTCTTCGGGGTAGACGAATTCCACAGGGAATTTGGAATACTTGCTGGACAGGCCGAAGAAGTCAATAACCGGACCTGCGCCGAACTGGCCGTTATTGACCCCGTCGGGCACTCCGAACGAGCGGTCCGTAATGGCCGCGCTGTTGCCGGCCATGCGGATCAGGGTGTTCCAGCCCTTGTCCCAGCCTTCGCCTTGAAGAATTGTCTCCACGGTCAGGTGCATGGTGCCGGATCGGGATGGCGATGTGATGCCTACATTGCCGAACCATGCCGGTTCGAGCAAATCGATCCATGAGGCCGGCGCCTCGAGCTTCTTGGCTTTGATCAGACGCGTGTTGTACATGATCCCATAGCCGGCCAGCGCCTGGCCCAGGAAGAAACCGCTGGGGTCGTTGATGGGAAAGCTGCCTATCTTGGCAGGTACATCCGGATTGGCGATATCGCCCGCCTTTTCCAGCAGGTTTGCTTGGGCAAGCACTTCGAACGCGTCGGGGGCACTGGCCCAGAATACTTCCGGGCGCTTGCCTGCCTCGGTTTCACGTACGTAAGAGATGCCGGAGACGGTATTTTTGTTGAGTATTTCCAGCTTGATGTCAGGATTGGCTTTCTCGAAGGCGGACTTGTACGCCTGAGTCAATTCCTTGGGAAACGAAGTAATGACGGTGACCGTTCCGGCAAGTGCCGGGGCGCCGGCCAGAAGCAGCATGGCGGTCAGCAAAGGCTTTATTTTCTTTTTCATTGTTGTCTCCATAAGGTTTGTGGATGATCGCAACATAGGCAATGGGAACCTGACCGTCCAATCACATTTTTTAATGTGGACGATAAGCCATAGGAACCAGCCTAGCTACAGAGGGAAAACGATAGTATTTCTTGCGGTTCGGCGGCCTGCGCCCGTAAACTCTCGCCACGGTAAAACAGCCGGGGGTGTCGCGGGACAGCCCTCAACCTTAGAACAAGGCCTTTTTCTATGTCGAACTCTTATTTTCCACGCTGGCGCCAAGTGCAGGCCGGTGCCCAGGGCGTTGTCGTGCAGCCGGACGAGTGTCTTTCCGTGCCGCAAAATATCGCCATGGGCGCCCAGCACGTGGTGGCCATGTTCGGCTCCACCATACTTGCGCCCTTATTGATGGGATTCGATGCCAACGTGGCCATCCTGATGTCCGGCATCGGCACCTTAGTATTCTTTCTCTTTGTCGGTGGACGGGTGCCCAGCTATCTGGGCTCCAGCTTCGCCTTCATCGGCGGCGTCATCGCGGTTACCGGCTACGCGGGCTCGGGGCCGAACGCCAATATAGGCGTGGCGCTCGGCGCCATTATTATCTGCGGCCTGGTCTACACCATTATCGGCTTGCTTGTCTGGTGGGTGAATGCGCGGTCCGGCGGCGCTGCCAACTGGATCAATCGCTGGATGCCCCCCGTTGTGACCGGCGCCGTGGTTGCCGTCATAGGCTTGAATCTCGCTCCCATTGCGGCAAAGGGCGCAATGGGCGGCTCCACCTTCGATGCGCTGATGGCACTGATGACCGTACTTTGCGTAGGCGGCATCGCGGTGTATACGCGCGGCGTAACGCAACGTTTGCTGATCCTGGTGGGCTTGCTGCTGGCATGTGTCATTTATGCTTTTTTTGCCAATGTGCTGGGCCTGGGTCCGGCAATTGATTTCAGCGGTGTATCGAGCGCCGCATGGCTGGGCCTGCCCAATTTCGCCGCGCCGGTGTTCGAAGCCCATGCCATCAGCGTTATTGCTCCGGTTGCCATTATTCTGGTGGCCGAAAATCTTGGGCACGTCAAAGCGGTCAGCGCCATGACGGGAAAGAACCTCGATGTATATCTGGGCCGTGCCTTCGTGGGCGACGGCGTGGCGACCATGCTGTCGGGCGCCGTGGGCGGCACCGGCGTGACCACCTATGCCGAGAATATCGGCGTCATGGCTGTCACGCGCATCTACTCGACGCTGGTATTCGTCTTCGCCGCCGTCATGGCCATCCTGCTTGGATTTTCACCCAAATTCGGCGCCTTGATCCAGACCATACCCGGGCCGGTGCTGGGTGGGATGTCGCTGGTCGTGTTTGGCCTGATTGCGGTGGCGGGTGCGCGGATATGGGTGGTCAACCAGGTCGACTTCAGCGATAACCGCAATCTCGTTGTCGCCGCGGTCACGTTGATCCTGGGCGCGGGCAACTTTTCTTTGCAGTTCGGCGCGTTCAGGCTCGACGGCATAGGAACTGCCACGTTCGGCGCCATCATCCTGTATGCGCTCCTGCGTCTGGGTTCAGGCAAGCACGAGGTCGCAACGTCCTAGTCTTTTTGGGGACGGCTTTACGGGGGCTTGCAATTTTGCCGTAGTTTGCCGACAATACACCCATACCCCCGGTTTGGGCACAGGCCGGGGTTTATTTTTGAACCAGACCCAATCGTTGTTTACAGCTATAACAAACCAACGCTTCCTCTGGTTCGCACACGACGGTTTCAACTGTCTCACCAATTCAATACTAGGCGCTCCTCGTGAGGAGCGTCTTTTTACTTTTTATTCAGGATCATTATGTCTGCGATACCGTTGACAGCACGCGGCGCTGAGCGCCTGCAAGCCGAGCTACATCGTTTGAAAACCATAGAAAGGCCCGAAGTCATCAATGCAATTTCGGAAGCCAGGGCCCAGGGCGATCTCTCCGAGAATGCCGAATACGATGCCGCGCGCGAACGTCAGGCGTTCGTGGAAGGCCGTATCAAGGAACTCGAAGGTACTTTGTCCAATGCGCAAATTATCGATCCGTCGGCGCTGGACGTCGATGGCCGGGCCGTGTTCGGCGCGACCGTAGAAATCGAGGACCTGGAATCCGGCGAGCGCGTTACCTATCAAATCGTAGGCGACGTTGAAGCCGACATCCGGGCGAACCTTATCTCGGTCTCGAGCCCGGTCGCCCGTGCGCTTATCGGCAAAAGCGAAGGCGACGTCGTTTCAGTTCGGGCTCCCGCCGGGATCCGCGAATTCGAAGTACTGAACATCAGCTATCTATAAAGCCTGACCCAGGCGGCGGACACCGCTGTCTGCCCAGGGCACAATACGCGGCGCAAAAGAAAAGCCCATGCACAGTGTGCAAGGGCTTTATAATGTATGCGCACGTATCAACGTTTGGCTGGGCCCAACGAGCGTCGGGCTCCGGCGCGCAGCGACATTGCGCTGCCGGCGCGCCTGGGAATCGCATGGGTCGGGCGTTCTGGCGTTGCGGCACCGGCGCGTTTCGCCCGTGGCGGCGCCGATTCAAGTCTTTCGGCCTTACGGGCCTTGCGCAAGGCTTTTTCAGTACGCCGCGTACGGGTCCCGCCATGGGCCGCCAGTTTCTTTGGGGTATGCGGCTCTGAGGGCTTGCGCGTAGCGCGGGTGGCGTTCTCGGCTTCGGCCTTGGCGCGAATAGCCGCCGTGTCGGGCCGGTAAATAATCAGCGTTTTGCCCAAGTGGTGTACCACCGCGCACGACAAGGTCTCGCATATGGTGTCCAGCATGGCGATGCGCGCGTCTCGGTCGTCGCCTGCAACGCGCACCTTGATAAGCTGGTGTGCGTTCAGATTAAGATCGATTTCTTTAAGTACAGATTCAGATAAACCCCGGTCTCCAATCAGTACGACCGGACGCAAAGGGTGGGCAGCAGCGCGAAGTGCGCTGCGCTCTTGGGAAGTAATGTCGAGTTTTGGCATAATGAGATTGTACGGTAATGGCCAAAAATAAATTCTCTAAAGAATGGGTTCAGCAGCATTTAAATGATCCCTACGTCAAAATGGCGCAACAGAAAGGGTACCGGGCCAGGGCGGCGTTCAAGCTGACTGAAATCCTGGATGCCGAAAAGCTGATGCAGCGCGGCGACATCGTGGTCGACCTGGGTTCGACTCCGGGAAGCTGGTCGCAAGTGGCGCGTGAGCGCATGGTAGGCGCAGGCGGCGTAATTAACGGCCGTATCATTGCGCTTGACATGCTGCCCATGGAACCCATAGCTGGAGTCGAGTTCATTCTGGGCGACTTCCGTGAAGATTCCATACTAGAGCAATTAAAAAATATGCTCAACGGGCAGCAGGTGGATCTTGTGATTTCCGACATGGCCCCCAATCTATCAGGGGTGGGCTCGGCCGATTCAGCTAGAATTCAGCATGTATGCGATTTAGCCCTTGATTTCGCCTGTCACCATCTGCAGCCAAATGGCGCACTTATCGTCAAGGCGTTTCATGGCAGCGGTTTTTCTCAAATCGTGGAATCGTTCAAGCAACGTTTTCATCGCGTGGTTGAGCGCAAGCCCAAGGCGTCGCGCATCAGGTCATCGGAAACCTTTCTGGTCGGAAGACGTCTTAAATAGTAAGGGTTTGACAAACACGATTCTTTCTATCGAGTAGAATGAGTCATTGACATACTTGTTTTGCTACCGCAGTTGTGCGGGGGTCCGGCAAGTGGTAGTTACAAGTGGAGGTTGGCTTTGAACAACTCGTTTTCCAAGGTTGCGATCTGGATGGTGATCGCGCTCGTCTTGTTTACTGTATTTAAGCAGTTCGACGGCCGCGCAACCACAACCGAGAGCGTGACTTATACTCAATTCATGAGCGACGCCCAGGCGGGCCGCATCAGCAAGGTCGACATCCAGGGAGACACCCTTTATGTAACGCCCGATGCCGGCCGGCCGTATAGCCTCACGTCGCCCGGCGACCTATGGATGGTGCCCGAGCTCGTCAAGTCGGGTGTCGAGGTTTCCGGCAAGGCCCGTGAAGAGCCTTCATTCCTGGCCAGCCTGTTCATTTCCTGGTTTCCCATGCTGCTGCTTATCGGCGTATGGATATTCTTCATGCGCCAAATGCAGGGTGGCGGCAAGGGCGGAGCCTTCAGCTTCGGCAAGTCGCGCGCCCGCATGATGGACGAAAACACCAACCACATCACATTTGCCGATGTGGCAGGATGCGACGAGGCCAAGGAAGATGTGCAGGAACTGGTCGATTTTCTGCGCGATCCCACCAAGTTTCAGCGCCTGGGCGGGCGCATTCCGCGTGGCGTGCTTATGGTCGGTTCGCCGGGAACAGGTAAAACGCTGTTGGCCAAAGCCATAGCGGGTGAAGCCAAGGTTCCGTTTTTCAGTATTTCGGGTTCCGACTTCGTTGAAATGTTTGTCGGTGTGGGCGCTGCGCGCGTACGCGACATGTTCGAAAACGCCAAGAAGCAGGCGCCGTGCATCATTTTCATCGACGAAATCGATGCTGTTGGCCGCCAACGGGGCGCCGGCCTGGGCGGCGGTAACGACGAACGCGAGCAAACGCTGAACCAGCTGCTGGTCGAAATGGACGGCTTTGAAACCGGCCAGGGCGTGCTTGTCATTGCGGCAACCAACCGCCCCGACGTGCTTGATCCCGCCTTGCTGCGTCCTGGCCGCTTCGACCGCCAGGTCGTGGTGTCGCTGCCCGATATCCGCGGCCGCGAGCAGATCCTGAAAGTGCATATGCGTAAAGTGCCTTTGGCTACCAACGTCGATGCCATGATCCTCGCGCGCGGCACGCCTGGCTTCTCGGGCGCCGACCTGGCCAATCTGGTCAACGAAGCCGCCCTGTTCGCGGCACGCCGCAGCGGCCGCACGGTCGAAATGAGCGACTTCGAAAAGGCGAAAGACAAGATCATCATGGGTGCCGAGCGCCGCTCGCTCATCATGCCTGAAGAAGAACGCCGCAACACGGCTTACCACGAATCCGGTCACGCGCTGGTTGCACGCAGCCTGCCCAAGACTGATCCGGTACACAAGGTCACCATCATCCCGCGTGGCCGTGCATTGGGCGTTACGATGCAGTTGCCCGATTCCGACCGCTACAGCATGGATAAAGAGCGTCTGCTCAATACCATTGCCGTCCTGTTCGGTGGGCGTATCGCCGAAGAAGTCTTCATGAACCAGATGACTACCGGCGCGTCCAACGACTTCGAGCGCGCCACGGCCATTGCCCGCGATATCGTCACGCGCTATGGCATGACCGACTCGCTCGGGCCCGTCGTGTACGCCGAGAACGAAGGCGAAGTCTTTCTTGGCCGCAGCGTTACCAAGACCACGCATGTGTCGGAAGCCACCATGCAGAAAGTCGATCTGGAAATCCGCGCGATCATCGACCAGCAATACACCGTGGCACGCAAGATCATCGAAGACAACCGCGACAAGATGGAAGCCATGACGGC
>JAKFDW010000260.1:0-45731 GCA_036675955.1 Orrella sp. | reverse complement strand
CGCAGCAGCCTGTCCAGCCCGCGCAGCATGCCCACCATACCGGCCATCAGCCAGGCCAGCGGCCCAAGGATGAAGCGCAACAGCAGCATGATGGGAAGCAGCACCAGCGTCCAGCCCACCACCTGCACCAGGCCCACCGGCAAGCCGAGCTTTTCGGCGGCGGACCCGAGCAAGGAATTGATAACGCTGGGGTGGCGGATCGCAATATAGGCCAGCACTGCTGGCGCGCCGTACTTCACCAGCCTTGCGCCGATTGCACTGCCGCGCCACAAGCCCGCTCCAAGCGCTGCCGAGCGCTGTGAAAACGTCAGGGACCGCCCGCCCACGGCAGCGGTCCTGCCCATGCGCAGCACCTTGAGAGCGCTTACACCGATGGCGACATCCAGCGCCGCCCATCCCACGTCGCCCACGGCGACGGTCTCATCACGGCGTATCTTGCCTTCCAGCCCTTTGATGCCGCCGGCAAAGAAGCTGTTGATGCCTTCAAGCACCCGCTCCGTCTGGACCCAGCCCACCTCCCCTTTGGGGCTGATCACGAATTGGCCAAGGAAGTCGTAGCCTTCCGCCTTGATGAACTGAACCGCATACCTGCCCCGCTCTTCGGTTGTCAGCGCGCCAGTGGAAGCGGCTTGCGCCGGCTCATCGCCATTCCACAGTCGCCGCACAGTACTTAGTGCAGACTGCGCCGTCTCGCTTAATCCGCGCATCAATTCCAGCGTGAAGACCTCATGCGTCAGGAAAAAATGGATGGGCAGGACGACATCCTCTCCGTAGCGCCGAAGCACTTCCCGAAAATCCGGACTTTCCCCGAGCATCAGGAAGATGGGCCTGGCCATATCGGGGTAACGCAGTAGCGCCAGCCTTGCCTTTGCAAGCAAGACAGGATCCTCGGCATACGCGAGAAACAGCGCCTGGATTTCAGCCGGTTCGCCGGCGATCTCGTCCGCCGCTTCCGGCATGGCCCGTTCGACCTGCAAATGCAGCAATTGCGCTTCCAGAGGCTTAGGCTTGTAGAGGCTGGTGATAAGCAGTGCGCCCAGCAGCGCAAGCAGGACGGCCACGAATAGCGTTTTCATAGGATGGGCTCGGCAGTGTGCAGGCAGGAACGGTTACTGTAGCAGAGGCATGACCAGGGACCTATCATCAAACGCTCGCAAGGGAGGCGCCAGCAAGTGATGCCGCTGAAGCAGCGGACCGCCCGGACGCCGCAAAAAACCAGCATGCTGCGTGTGCCGGTGCTACTATTGCCGTGCCTGCAAGACGCCATCTTGCCAACGCGACGTAATGCTTCATTCCATGACGACCCAAACACAACCACCCTATTTGCGCACGCTGTACATTGGTGCCTTTATCGTGCTGCTATCCCTGGGGGTTCGTGCCACGTTCGGCCTGTTCATGCAGCCCATGGGCCTGGAACACGGCTGGGGACGCGACGTTTTTTCGCTGGCCTTCGCCATTCAGAACATCGTCTGGGGTGTAGGCGCGATCTTCATGGGCATGCTGGCCGACCGCTACGGCGCGGGACGCACAATTGCGCTGGGGTCCCTGCTGTACGTGCTGGGCATGATCGGAGTGCGTTTATCGACCGACGAAATGTCCCTGTACTTGACGGCGGGCGTCCTCGTCGGCCTGGGACAGGCCGGCACGACCTTCCCCGTCATTTTGCCGGTGGTGGCGCGCGCCGTTCCACCCGCATATCGCAGCACAGCCATGGGCATAGCCAGCGCGGGCGGGTCTTTGGGGCAGTTCGCCGTGGTGCCGACCGGACAACTGCTCATTTCCACCATGGACTGGACAGGCGCCCTGTGGGTGCTTTCCATATTCGTCGCAGCCGGCTTGCCTCTGGCGGCATTCCTCAAGGGCCGGCCAGACTCCAGCGTCGGCATGCATAGCCTGGGCAGCGCCGTACGCCAGGCACTCGCCCACCCATCGTTTCATTTCCTGTTCTGGAGTTATGCCGTTTGCGGTTTTCACACCGCCTTCATCACGCTGCATCTGCCCGCCTACCTGGCCGATGGCGGCTTGACCGCCGCGCATGGCGCCACGGCTATCGCCCTGATCGGGCTGTTCAACGTTGCCGGTTGTATCTATGCCGGCAAGCTGGGCGGGCGCTACAGCAAGAAGGCGCTGCTGGCGGCTGTGTACTTTCTGCGGGCATTTGGCATCATCTTCCTGCTCGCCGTCCCGCTGACACCCTGGGTCGCTTATATATTCGCCGCGTGGATGGGCCTTTTCTGGCTGGGCACCGTACCGCTTACCCAGGGCCTGATCGGACAGATTTACGGTTTCCGGTATGCCGCCACCTTGTCGGGCATTGCCTTTCTTGGACACCAGGTCGGCAGTTTTATCGGCGTATGGATGGGCGGATATGTCTACCAGGCGACGGGCGGTTATACAATGGTGTGGTGGACAGGTATTGCGCTGGCCGTCGTTGCCGCGGTGCTGTGCCTGCCCATCAAGGAACAAACGCTCGCCAGCCCGGCAGCGGCTTGACGCGAACTTCCCGACACGGTGACGCACATGCCCACGAGCCATTCCAGCAATACCGGGATCACGGTAAAACCGGCAAACCGACCCAGCCTTGGGCGCGTGGCCGGCTGGCTCGCACTGGCAGCCGTTCTGGCGCTGTCTTTCGTTGGGTATCTTACGCCGCAGATGCAAGTGCAGTGGGCAAACTTCATGTCGATGTGCGGGTTTTAGGCTCCAGGCTTCAACAGGCCGCGCAATTCGGCTTTCAGGACCTTTCCCGTTGCATTTTTGGGCAGGCTCGACATGTACAGATAGTGCTTGGGGCGCTTGAATCTTGCTATATGATTCAAGCATAGTTCTTCGAGTTCGGCATTGATCGTGCCCGGGTGCTCATCCGTGACAATGCACGCAACAACGGTTTCGCCCCACTCATCATCCTGCTGGCCGAGTACTGCGACTTCTTTTACTTTGGGGTGCAGCAGCAATATCTCCTCGACCTCGCGCGGGTATATGTTTGAACCGCCGCTGATAATCACATCTTTGCTACGGTCTTTCAGCGTAAGAAACCCCTCGGAGTCGAACGTGCCGATATCGCCCGTATACAACCACCCGGCCTTCAGGGCTTTGGCGGTCTCTTCAGGTCGTTTCCAATACCCCGCCATGACGGTCGGACCGCGAACGATAATCTCACCCAGCTCGCCAGCCGGCAGTTGCTGCCCTGTGTCGTCCACGATCCGGACTTCTATTCCTGTCTGGGCGACGCCGCAGGAGGCGAGCCTTTCGCGGCTCCTGGGATGCGCAAGATCGTGCAATGATTTGGGCAGTGAAGTAATCGTCATGGGCGTTTCGCCCTGGCCATAGATTTGAGCCAATTTATTGGGAAAGCGCTCCAGAAACCTGAACGCATCGGACACGTACATGGGCGCACCGCCGCAGATGACAGTATGAAGGCCGGGAAGGCTTCCGCGAACATTGTCGACCAGCCGGGTAACCATTGTCGGCGCTGCAAAGAAACTGACCGCGTCATAATGCTCCAGCAGCGACTCAAGCTCGCCTACGTTGAAGCCGCGGCTTTCCGGAACCACCTGTAATGAACCATGCAATACATGCGGCAGCATATACAAGCCAGATCCATGGGACATTGGGGCAAAGTGCAATAAGGTGCTGCCCATCCCTTCGGGCTCCACATCGGTGGCGTAGCATTGACACATGGCCAATAGGTTGCCATGGCTGAGCATGGCCCCTTTCGGCTTTCCGGTCGTGCCGCTCGTGTAGAACAACCAGGCCAGGCTGCCGGGGCCGACCGCGACGGGCGCCCCGCCCGAACTGTGCAAGATATCGCTGTATTCCGAAGTGTCTATCGCGATACCGCGTGCCGCCTTAACCAGGCTCAACGCTTCTGCCGCGGCCGTGTTTTCCGAATCGAAAAACATCAGACTGGCCTGGCAATCGTCCAGAATGTACGCCACCTCCTGGGCGTGCAGCTTCACGTTGACAGGCACAACCGATAAGCCGGCATGCCAGCATCCGAACATGATCTCGAACCATGCGGGATGGTTCTTGAGCACTATTGCAACCCGCGCTCCCTTGGGCAAACCCAGCGTCCCGGCCCAAGCCGAGAAGGCTTCCACACGCCGCATAAGTTGCCGATAGGTCGCGACCGGCTCTTTACCAAAGGCTACGGCTGGTGCGTCGGGCGTGATGATGGCCCTTCGCATCAGCAGGCCGGCCAGGCCATAGTCGAAATACATAGTGTGATCAGTCCACCTTGATGCCGGAGCGTTGCACGACTTCGCCCCATTTCTTGATATCGTCATCCAGCGTCTTGACGAACTCTGCCTGCGTGCCTCCCATCGGCGTGAAGCCCATGGAAGTCAGCTTGCTGCGAAACTCAGCGTTGCCCAAAGCCGTGTTGACAGAATCGTTGACCTTTTTCAGAACATCGGCGGGAGTACCCTTGGGAGCGAGCAATCCAAACCAGGTTTCCGACTTCAAAGCCGGCTGGCCAACTTCTGTCGTGGTTGGAACATCCGGCATGACGCTGGATCGTTTATCGGCCATCACTGCCACGGCGCGTAGCCGGTCGTCTTTCACGAGGGGCGCGGCGGCAGTAATGCCGGGAAAGGCCAGTTGAAGACGAGCGCCCACCAGGTCAGTGAACACCGCTCCTGGCGAGTTATAGGGAACATGCACCATCGAAACACCCATGCTCTGATCGAAAAGCTCGCCCGATAGATGATAAGAGCTGCCGCTGCCGGTCGACCCATAATTCAACTTGCCCGGGCTTTTCTTGACGACTTCGACCAGCTCGGAGAATGATTTCACGCCAAGAGACGGCTGGACGACGATCACATTCGGTACCGACGCGATCAGGACAATTTGTTCGAGGTCCTTTTGTGGATGATACTGCTTGGCGCCGTACATGGTCACGGCCGGCACCAGCGTTCCGGTCCAGCTCAAGAGCAATGTGTATCCATCGGGCGAAGACCGCACTACGGAGGAGACTCCGATATTCCCATTCGCACCCGGCTTGTTTTCCACGACGACGGGCTGTTTCAGGGCCTTTTCCAATTCCCCGGCAACCAGGCGAGCCAGCGGATCAGCGCTGCCGCCTTGCCCGGCCGGCACGACGATGCGTATGGATTTTGAAGGCCAGGCGTCAGCGTGGGCACCATCAAAGGGCGCGGCAAAGGCCAAAGATGCAAGCGATAGAAGCGCTCGACGGCAAATCTTATTGTTCAACATGGTTGTCTCCTTTTTAGATTATCTGAATACTTCATACTTGAAGCAACTGCCAGCTACTGCTTAGTAAGACTTGGGCAAGCCCAGCACGCGCTCGGCAATGTGGCTGAGAATCAGCTCGCGGCTGACGGGCGCTATCCGGGGAATCATGATCTCGCGCAGATAACGCTCTACGTGGAATTCTTTCGAATAGCCCATACCGCCATGGGTCAGAACGGCTTGCTCGCATGCCCGGAACCCTGCTTCGGCAGCAAAATACTTCGCCGCGTTGGCCTCCGCCCCGCATTCGCGTCCATTGTCGTAAAGCCACGCGGCCTTCATGGTGAGCAACTGCGCCGCCTCGAGCTCGACCCAGTTGCGGGCCAGTGGGTGCTGGATCGCCTGGTTCATGCCGATAGGCCGGTCAAACACCTTGCGCTCCGCGGCGTAGCCTGTCGCCTTCTGCAGCGCCACCCTGCCGACGCCCACCGCCTCGGCGGCAAGGAGGACTCGCTCGGGATTCATGCCGTGCAAAAGGTATTTGAACCCTTTCCCTTCCTCGCCAATCCGGTCTTCGACCGGAATCTCCAGCCCATCGATGAACAGTTCGTTGGAGTCGACGCATTTCCTTCCCATTTTCTCGATGATGCGGACATCGATCTTGCTGCGGTCCAGGTCGGTATAGAACAAGGTAAGTCCCGAGGCATGCTTGCCTGCAGGGAGTTCCTCGATGGGTGTGGTGCGGGCAAGCAACATGATCTTGTCTGCAACTTGCGCGGTCGAGATCCAGACTTTCTGGCCGTTGACAAGGTACTTGTCGCCCTTGCGTTCTGCACGGGTCTTGAGCCTGGTGGTATTCAAGCCGGCGTTCGGCTCGGTTACGCCAAAGCAGGCTTTCAGTTCTCCCCTGGCGATGGGCGGCAGCATTCTGCGTCGTTGCTCCTCGGTGCCAAAAGCGACAACGGGCAAAAGACCGAAGATGTTGATGTGTATGGACGAACATCCGCTAAGGCAGGCACCGGTCTCGGCAATGGTCTGCATCATTACGGACGCTTCCTGGACCCCCAGCCCCGAGCCGCCATACTCTTGCGGGATAGCAATGCCCAGCCAGCCCGCCGCACCCATCGCCCGGTAAAAATCGTGGGGATACACCCCATCGGCATCGCGCTCGAGCCAGTAGCTTTCCGGAAAATTTGCACATAAATCGTTGACAGCTTCGCGAATGGACTGATGTTCAGGGTTGAGTTCGAAATTCATTGCGTTCCTGCGGTTTCAGTGGTCGATGGGCATGGCAAAAGAAGACGGGTGCACAGTTTGTGATGGAAGACACTAGCGGCCTTTCCATTGGGGGACGCGCTTCTCGGCGAAGGCACGAGGCCCCTCTTGCGCATCCTCGCTGAGATAGACCGGCTCAAACAAATGCTGGGCCGCATCAAGGCCGGCCGAGCGTCCCATTTCCGTCGTGAGGTACACGAGCTCGCGCGCTGCGCGTACCGTAAGCGGCGCGTTGCCGGCGATGGTGCGAGCCATAACCAGCGCGCGTGTCATCAGTTCCTCGCGAGGCACCACGTCGTTGACGTATCCCAGGGCATGGGCACGCTGCGCCGTAAGCGCTTGTGCCGTAAGCAAGACTTCCATAAGAATTCTCTGGGGCAGCATGTGGATGAGCGGCGCCGCCCATGGCATGCCCCGGCCCACCTTGGCCTCGGTAATGCCAAATGTGGCGTGATCGGCGGCGATGCACAAGTCGCACATCTGCGCAAAAAGCCATCCGCCGGCAAGCGCGACGCCATTGACGGCGGCAATGGTCGGCTTGGTGACACGCACCGAATCTCCCAGGACCGGAAACATGTCGCGGGGTGGGACCTTGAGCTTCATGGCTGCAGCTTCCTTCAGGTCCATTCCAGCGCAGAACGCCTTGTCTCCGCTTCCAGTCAATATGCCCACACGCAGCGTATCGTCCGCCTCGAGCCGCTGCCAGGCTTCCCTCAGCCCCGCGATCACGCCGCGGTTGATGGCGTTGCGTTGTTCCGGCCGGTCAATGGTGATGACGGCAATCACATCGTCCACCACCTCGAAAATCACTTCGTCGCTTAGTCTCATAGTCTGCTCCAGGTCTGACGCGCCTCGCGTAGAAGCGCTTCTCTATGTTCGGGTGCGGCGATAGTAACCATTGCCATGACCCGCTCTCGTATGCCGAGTCCTTTCAGCTGTGCAACACCGTGCTCGGTTGCAATCAAGTCCACGTCGCTACGCGCCGTGGTCACGGGGCCGGAAAGGCTTGACACCAGCCTGCTTTCCCCGTTCTTTCCCGTGGAGGGCAGCGCGATGATGGAAACGCCACCTGTCTGCACCGCTCCGCGCACGAAGTCCACCTGCCCGCCCACGGCTCCGATATGGTTTGAACCGATGGCCTCGGCATTGACCTGGCCGGTCAAGTCGATTTCAAGCGCGGAATTCAGCGAGACCAGGTTCTTGACGTTGTACAGCGTGGAAAGATGATGCGTGTAGCGGGTCGGGCATAAGCGCACAGCGGGGTTCTCGTGTGCAAACCGGTACAGGCGCTGCGTACCGAACAACACACCCGTGATCGTGACACCCGCGTCGATACCCTTATGGGCGTTGGTCACGACACCGCGCTCGATCAGGTCGACGACCGAGTCGCCTATCATTCCCGAATGAATGCCCAGATCGCGCCGGTCTGCCAGCGATGCGATGATGGCCTCGGGAACGGCGCCTATTCCAACCTGCATCGTCGCGCGGTCTGGAATGAATGGCTGCAGGTGCGCCGCGATGCGGCGTTCACGTTCCGAAAAAGATGCGGTCGGCAGATCCAGCGGCACCACGTCGGTGCGTACTGCAACTGTAATTTCCTCGCTTCGCAATGGCTCGTCGCAGTATGTCCAGGGCACTCGATCGCTGATCTCCGCAATCACGACACGCGCCCGCGATATCGCCGCACGCACATAGTCATTGACGAGACCGAAGCTGTATTCGCCTTTTGCGTTTGGCGGGCTCACCAGCAACATGACAACATCGCAAGCGATAATCCCGTCGCGCAACAAGGACTCAACGGCAGATATATGACAAGGAATGGGATCAAGCGCGCCGGCGCTGGCCAGCTCGCGCATGGAGCCTATGCCTCCGGTACCGGAAAAGCGAAGGTGATCAGTATGCTGCGGCGAAAATGTCTTGGAGAATGCCGTGGGGATGAAGACGCGGGCGCCGGAAAATTGGGCGCGCTGCTCAACCAGCTTCGCGGTCAAGCTTAGCGGCTCTCCGGTGCCCTGCCCGAACACGATGCCATCGTTCGGACGGATGTATTCGGCAAGGTCCAATGACTCCAGCGTAGCGACGCGCGGCGTAGCGACGCCCGGCGTAGCGACGCCGGGCCTGCCCGCGCGCGTCATGGCACGGCCTCGCCGGCCGCAAGCAATGTGGCCACGGACAGCTTGAGCAGCGGTCCATCGACCATCCTGCCTTCGAAATCGATAGTGCCGATACCCCGGTCAGTGGCCTGCTTATAGGCGATCACCAATCTGCGGGCATAGTCGATTTCATCAGCAGTCGGAGAAAACGCGGCATTCGCCAGAGCCACTTGTGCCGGGGCAACGCATATCTTGCCTTGGTAGCCCATGTCTCGGCCTCGCGCGGCGTCCTCGGTGAACAGCGTATCGTTGCGGATATCGAGCACGGCCTGGTCGATTGCAATGAGTCCGGCGGCTTTTGCCGCCATCAAGGTCCATCCCCGCGCCGCGGCCACTTCATCGCCACGCGGCGTACGCCGCCCGCCGACATCGGCCGCGTAATCTTCGGCCCCGAAATACACCGCCGACAGCCGGCGCGTCTGATCGCATATCGTCACCGCGTTCAATACCCCTCGCACCGACTCGATGCCACCAATCAGCGTCGGCACACGGTCTCGCCCTTCGAAAGCGTGTTCGATCCAGTGCACCGCGGCCAAGGCCTGAGCCGGATACTCAAGCTTGGGAATAAGCACCGCATCGATATCGCAGGCGAAGGCCGCTTCCAGGTCGGCAAGATAATGGGGCGAATCCGGAACATTTACGCGTATGGCCAGCATCGAGTCCAGCCCGGCTGCGCGGGCGTCCTTAACCGTATCCTTCAACGCCGACCGGGCAACGGCCTTTTCCGCTACCGGCGTACCGTCTTCAAGATCAATGACACAACAGTCTGCCTTGAACCGGGGAAATTTGACCACCAGCTCGGGACGGTTTGCGGGTGCAAAGAAAAGAGAGCGGATCATGATTGAATATCCTTTTATTTTGTTCCGGCATGCATGGCTTTGTCGATTAACGCGGCGGCGGCTCCCGCAGCCAGCATGGCCTCGATCTGTTCCGACGAATAGCCGATCTGGGCCAGGACATCCCTTGTATGCTGGCCCTGCTGCGGAGCAGGCCGGGGCGGTTTGGGCCTGTTGTTGCGCCAGCTGATGGGCGAGCGCATGCTTCGGATGCGGCCCTCGCTGGGATGTTCCACGACATTGAAAAAGCCGGTTGCCTGCAGATGCGGATCTTCCAGGACGCTTTCCAGCGTATGCATAGGCATGAAGGGAACATCGGCGCGCTCGAGCAGCCGCATCCATTCCTCGGTGGACCTTTCCAGAAAAATCCCGGCCAGAGTGCCGTAGACATAATCGATGTTGCGGGAACGCTGGCCGTAGGTAGAGAACCGCTCGTCGTCGCGCATCAAGGACTCGCGGCCAAGCTCGCGAAGAAAACCTTGCCATTGCTTGTCGGTGTAAACCAGCGCGCAGATGTATCCGTCCTGCGTCTGGTAGGGCCGGCGCTCGGGAGACAACTGGCGCGCATAGCCGCCGCCATCCAGCGGTGGATCGAACGTCAATCCTCCCATGTGATCGCCCAGCACGAAACTGACCATGGTCTCGAACATGGGGATATCGACTTTGTCTCCCCGGCCAGTGCGTTCTCGCGCGTGCAGGCTGGCAAGAATGCCGTTGACCCCCGTGAGCCCGACGATGCGGTCGGCCATGGCGGTCGGAACATAGCGCGGAATGCCGCCGGATGCATGCGCGATCAGGTAGGGCAAGGTCGCCGCTCCCTGGATCAGGTCGTCGTACGCCGGCCGGGCAGCATACGGGCCGTCCTGCCCAAAACCGAAGAGGCCCGCATACACGATACGCGGATTGATCGCCGATACGTCTTCGTAGGCTAGGCCCAGCCGCGCCATTGCCTGCGGTCGGACGTTGTACATGAGAACGTCAGCATCTTTGAGCAGGCGGCGCATGACTTCCATGCCCATGTCGGTCTTCAAGTCCAGCACGATGCTGCGCTTATTGCGGTTTGCGTTCAGATAGACCGGCCCCATCCCGTTATGGCGCGCCGGCCCTATTTCGCGTACGACGTCGCCACGCGGCGCTTCCACCTTGATGACATCGGCGCCCATATCGCCCAGCGCCTGCGACGCAAACGGCCCCATCAGCACGGAGGTCATATCGATGACCTTGACGCCTGTCAGGGGACCGCCGCTCAGACCTGCTTGTTCCTTGCCTGGTTCGCTCATTATTTTGTTCCTGTATGTGAACAAATAGTACCTATATAGGAACAAATAATCAATTGACGCGAGCCTGGTATTAACCCGATGAAGGAAACCAGGACGGCATCGAGCTTGAAATAACGACCGGATGGATGGTGTATGCTTACCCCCTGAATTAGCAATGACGCCTCCCCGGCATACCATCAAAGTGAACAAGCAAGCCGCTAATGTCCTGGATCTCATCGAGTTTTTTGCCGAGCATCGGCATCCGGCGACTTTGGGAGACATCGCCTCCCATTTCGGCTGGCCGCGCTCCAGCACGTTCAAACTTCTTGGAACACTGAAAAGCCGCGGGTATCTTTACGAGCCGCGCGCCAAAGCGGGCTACTACCCAGCGCCATTGCTAGCCAATCTCGTCAGCCAGATAGAGCAGGCGCAGCCCGTCCCGAAAGACCTGCGTACATTATTGGAAGAACTGGTCGAGGAAACGGGTGAGACAGCGGTGCTTGCCGCGGCCAGCGATTCGTACGCCGTATTTATTGAAACGGTTGAGTCGCCAATCTCGGTGCGTTATACCGCTCCGGTAGGGAAACGCATACCGCTGCATGTGACGGCGACGGGTCGTACCCTGTTGTCGCAAATGAATCCAAAATCGCGAGCCTCGATCTTGAAGAAAGCGGCTTATCAACGATATACCGACACGACGCTACTTAGCGCCGAAGAGGTTGAAAGAGAGATCCAGGCTTCGATCGAGCGCGGCTGGTTCCAGGGAAATGCGGAATACACGCCGGACCTGGGCGGCGTGGCCCTTCCGTTCCAGCTCGACAACCGTTGCTTCGCCGTTCTGGTGGCCGGCCCCACGTTTCGGGTGGCATCGCGGCTTCCCGAGTTGGCGAACATTCTTGCGCGCCACATCGACAACTACTATCTCTTGCACAAGAAAAAGGGATGAACATAGGTTCATCCCTTTGACCGCATCAGACCGGACTGTCCGGAAGACACTACTTCTTGATGTTGCGTTCCTTGATGATCTTGCCCCACTTGTCCGACTCTTTCTTCATGAAAGCGGTGAATTCTTCACGCGTCGTCGGCTGCGGCGTCATGCCGAATTCCGTCAGTTTCTTTTCCACTTCGGGATCCGTCAAAACCTTCACGATTTCCTCGTTCCAGCGGTCAAGAATGGAGTCCGGCGTTCCACCGGGAGCTACGAATGCGTACCAGTTCAAGGCCTCGAACCCGGGGTAGCCCGATTCCGCAACAGTGGGTATCCCGGGCAGGTAGGCCGGGCGTTTCAGGCCTGTCGTAGCCAATGGGATAAGCTTGTTCGCTTCGACATACGGCATGGCCGTGGGCGGTGCCGAAAAGTATGACGTCACGCGTTCACCCAACAAGTCTTGCATGGCTTGTGCGCCGCCCTTGTAGGGCACATGCACCATATTGACGTCGGCTTCCATGTTCAGAAGTTCGCCCGCCAGGTGAGAAGCAGCACCGAAGCCGGATGATGCATAGTCGACCTTTTCGGGTTCGGATTTGGCCAACGCGATGAATTCTTTCAGCGTCGTGACCCCTGCGGCCTTATGCACGACCAGCACGTTGGGGAAGTTCACGCCGCCTGAAATGGGCACGAGGTCTTTGAAGGGATCGTAAGATACCTCCATCAGGTGCGGCGAAATGGTCAATGGCCCGACCGAGCCCAGCAGCAGCATGCTGCCGTCGTTCGGACCTTTGGCCACGTATTGATGGGCAATGTTGCCGCCGGCGCCCGGCTTGTTGATGATGGCAATGGAGCGGCCGGTGTTTTGTCCCAGCTTTTCTGCGATCAGGCGCGCCGACGTGTCGGCCGCGCCGCCCGCCACAAAGCCCACGACCAGGGAAATCGGCCGGTCTGGCAGTTCCTGGGCGGCATGAGTTGCCGGCACCATCAAGGCGCCTGCAGACAGCACCAGGCCGCGGATTATTTTATTGATTGTCATGGAGCGTCTCCGTACTTCAAAGGTATCTCAGTCAGCGCCGGGCTGTGCTGATTTGGGTTGTCGTTTTTCCACGGCGTAGCGCAAGAGCGCGGCGCTGCGGAAGAAACCATGCGCAAACTTGCTGTAAGGCATGGTCAGGAAAAAGGCCATTACTGCGCCCAGATGCAAGCAAAGCAATAAGGCCATCGCAGGCGTGCTGCGCCCCAGCCATAGTGCAAGGCCGCTTGCACTAATAAGAAAGAGCATCGCGATAAAGCCCAGGTCCATCGGCTTCTGGGCAAGATCGCCGTGCAGCGGATGACGCCGGCGATGCAAGGACCAGAGCCCTGCGGTGCCTATCATCAGCGCTACGCCTCCCACGGCGCCGAGTATCTTGGGCAGGCTGGGCAGGTCGTACGGAGCCTGCCATCCAAAGGCGTAGTGGTACACAGTGGCCAGGCTTGTTGCGGCAAAGCACAACATGAAGCCATAAAAGGTAAGGTGGTGAAAACGCCTGCGCGATAAAGTGAACTTATCGTCCTCGTTATTGCATCCTTCGCCGTGGCCGCCGTCCAGGTACTTCAGCTGCAGTACGGCGCCTGTGGCTTCAAGCGCCGCCGGGGTAGTCGCCGGCGCTCCGCTGGTCGCAGGACCGATATCGCGCAAGAAGTTGCGCAAGCCCATGCCCAGCGCCAGGAGCGCGAACAGGAATACCGGCGCGAACAGCCCCACCAGCAGGTTATGCGGAAAGACGTTGTAGAAATTACCGCCCGCGGCACTGCTCCAGAGTCCGCCGCCCATGGCCACGGCAAGTGCCAGGAAAAGCGCCAAGCCCACAGCGAGAGCCATGGTCAGTACAACGCTGTTGCGCTCATACAATTTGCCCAGGGCGGGCGGCCACGCGTAGTCCTTGTACGTTTGCCCGCGCACCTGCGCCATGACCTGCGGCACATTGATGGCGAATTCGTGCGGCGGCGCGTACTGGCACGCATGCAAACAGGCGCCGCAGTTGTGGCATAGATTTGCAAGGTAATGGACGTCCGCCTTTTCAAACATCAACCGTTGGGTCATGGCGGGAAACATGGCGCAAAAGCCTTCGCAATAGCGGCAGGCATTGCACACCTGCAACTGCCTTGCGGCTTCGGCCTCCGAGGCGGTCAGCGAAATGGCGCCGCCGCCGAGATCCAGGGCGTCTTTGGCCAAGGCTTCAAGCTGCTTCATTTTCGGCCTCCTGCGCAACGATGTTATCGGCGCCCAACGCCGCCTTGGCGGCATTGGTGCCGGCAATGCGCCCGAAAGCCGTGCCTATCGACATCCCGATACCCGCGGTGTAACCCTTGCCCAGCACGTTGCCGGCCATCATCTCGCCTGCAACGAAGAGGTTGTCGCTGGGCTGGTCGCTGAAGCGCACGGCAGCGGTTTCGTCGGTCAGAAGTCCCTGATACGTGAAGGTCACGCCGGGTCGCAGCGCGTAGCCATAGAACGGCGGCCGGTCCAGGGGCAAAGCCCAATGCGTCTTGGCGGGTGACAGGCCTTCGGTGTGGCAGTCGTCCAGTTTGGTATGGTCAAAAGTTCCGACCCTGCAGGCCGCGTTGTAGCTGTTTAGTGTGTGCATGAATACGTCAACGTCCAGGCCGAGCTTGCCGGCAAGCTCCGGCAGGCTGTCAGCCTTCTCTCCCGGAAATACCGGCGGCATAAAGCGGCCTACCGCTTTGCTGTCGATGATGGAATATGCGGTCTGCTCCGGCTGGTTAGCCAGCAGCCGCCCCCAGATGGCATAGCGCTTGGGCCAGAAATCTTCGCCCTCGTCGTAGAAGCGTTCGGCCTGGCGGTTCACCACCACACCCAGCGACACGCAGTCGATACGGGTGCAGATGCCGCCATCGTACAAAGGCGCACGCGCATCGATGGCGACCATATGAGCCTGGGTCGGGTCTCCGATCTTGTCCGCTTTGTGTTCTTCGAACATATGCTTGAGGACGACGCCCTGATTGAACCGCGTGCCGCGAATCAGGAAATTGTCCACCGGCCACTCGCCCCGCTCGTTCTGACCCCATGCCTCGCGCAGCCATTCCCGGTTCGATTCGAAGCCGCCCGCGGCCAGTACACAGGCGCGCGCCTCGATGCGTTCACCGTTGGCGTAGGCGGCAACGAAGCGTCCGTCACGGATATCGAGGGAATCGACAGGCGAGTCATAGCGTATCTGCACGCCCAGCGCCTCGGCGCTGCGGTAATACGCGTTGATCAGCGCCTTGCCTCCGCCCATGAAGAAGGCATTGGTGCGCGCCACGTGCAACGCCCCCGACAGCGGCGGCTGAAAGTGAACGCCGTGCTTGCGCATCCACCCCCGACAGGTCGAGGAGGCGCGGATAACGAGGCGCGCCAGCTTTTCGTTGGTCTGCCCGCCGGTAACAGCCAGGAGATCGCGCCAGTATTCTTCCTCGGGATAGGCGTCTATCAATACATCCTGCGGCGCATCGTGCATGCAGCGCAAATTTCGGGTGTGCTGCGAGTTGCCGCCGCGCCATTCGCGCGGCGACGACTCCAGAACGAGAACGCTGGCGCCTGCTTCGCGAGCGCACAGGGCGGCGCACAGGGCGGCGTTACCGCCCCCGACTACAAGTACATCGAACATGAATCGATCCGTGTAAGGCTATATATGGACGGTACTGTAGTCGCCTTTACTTTCCCCCGCTACGGGGTCGGCAGCCATAGGTGTTCACAAATAATGAACACCGACACCTCAGGCTATAAGCTCGGCCCCGGGCCAGTTCCCTTCTGCAACGAGTGTGCGCATGACGTCGATGAGCACGACACGCGCCGCCAAACCGGACGGGGATAGCTGGTCTTCAGACAGGCTTGCCACCAGATTGCGCCGCACCATCTTGTCGTGCAGCAAGGGAATGCGCAGCAATTGCTTGTCGTTCGCGCGGACCACAGCCGCACCAGGCTGTATGGTGGCTGCCAGGCCTGCATGGACAATATCCATCAGCATGGACAGGCCATCGACCTCGGCCACGACATTGGGCTCGTGACCATAATGAAAGAAGGCCGCATCGACAATCGCCCGCAAGCCGTGCGACCCAGTGGGCAGAACCAGCGGCAGGCTCACGATGTCTTCAAGCGAGAGTTCGCCATTTTCCGGTAGCGGGTAACGATCCGGCTGCGCGACGACGAACAACTGCTCGCTCAATATGGGCAGGACGGTCCAACCTTGCTGGCTGCCGGCATGAAACAGCACGGCAAGGTCCAGTTGACGCCGGCCCAGCATCTGGGACAGATTGCCCGACAGGCTCTCGACCAGGTGCAGGCGCACGTCGGGATAACGGCGCTGCATCGCCTGCAAAAGGGGTACCCCCAACACGGAAGAGGTGGTGGGCGCCATACCTATCGATACATGTCCGGCAAGCCGGGCCGCCTGGGCAGCATGCACTGCGCTGGCCGCATGCCGCAGCACCAGTTCAGCCTCCTGGCGCAACGCCAAGCCTGCGGCAGTGGGCACCACCCCGGTGGAGGTGCGTTGCAGGAGGCGCGTACTGAGCTCGCTTTCCAGTCGGCTGATCTGCTGGCTGAGTGCCGACGTAACGACGCCCAGGTCTTGCGCGGCGCGGCCCATGCTGCCAAGCTCGACTACCCGTACAAAATAACGCAACTGGCGCAATTCCATGTCAGCGGGTGTCCGGCGAAAAGAGTGATGGCGTGTTCATGGTCGGGATTGTAGCCACTGCTGGCCAAGCGAGCTTGACTATGGCCAGGAGAGTCCGGCCAAGAAGGGTTATCAGGCAAATATCATGCAAGATATCGCTTGAACCAGTCCACCGTTCGTTGCCAGGCGAGCTCTGCAGCATCCTTGTCGTAGCGTGGCGTGGAATCATTATGGAAACCGTGGTTCGCCCCGGCATAGATGTACGCCTCGTAGGTTTTACCGTGCTCCTTCAAGGCTGCTTCATAGGCGGGCCAGGTTTCGTTGACGCGAGCATCGTGCTCCGCGAAGTGAAGCAACAGGGGCGCTTCGATCCGAGGGACGTCTTCCGGCTTTGCCTGCCTGCCATAAAATGGCACTGCGGCAGCCAGTTCGGGGTAGGCAACAGCCGCGGCATTGGCGACGCCGCCGCCATAGCAGAAGCCGGTAATGCCCACTTTCCCCGATGCGCCGTCATACGACCCCATGAACTCGACTGCCGCAAAAAAATCGTTCATCAGCTTTTCCGGGTCGACCTGTTGCTGAAGTTCGCGCCCTTTATCATCGTTGCCCGGATAGCCGCCCTTGGAACTCAGGCCATCGGGTGCGAGCACCAGGAACCCTTCCTTCGCAAGCCGGCGCGCTACGTCTTCGATATAGGGATTGAGCCCCCGGTTCTCGTGCACAACCACAACCGCGGCCAACTTTCCTTGCGCCTTGGCGGGCTTGACCAAGTAGCCGCGTACCTGGCCGTGCCCCTGGGGAGAGGGGTAGCTGATGTATTCGGCGACGATGTCCGGATCGGTGAAAGAAACTTGCTGCGCCAGGGCATAGTCCGGGCTCATTGAAGCAAGAAGCGCGGCGGCGGTCAGGCCACCCACGGCGTACTTGGCCGACTGCGCCAGGAACTGCCTCTTGGTGATTTTTCCGTGTGCATAAAAGTCGTAAAGCTGGAGCAATTCAGGTGCGAAATCCTTAGCTGTCAATCTTGACATGACCTCTCCTTTCCAGTGGCAATCGGTTTTATGGACCTGGACGGATTATGCGGCCAATGCAAGGTGCAATCCAGTATTTATTTTCGGACCGGCCGCCTGCCGGAGGCAGGCGGCGCAACGCCGCCTGTGAGGCGCATGGCCTTTATCAACGGTTCGCTGGCTTGAACCCATCGTGGTTCGGCATGACGACTTGCGGCAATGTCTTCTGATCGAGCGTGGCATCGTCTGGAATGATGTTGGCCTGGGCAAGAATATAGGCGGTTACCGCATATACCTCGTCATGGGACATGCTGTTGGGCATCATGAACGGCATGGCGCGGTTGATGTAGTCGAATAGCGTGGTGGCATAGGGCCAGTAGCTCTCTACCGTCTTGACGGGCGGGCCGCCGTTGCCGCCCGCGGCCAGGCTGCCCCGGCCGCCAACCAGGCGATCGCCAATTCCCCCTTCCAGCTTGGAGCCGTGACATGCCAGGCATTGCTGCATATAGATTTTCTCGCCTTGCATGACCGTTCCCGACCCTTCCGGTAAACCGCGCCCGTCCGGCAGGGGCGATACAAAGCGCTTCAGGTCGCCATCGCTGATATTGGTGCCAAAGCCGTACTGATGGGGCGTAGCGGCCTCAACCGATGCGGCGCTTTTCGCGTCGGTACTGGCTTGCTGGGCGAGAACGCCCGAACAGGACAGGGCCAGAGCCGTTGCCGTAAGTGCTTGCTTAATAATGATGGACATTTGACACCTCCCCGCTAGCGGCGACTTTCCAACTTTGAATACCGTTCAGGTGATACACCGAAGACAGTCCGCGCTCATCGGTCAATTGCTTGATGGTGGGCTGCACATAACCGGTTTCGTCAGTGCACCGGCTTTGAAGTACGGCTTCCTTGCCGTCCCATTCCCATGGCAGCGTAAAGCGCGTATGGCAAATGGGAAGGATAGGTCCGTGCAGCACGGCATCGCGCCAGCTCTTGCCGCCGTCCGCCGACACCTCCACGCGCTTGATGGCGCCGCGCCCGGACCACGCCAGTCCGGAAATCTCATAAAACCCCGGCTTCTTCAACAGCATTTCGCCGGAAGGATAGGTAATGACCGACTTGGCCTCCATCAGGAATGAAAACTGCAGCGCCGTGCCGTCGGGCAACAGGTCCGTGTACTTGGACGTTTCTTCACGGGTCATGAAAGGCTTGTCCGATATCTCCAGGCGCCGCAGCCATTTGATCGACATGTTGCCCTCGTAGCCGGGCACAAAAAGCCTTACCGGATAACCTTGCTCGGGGCGGATGGCTTCGCCGTTCTGGCCATACGCCAGCAGGCAATCGTTCATGGCTTTCTCGATCGGGATGCTGCGCGTCATGGCCGCGGCATCGCCCCCTTCCGCGAGCAGCCATTTGGCGCCCGGCTTCAAGCCCACCTCGTTCAAGATCGTGGACAGCGGCACGCCGATCCATTCAGAGGTGGAGGTAAGCCCATGCGTGCCTTGCACAGTCTTGAGCGTGGGCTTGGCCCATTCGGTCAGCCCGTTCCCGGAACACTCCAGGAACATGATGCGCGACAGCATGGGGTAGCGCTTCAGGTCGGCCATGGAAAACTTCTTGGCCTGCTTGACCATGCCATGCACGAAGAGCTCGTGCGTCGAAGGATCGATGGTAGCGGTGCCGCCATGATGACGCTCGTAATGCAAGCCCGATGGCGTGATCATGCCCATGCTTTTCTGCAAAGGAGTGAAGCTCCACGACGACTCCGTCGTCTTGGTTGCGTAGCGTTCGCGAACTTCGGTCTCGAATTGGGACCGGGTGCCATAACCGCCATCGTCCATTGCAACGCCGACACCCTGTACTTTGCTTGCATCGGGCGGCACGGTTCGCTCGATGGCGCCAGGCGTTGCAGCAGAGGAAAGGCCGTGCACGCCGGCCGAGCCAATGGCGGCCATTGCGCCAAGCATGAACCGCCTTCTGGCCGGTGGATCTTCAGCGTTAAGTGATGGCGCCCCGTCACGATAATAGGGCGAGCTGGGATCCCGCCGTTCACGGGCGAGGAACTCGTCTTCCTGCTTTTCAAGCGCGGGCCGGGAGCGGGCCGGAGGTGAATCAGAGCGAACGATTGTCTCTGTATCTGCTTTGTATGACGTCATATGCAGCTCCTTTGATACCGATGCGGATGCCTGCGCACTACGGGCTGCGAGGCACTTCGATAGTACCCCGTTCGTAAAGACCGGACCGCCGTTCTTTTGGCTAATCCAAATACCCCTTTCGCTGTTTCCGTCTTTTCCGGGGCTTCAGCGACTTATATATTGAGTTCACAACCTGATAGCGCGTCGGCGAGCTTGCATGACGCTCCGCGCTTCGCACAACTACAAGCCCAGGCATAAGGGTAAGCGGCCGCCTACAGCCGCATATTCCAAAGGAGACAGAACATGGACCGCAGGCGATTTCTACAGACAGCAGTGGCGGGAGGGGCGATGGCGACGGGGTTGCGAAGCTATGCCGGGCAGGCATTCCCTTCCAGGCCCATCACGATGGTGGTGGCTTATTCGCCTGGCGGTGGCACGGATACGCTTACGCGCGCGCTATCGAAGCCGCTCTCCAAGGCGCTGGGCCAGTCCGTCGTGGTGGAGAACAAGGCAGGCGCATCCGAAATCATCGCGAGCGAGTATGTCGTCGGGGCCAAGCCGGACGGCTATACCCTGCTGGTGTGCAGCGTGCCTCATGTCACCAACCCTTCGCTGCGCAAGCTGCCCTACGATACGGTGAATGATTTCTCGGCGGTGTGCCTGGCGGCACAATCGCCCTTCATTCTGGTCGTGAAGCCGGATTCGCCCATCAAGTCGCTCGAAGACCTCGTAAGCCTGGCAAAAACAAAGGAACTCAGTTTTGCGTCGTCCGGCGTTGGCACTGCCGATCACATGTCCACCGAACTGTTCTGCTATATGACGGGAATATCCATGAACCATGTCCCGTACAAGGGAACCGGCCCAGGATTGGTCGATGTAATGGGCGGGCACGTGGATTTGTATTTTGCCAATATCGTGGGCGCCGCGCCTCTGGTCAAATCGGGGAAGCTGCGGGCGATTGCCGCCACGACGGCGAAGCGCTCATCACTCTTGCCGCAGCTGCCCACCGTACAGGAGTTTGTCGGCAAGCCTTTCGACGTCAGCGCCTGGACAGGCATCCTCGCCCCGGGAGGCACGCCTCCCGAGATCCTCGATACGCTCAGCAAAGCGATCAACAGCTCGCTGCAGGACGATTCCGTCATGAGCGTAATGGCCACCTACGGCGCCGAGATTGTGGCCAACAGTCCGGCGGAGTTCCAGCGCTTCATCGTGGGCGAAGTGAACAAGTGGGCGGAAGTCATCACCGCTACGGATATCAAGGTATGAGCGTCAGCGCCGCAAGGCCGGCATCCCGGCCAAACACCATAAACATAGAAATACCAGGAGTGAGCATGACAGCAGATGTAAAGGTCCTGGCCAGCGGGCTGCAGTTTCCCGAGGGCCCTGTGGCAATGGGCGATGGCTCTGTTCTAGTCGCCGAAATCCGCGGCGGGACCATACGCCGCATTGCATCCGACGGCACAGTGACGCTGGTCGCCGACTGCGGAGGCGGACCGAACGGCATGGCAATCGGCCCCGACGGCGGGCTTTATGTCTGCAACAACGGCGGCAATACTTATACACCCGATCACTTTGCCGCCATCGGCCCTGCCGCGGATTACACGGGCGGCTCGATACAGCGCGTCGACATCAAAACCGGCAAGGTAGAAACTTTGTATACCCATTGCGGCGGGCACCGGCTGTCTTCGCCCAACGACATTGTCTTTGACGCCCATGGCGGCATGTATATCAGCGATTTCGGAAAGAAGCATGCCCGCCATCGCGACCATGGGGGCTTGTACTACGCAAAGCACGATGGCAGCGGCATCATCGAACTGGCATACCCCGTGGCGGCGCCCAACGGCGTCGGTCTTTCTCCCGCGGGAGACACGCTGTATGTGGCGGAAACCGAATGCGCGCGAGTCTGGGCGTTCGACATCGTCGCCGCAGGAAAAATAAACAAACACAGCGGGCCCACCCCCCATGGCGGAAGGCTGCTATGCACCGTGCCGGGCTACCAGCGCCTGGACAGTCTTGCCGTCGATGCCAATGGCAATATTTGCATCGGCACCCTCATCACCGGCGTTGTGACCGTAGTGGCCCCGACGGGAGATGTGCTGCGCACGGTGCCCATGCCGGACACGCATGTCACCAATATCTGCTTTGGCGGACCAGACTTGCGCACCGCCTACATTACCTTGTCGGGCACCGGACAGCTTGTATCGATGAAATGGCCGAACCCGGGTCTCAAGCTCAACTTCTCAGCCTGATAGGTGCGCATCATGACTCTTTGCCATCGTCTTCAGGGAGTGCTGCTTGCGATTGCGGCCGCCTCATCGCTTTGTGCACCGGCCGTGGCGGCCGACTACCCCGCTCGACCGCTCAAGCTGATTATTCCATTTCCGCCGGGCGGCACCACCGATCTCATCGGCCGTGCGTTCGCGGACGAAATGGGGAAAATACTGGGCCAGCCCATCGTCGTGGAAAACAAGGGTGGCGCAAGCGGCTCGATAGGAGCCGAAGCCATTGCCAAGTCGGCACCCGACGGTTATACGATAGGCCTGTCTTCGGCGTCAGGCTTTGCCATACATCCGGCCTGCAATCCCAAAGTGGCGTACGACCCGGTCAGGGACTTCGCGCCCATCACCCGTCTGGCAAGTTCGCCGCATGTGATCCTGGTGAATCCATCGTTTCCGGCGAAGAACTATGACGCCTTTCTGAACACCATCAAGGCCAGCCCGGGCAAATATGAGTTTGCGACGTCCGGCACTTGCGGCAGCGGGCACATGCTGGGCGAGCAACTCAAACTGTCCACTGGCGCCAATATCATGCACGTGCCTTATCGCGGCGCCGGCCCGGCGGCAAACGATGTCGTCGCGGGGCATGTCCCTATTTTGATCGACGCCCTGCCTTCCGCCTCGGTGCACATCAAGGCGGGGACATTAGTGCCCATCGTACTGGCTTCGGCCAAGCGCGTCCCGAATCTTCCAGATGTGCCAACGTTTGGCGATGTGGGCATCGACGAGGCCAATGAAGCCGGCTGGTATGGGCTGGTCGCCCCCGCCGGCACCGACAGCAAGATTATCCAGGCGCTGTACACGGCGGCGCGAAAGTCGATTGAAAGCCCGACGCTGCAGGCCAGGCTCTCGGCCGCGGGTGCATCGCCGGGCGGTACGACACCGCAAGAGCATGGCAGCGAAATAAAGAATGCCGTAACGCGCATGAAAGCGCTGGTCAAGGCACAGAACATCCAACCGAACTAAAACTTGCCTGGGGCGAGCCGGGACGCCCGTTCGCGTCCTGCCTCAAACGGTCAGTATCACTGATCCTTGGCGCGATCTGGATTCCAGTTCCCGATGGGCTTGCGCGGCCTGGGCCAGGGCGAACGCGGCAATGGAACCGGGCTGCAATGTCCGGTCGCCCAGCGCCCCGAAAAGTGCGCCGGCTGCGGCGTGGAGTTTCCTGGTCGTTCTCAAATGCTGGAATACGCTGGGCCGCGACAGCGAGTTGGACTTGGTGAACAAGGCAGAAACCTCGAGCGGCGGCACAGGACCCGATGCCTGCCCATAATTGGCCAGGTGACCGCAGAGAGCCAAGCAGGCCAGCGACCCCATAAAAGTATCCTTGCCCACCGCGTCGTACGCGACCTGCACGCCTTCACCGTCCGTGATTTCTTTTACCCGGGCGACGAAATCTTCTTTCCTGTACTGAACGACATGCCCGCATCCGTGGCGCCGCGCAAGTTCGAATTTGTGATCCGCGCCCACCGTGCCTATGACGCGAGCGCCCAAGTGACTGGCCCACTGGCTCAGCAGAGATCCGACGCCGCCGGTGGCGGCATGAACGAGCACCCAGTCCCCGGGCTGCACGGCATACACCTCATGCAGAAGCACCCACGCCGTGAGGCCCTTGAGCAAGGTGGCCGCAACAACGTGGTCATCGATGCCCGCCGGCACCGGAATCGCGGCTTGCGCCGGCAAGAGGCGTTCTTCTGAATAAGCGCCGTAGCCTCTGTGGATATAAGCGACACGATCGCCAAGCTTCAAATTTTTGACTTCGCTTCCGAGCTCAGTAACGATACCGACGCCTTCTATACCCGGAATGCCGGGCAGTGCAAGCGTCTGATACAAGCCAGATCGAACATAAATATCATGGAAATTCACACCGATGGCGGTGTGCCGCAGCCTGATCTCACCCGGCAAGGGTCGGCCGACGGCGACCGGTTCGAATTTCAGGCTCTCGGCAGGGCCGGCTTGATGCAGGACTATAGCTGAAGGCATGTTGATTTAATCCCTGGAAGAACCGTCCATTAATAGCACAATGCCGCCATTACTGGGCTTTGATGCCTCCTTGTTGTATCACTTTTGTCCATTTGGCTACGTCATTGGCGATGCGTCGTTCGAAGTCTTTCGGTGTGCTACCGACGGGCTCAAAACCCAGGCTTTTCAATTTCTCATGAAGATCTCCTGACCGCAGCGCCTTGGCCAGGGTGGCGGATAGCTGTTCCACAATGGCTGCGGGCACACCTGCGGGAGCGACGAGGCCGAACAGCGGCGACGTATCGACCCCCGATAGCCCGATCTCGCCGAAGGTTGGTATATCGGGCAAGCTGCCGACGCGCTTGGCACTGGTTACCGCTATTGCGCGCAGGCGTCCAGCCTCGATGTGCGGCAACAATGTTGGCACGGTGGCGAAGGCGAACTCCACCTGGCCACCAAGCAGGTCGGTAAAGACTGCCCCTCCTCCGCGATAGGGGACGTGCTGGATGTCGATATCCGCGTGCTGACGCAATTGTTCGCCTGCAAGGTGCGGCGCACTGCCTACGCCAGCCGAGGCGTACGACAGCATGCCTGGCTGCGCCCTGGCCAGTTCGATGAAGGACTTGAGGTCGGTGGCCTTGACGGAAGGGTGCACGACCATCACGAACGGCGCCGTAGCCATCAACGAGATGGCGGCAAAATCGTTGAGTGTGTCATAGGGCAGGTCCGATCCCCTTAAGCCGGGATTGATGGTGAAAGCCGAATCGACCATACCGATGGTGTAACCGTCGGGAGCCGATGTCGCCAGGGCGCGAGTGCCGATGGTAGTGCCGCCTCCGCCTCGATTCTCGACCACGACGGCCTCACCGAATGCCTGTGCGTACACGTCGGCCGCCATGCGTCCGAGCCTGTCGGTTGCCGCGCCCGGTGGATAGGGAATATAGAAGCGTACCGCCTTATCAGGATAGTCGCCGGCGTGGGCGGATGGCGCCCATGGCATGGAGCCTGCGGACAGCAAAAGAGCCGATGTCTTGAGTACAAATGACCTACGTGCTGCATTCATATGATTTCTCCTCTTATTTATCGTGTGGGGTGATCTACCGCGTTCGGCCTGCCATGAATAACGTGATGGAGTACGGTGCTGCCCTCAGTGTCGGTAGCGGCCTTCGGCCAAATCGGGCTCAGGATCCGCGCCCAAACCCAACGCATCGGGCACATCCACCCATCCATTCTCGATCGGTATGGTGTGGGCGTAGGGCACGTGCATGAGTTCGACGTAAAGCCGTTCTAAAGAAACCTCTTGTTCCTGTGCGGCGATAAGATGCAGGCTGGCTAGATAGCCCGGCCCAAAAAATGCCACTTGCGGCGCACAAATGACCGGAGTACCACGGCACCGGAGAGAAATGTCCCAGGCTGCGCTCAAGCCGAGCTTGATCACGCTGGGCTGAACGTACTGCACCGCGGCGTCATCCACGAGTTGCTCGAGCGCATATGCGCTGCTCGCATTTTCGCCGACCGCCAGCGGTACATTGCAAAGCCGGTTGAGTTCGGCCAATGCGCGATCGTCTTCGGGGGGCCACAAAGGCTCTTCGATCCAGTACGGAGCAAATTCCGACATGGCATTGATGGCCGCGGGCGCTTCTGATGGCGACCATGCGCAATTGGTGTCCACCATGATAGGCAAGCCCGGACCCGCCGCGCGGCGCACAGCGGCCAATGCGTCGGCCGTTCTTTCATGCAGTTTCAATTCGGTGTAACCCTGCTTCAACGCCTGCGTAGTCACAGCATCGAGCCGCTGCCCGTCACCATAGTATTGCAACAACGATGCATAGGCTCGCACTCGATTGCGGCGTTTGCCGCCAAGGAGCGCATAAAGCGGCACGCCGGCGCGCTTGGCACGCAGGTCCCACAACGCGATATCCAGACCCGCCAATGCGTGCACGACAGGACCTGAGCGGCCGAGGTTGTGGAGCGTCCGTTGCATTACGGGCAACAGAGCCTTGTCGCTCGCATTCTTGCCGCAAGCCAAGGGCGCGATCAACGTTTCGAATACCGCGGTCAAGGCTCGAGCCTCGACGCAGTAAGACTCGCCCCAGGCCACTGTGCCATCTCTGGTTTGTACCCGGACCAAGGCGCTATCCAGTTTGTCCCGCGGCCTGCCTGCAAATAGCGGCGGCGGGCTCCAGTGGTGAAACGGCAGACGCATGGGTATGCATTCCACCGAGACGATGATGTTAGCTGTCATGTTATTCGCTGCCGCGGCATCTTTATCGAGGATTGGGAAGCCACATTGTTGTCACGGCGTCCAACTATGGTCAAATAGATAAATCGACTGCTTTCATATCAAATCCGTATGTTTCTTCGCCGTGAACTGGCACTACTGCGAGCAATGTACCGGCACGGCACGGTTACGGCTGCGGCCGCATCCATCAACATGACACAGCCCGCGGCCAGTGCGCTGCTGCGCGATATGGAATTGCGTCTGGGATTTGCGTTATTCACCCGCGAAAATCGCCGCTTGCGTCTGACCAGCCAGGGGCGTACGTTGATCCCAGAGGTGCTCAACGCACTGGCGGGAATTGAAGCCGCCGATCAGCTGGCTAGCGATATCCGCCGAGGCGCGCTTACCCGATTGACCGTCGGCGCCGTGCCAATAGCCACGTCCAGCCTGCTGCCCGCCGCCCTGGCAGAGGTGCGCCGAGATTACCCGGGTGTGGTGGTCACGGTGCGCGCCGGCACGGCGCTGGAGATCATCGAGATGGCTGTGGATCATCGGGTTGACCTCGGCATCATTGTGGGCCCACCCGCAGACCAGCAACGCGTGGCCAGCCGAAAGCTCGCTACCCTGAATCTCTACGCGGTAATGCGGATCGATCACCCGTGCGCCCAATCACCTCAACTGTCCCTGGAGACCGTCGCCCGAACGGGACCGATCGTGCTGGCGACCGCGCTGCCTGCGGGACGAGCCACCCGACAGGCATTCGAAGAGCGCGGATTACCCTACCAGCCCATCATTGAAGTCGCCCAGTCCTCTGCTGCATGTGCCCTGGCAGCAGAAGGTCTGGGCGTCGCCATTGTCGAAAGCCTGGGCGCGCGCTATGCAGAACGCCAGGGTTTGGCGGCGCACTACCTGTTGGCGCCGGCCGACCTGGCACTGACGATGGTGTGGTCGCGCGATCGAGCAATGAGCGCCCCGTCTGAACGCCTCCAAACCTGCCTGAACGCCGAAGCCGAGCGACACCTTTAAGCGCGCGCGGCCAGATAAAACCTGTCTTTGGCGGCGTTAGATTGCATTTCATAACCCGGCATCCGCTTCCTGTACGACACAGCCGAACGCCGTGTTCGTCGATTTGAACTGGCCTGCGCACGCGCCGATTCGTAGACTGTCGTTCTGTCTGAACGAGGTGTCTATGATCGAGCAAGCATTAAAAGGCGTACGGGTAGTGGACCTGTCGCGCATTCTGGCCGGCCCATGGTGTACCCAGAACCTTGCCGATCTGGGTGCCGAGGTCATCAAGATCGAAAGGCCCGGCACCGGCGACGACACGCGGCGCTGGGGGCCGCCCTTCATGATGTCGAACGACGGCAGCGAGCGGACGTCGGCCTACTTCATGTGCTGCAACCGCAATAAAAAATCGGTATGCCTGGACTTCAAGGCCGAAGACGACAGGCAAAAACTATTGCAACTGCTGAAAACGGCCGACGTGGTTGTCGAGAACTATCGCGTGGGCACATTGAAGCAGTATGGCCTGGACTACGAAAGCATACGCGCCGCGAACCCTGAAGTCGTGTATTTGTCGATTACCGGCTATGGCCAGGATGGACCCAAGGCGGACCGTCCCGGCTACGACTATATTTTTCAGGGCCTGGGTGGCCTCATGAGCTACACCGGTCGTGCCGATGGCGAGCCCGGCGAGGGGCCCTTGCGCGCCGGTGTGGCCGTGGTCGATGTCACCACCGGCATGTACGCCACGTCAGCCGTGCTGGCGGCCTTGTACCAACGCAGCAAGACCGGCCTGGGCGCCTATCTGGACATTGCCTTGCTGGACGTCGCCGTGGCGATGAATGCGAACCAGGCCTCGAACTTCCTGGTCTCGGGCAGTGCGCCGCTGCGCAGCGGAAATGCACATCCCAACCTGGCGCCTTATGAGGTGTTCCAGGCCTCCGACGGCTATTTCATTCTGGCGGTGGGCAACGATGAACAATTCGCGCGGCTTTGCCTGATGATCGATCAGCCCCACTGGGCGCATGATCCAAGATTCAACAACAATGCAAACAGACTGGCGAACCTCGCCGAGCTGCGAGCCATCCTGGGCGGCGTATTCTGTGATGCGCCCCGCGAATACTGGGGCCGCCAATTGCAGGCACGCGGCATTTCCTGGGGCACGGTCAACAGCCTGGACGAAGTCTTCAACGACGAGCAGGTCGTACATCGCGGGATGCTGCGCAGCGCGCACCATCCCCAATATGGCGACATGCCTGTCGTGCGCAACCCCATGCTGTCTGATCCCCAGTCACGCCATGCGCCGGTCAATCCGGTGCCCGGGCTCGGGGAACATACCGAAGAAGTATTGGCATCAATAACGGCGCCTTAAACGCAGTTTCAATCTCTATCATCCATTCCAAAAAAGTCGCAGAGGAGCGAAATTAAATGTTGAAAAAATTCAGCAAGTACACCCTGATGGCAACACTGTGCGTGGCGCCGGCCGCCGTGCTGGCAGCCTACCCCGAAAAGCCCGTGCAATTCATCGTGCCCTTTGCACCCGGAGGCACCACCGACCTGATCGCCCGCATCGTCGCTCCGAAGCTGGGTGAAGCGCTTGGCCAGTCGGTCATCATTATCAACAAGCCGGGCGCCGGTGGCGCCCTGGGCAGCACGTATGCTGCCAGAGAGCGGCCCGATGGCTACACCATCGTCATGGCTGTAGAAAGTTCGCATGCCGTCAATCCCAGCGTCCAGAAAGTTTCCAACTACGATCCCTCGAAAGATTTCGCACCCATCAGCAATCTGGCCAATGTGCTGGGCGTGCTGGACGTGAATGCCGACTCGGAGATCAAGACATTCGATCAGCTCGTCAGCGCCCTGAAGAAAAACCCCGGCGATATGGCGTACGGGTCGTCGGGCAACGGCGGCTACAGCCATTTGTTTGGCCAGCGTTTCCTGTCCGTTACGGGAACCGAAATGTTGCATGTGCCGTACAAGGGCCTGGGACCGGCCATGATCGACTTGCTGGCAGGACAGGTACAGGTGGTGTTCGACAACCTGCCTTCATCGACCGGCCAGATCCAGGCCGGTAAAGTGCGCGCCTTGGCGGTGGCTGCCCCGGAACGCGTCAAGAGCATGCCCGATGTGCCCACCTACGCTGAAGTGGGATACCCCCAGCTGAACACCCCGTCGTGGTTTGGACTGGCGGCGCCGGCCAATGTGCCGGAGGATATCCTGGAAACGCTGAACCTGGCCGTCAAGAAAGTACTGCAAGATCCTGAGGTCATTGCACAGATCGAACGACAGGGCGCCGTTCCCGACTATACGACGCGCGCCGAGTTTGCCGACATGATCAAGGCGTCCAATGAGCAATGGCAAGACGTCGTCAAGGCCATCGACTTCCAGAAGCTGTAAGCACCCACAGGCTTGAAAACGAACCGGGAAACAGAAATGAACTACGAAAACGCACATGCCGCGCTGTCCGTGGCTCCTGATGGAGTCGGCACACTGACGATCAGCAATGCGGGCACGCTGAATATCCTGGGCACGCCCGTTATCGAAGGCATGCTGGCCGCTCTCGAACATGTTGCCCGCACGCCTGCCGTGCGTGTGCTGATCATCCGCGGCCAGGGCGACAAGGCGTTCGTGGCCGGCGCCGACATCAAGGAGATGGCTGGACTGGATCAGCAAGGCGCAGCGGCCTTCATCGAGAAACTGCGCCAGCTTTGCGACGCAGTGCGGCTGTTGTCCATTCCGGTCATTGCACGGATTCCCGGCTGGACATTGGGAGGCGGGCTGGAATTCGCCCTGGCCTGCGATCTGCGTATTGGGTCGACGGCCGCGCGCCTTGGAATGCCGGAAGTACAGGTCGGCATTCCGTCCATTATTCACGCCGCACTCATGCCTCGCCTGATCGGCAAAGCGCGTAGTTCGTGGATGCTGCTCACGGGTGAAGTGGCCGACGCCGAACAGGGACTGGCGTGGGGCCTGCTTGATCGCGTCGTCGAACCGGACCTGCTGGATACGGAAATTGCGCGCGTTGCAGAGGGCCTGGCCCAACTCGGCACCCAGGTGCTTGCCCAGCAGAAGCGCCTGCTGCGCGAATGGGAGGACGAACCGCTGGAGACCTCCATACGCAATGGCGTTGCTGAATTTGCCGCGGCATTCACCACCGGGGAACCGCAGCGCTATATGGGCAAATTCGTGGAGGAAAAGGCGCGGCGCGCCGCTGCCAAATAAGACGGCTTGTTCCCCGCCCTGGGCAGCGGTTATGCTGTGGGCCCTTTCTACGTGCTTGCCACGGCGGGTGAACGCATGCGATATGAACTGAAAGACCTGCGCCTGTTCAAGGCCATCGTCGACGCGCAAAATCTCTCGGCGGGCGCATCGGCCATGTATATGACGGCATCTTCGGCCAGCTATCGCCTCAAGAACCTGGAGTATGCAGTGGGCAGCGCGCTGTTCGACCGCACTCCCAAAGGGATGCTGCTGACTCCGGCCGGCGAAGTTCTGCTGCGCCATACCCGCAAGCTGCTGGTCGACGTCGACGTCATGCACAATGAGCTTTGCGACTATTCACGCAATCTCAAGGGCAGCATACGCCTGCTGGCCAACAGCAGTTCGCTCAATGGGTTCATCATCCCCAGTCTGGCCCGCTTTCTGGTCGCCAACACCAGCGTCAATGTGGATCTGCGAGAAAAAGACAGCCTGTCCATTCCGGGCATGATACAGGCGGGCGACGCCGACATTGGCGTGGTGGCCGGTCCCGCCCAGTCAAGTTTCGAGGGCTTGTTTTCAGACCTGTATGCCATCGACAGGCTGCTGTGTGTCGTGGCCAACGACCATCCCCTGGCGGGCCGCCCAAATATCACCTTGCAGGAAATGCTAGAGCACGACGTCGTAAGCGTGGACCGCAATAGCAGCAACTTTGTGTTCCTCGATGCGCAGGCCAAGCGCTACGGCCACGCGTTCAATGCTCGCGTGCACGTCCAGGATTTTTCTTCCGTGCTGTACCTGGTGGAGGCGCGCGTGGGACTTGCCATCGTCCCTCAAAGTGTTGCGCGCAACAGAATCGCGGAAGGCCGCATACGATCCATCCCCATTGCCGAGCCGTGGGCGATGCGTCACCTTCACCTGATCATGCAGAGCGACGCGCAACAAAAGAGTCAAATCTACGAGTTTGCGCAAATTCTGCTCAATGATCCAGCGGTGGTGGCGGCGCGCTCGTCGGAACCCGATCCGGTCGGCTGACGGCACGGGCGGCAGATAGCGCCATAACACCATACCCCTTGCAAAACTGCGCCGGACTTAAGCTATTATTCCGAATACCCGCATGACTGGCGCTAAAGATGGAAGCACATCGTGGAGTGCGGGCATTCAACGCCGTGCGCCTGGGCATCCCTCACTCTGACGGAAAATTGCCATGCCCGACACATCCAATCTCCTTGCCTTTGCCCTCATCTCGCTGGCCATGGTGCTCACACCTGGGCCAAACATGATTTATTTGATTTCGCGCTCGATTTGCCAGGGGTGGCGTAGCGGCCTGATTTCCCTCGCAGGCATAGCGCTGGGCTTTGTCTTTTACATGGCGTCCGCCGCACTCGGCATTACGACCCTGGTGCTGGCGATTCCATATGCCTATGATGCACTGCGCTTCGCAGGCGCCCTTTATTTGTTGTGGCTTGCATGGAGCGCGCTCCGTCCTGGCGGAAGCTCGCCTTTCCAGCTGCGTGATCTACCTGCGGACAGCCCTCGCAAACTGTTCATGATGGGATTTCTCACGAACCTCCTCAATCCCAAGATCGCAGTGATGTACCTTTCCTTGCTGCCCCAATTCATTACTCCGGAAAGTGGCAGCGTCCTCATGCAGTCGCTGGTGCTGGGTTCCACGCAGATTGCCATCAGCATCACCGTGAATACGGTGATTGCCGTTGCAGCCGGCTCTATTGCCGGCTTCATGACACAGCGTCCTGGCTGGATGGTCGTTCAGCGCTGGCTGATGGGAACAGTTCTTGCGGGCCTGGCCGTCAAAATGTTGACAGAAAGCCGGCGCTAGGCAGCAAAGCCGAACGACAAAAGCCGCGATGTTGCCGCGGTTATCTCCGGATGTCCGCTGCAAGGCGGCTGCTACACTTCCCCTGCCCCACAAGGGCACTGTTGCAGCTTTCCAAATCGGAGTTTTTCAGTATGGCCAGCACTTTGGCGATCGTCGTTTCCCTGTTATTACTGATGTACCTGGCCTATCGAGGCATTACCGTACTGCTTCTTGCGCCGCTCATGGCCGCGCTGGCAGTCCTGCTTTCCGGTGAAATCGGCATCTACCTGCCCACCTACACCGATACATTCATGAAGGCACTGGGCAATTACGTAATCCAGTTCCTGCCTATCTTCCTGCTGGGTGCGCTGTTCGGCCGGTTGATGGCCGACTCCGGCGCCGCCCACACCATTTCGCGCTGGATTGTCGACAAGCTTGGCGATAAACACGCAATCGTCACGGTTGTGCTGGCTTGCGCCATTCTGACTTACGGAGGCGTATCGCTCTTCGTCGTCGCATTCGCCATCTACCCTATCGCCAAAGATCTTTTCCGCACAGCCGATATTCCGAAGCGGCTGATCCCGGCCACGATTGCACTGGGTTCCTTCACGTTCACCATGACGGCGCTGCCCGGCACACCCGCCATCCAGAACGCCATTCCCATTCCTTATTACGGTACCAACGTCTTTGCCGCGCCCGGCCTGGGGATCATCGGAGCCGCCATCATGCTGTTCGGCGGCCTGTGGTGGCTGCGCGGCCGCGCGACCCGCGCCCGTCTGGAAGGCGAAGGCTACGGTCAACATAAAGACGATACGGACGATGCCGCCGACGAAGATGTGGATGGCGGCGCACTGTCTGAGATGCCCCTCATGCTCGCTTTGTTGCCGCTTTTTCTGGTGATTGGCGTAAACGCACTGTTCACCTATGTGGTGTTCCCACGCATGGACATGACTTTTGTCACAGACCGCTTCCCCCACCTGACCCCGGATAAGGTGATTGGGCTGTGGGCACTCATCATTGCCCTGACAGCGGCGTGCGCAACACTGATCGTATCGCGTCTGGGTCACTGGACCAATCTGCGAGCAACGGTCAACAAAGGCGTATATGGATTCATGCTGCCGCTGTTCAACACCGCCTCCGAGGTGGGCTACGGTGCTGTCATCGCCAGCTTGGCAGGCTTTACCGTCATTCGTGATGCCGTACTGAATGTAACCCCCGGCAATCCGCTGATTTCTCAGGCTATTGCCATGAACGTGCTGGCAGGAATCACCGGCTCATCATCGGGCGGCCTGAGCATTGCGCTGCAGACGCTCGGCCCCGATTATCTGCGTATGGCGCAAGCGGCCGGCATCGATCCCGCGCTCATGCACCGCGTGGCCGTGATGGCGGCCGGGGGCTTCGACACCTTGCCGCATTGCGGCGCCATCATCACGCTGCTGGCCATCTGCAAGCTCAATCACCGACAGTCCTACCTGAACATCGCCGCGGTAACCATGGGCGCCCCTATGGTTGCATTGGTCACTGTGATTTTTCTGGGGACGGTGTTCGGAAGCTTCTGATGGAAGCCCACACAATACTGCGCCTGTTCGCCACAGGAATGCAACTTGCTTGTCGCCACCAGTTGAAGGAGTAACGGGCCTGTACGATGGCCCGCGATCTCCAGCACAGCGGCGGAGGCCTCATGCGGACCGAAAAAGAGAAGATGTTGAGCGGTGAGCTCTATGATGCGCTCGACACGCAACTATGCGCGGAGCGCCGGCGTCGCCGCATCCTTCTTAAACGCCTGAATGATGCGCCTGCCGATGCCCTGGAGACACGCAGCGAGTTGATCAGCGACCTGATACCCGACTCGGGCGCAGGGGTCTGGATAGAACCGCCGTTTTTCTGTGACTACGGCAGCAACATCACACTCGGCGACGATGTCTTCTTCAACTTCAACTGCGTGGTCCTGGACGTGGCCCCGGTACGCATCGGGGCGCGCGTACTGTTCGGGCCGGCGGTGCAGATTTACACCGCCACGCACCCGATGCGGGCCGCCGACCGCAGGACAGGGCTGGAATTGGGCAAGGCCGTCGCAATAGGCGACGACGTCTGGGTAGGAGGCGGCACCATCATTTGCCCGGGTGTGCGCATCGGCACCCGTTCTGTCATCGGTGCAGGCAGTGTGGTGACCAAGGACATACCCGACGATGTATTCGCGGCCGGCAACCCGTGCCGCGTCTTGCGCGAAATCGAGGCGTAACCGGCGGCAGGCGACACCACCTGTGACAGCGGTGCGATGGGATGCGATCCTGGGAATATAATCAGCGGGATCGCAGGCTCCCTTCAACAATTCCAAATCGACCTCCATGCAATCTGACAACCATCATGCCGTTACGGCGCCCCCGGCCGCCACAGGTTCCGCAGTCAATAGTGAAGAGTTGAAATCCTTCAAGAATTACACCATGGTCGTTTACGGCCTCTACGCCCTGGGCTTGTTCCTTGGCGGCGTGCCGACGATCATCGGACTCATTGTGGCCTACCTGAAGCGCAATGAATACACGGGGACCATCTACGGCGAACACATGCGATTCCTGATCCGCACCTTCTGGTATGGCGTGCTGTGGTCAGTCATCGCACTCGTGCTGGCCCTGGTGTACGTCGGTTTCATCGTTATGTTCGTCGTCGGCATCTGGTATATCTACCGTATCGTGCGCGGCTTTCTTTATCTTAACGACGGCAAGGGCATCTGGTAACGCCGGGGCGGGCCCTGTATAGCCGGGAGGCCACATGGACCTGCGTCAGCTCGAGTATTTTATCTATGTAGCGGAACTGGGCAGCTTTACGCAGGCGGCGATGATTCTTGGCGTAGGACAGCCTGCACTGAGCCGCCAGGTGCGGCGGCTGGAGGTCGAACTGCGCCAAACGCTGTTCTACCGGAATGGCCGCGGCGTCTGCCTGACCGAAGCCGGCAAGCGTCTTCTGGCCCATGGCCGGACAATCCAGATGCAGTTCGAACACGCGCGCCACGATATCGAAGATGCCCGCGGCAGCGCACTGGGACGCGTCACCGTAGGCTTCCCGTATGCTGTGGGCCGTTCGGTGGACACGAGTTTCGTGAAACAGTTCCGGCAGCGGTATCCCCGGGCAAATCTGTGCATCACCGAGGGTTTGACCCTCCACTTGTATGAGTGGCTGATTTCCGGGCGTATCGACATTGCACTGCTGCACGATCCAGTGCCTTCGCCCGCGCTCGATATTCGCCCGCTGCTGGAAGACGATCTGCTCTTGCTGGGACCCAGAACGCCCGCACAGCCGGCCAGCGCAGCGCCGATCCAGCTGCGTCTGGTGGCCGACCTGCCGCTGATCATCCCCTGCCGTCCGCACCCGCTGCGCATGATGGTCGAAACCCGGATGGCCAATATAGGCTGCAAGCCGACCATCGCACTCGAAGTCGACGCGGTAGCGACCATTGTGCGCCTGGTCGCCCAAGGCGAAGGCTATGCCATTGCCACACAACGGCCGGTATCGTTAAGCGGTATCCAGGACCATCTGGCGACGCGCCGGATCATTGCGCCCCGCATGCGCAGTGTGCTGGCGCTGGCCACTTCGGCAGAGCGTCCGCTCACCACACTGGTACACCGATGCAGCGAACTGCTGCACGAAATTTTGGCGGCGCCTGCACCGGTTATTCATAAAAAGCATATCAGCTAGGCGGAAATGTCGATCCCGTTGGGTACGCCAGCGTCTACTATCCTTCCAGAGAGTTCAATACAACAGCATCCGCAGGAGTTGTCACAACCGGCATCGTCATTATCAACAAGAACGTATAGGAGACATTCCATGAAGCACAAATTCAGTTGTCTGCTGTCCAGCGTCGCCATTGGTCTGGTTGCGGGCCTCGGTGCAGCCGCCCCCGCCATCGCGGCATTCCCGGAAAAACCCATGACACTGGTGGTGCCCTTTCCGCCAGGCGGCGCGGTCGATACCCTGGGGCGGATTTTTGCCGACAAGATAAGCACGCAAACCGGTCAGCCCGTGATTGTTGAAAACCGCGCCGGAGCAAACGGCAACATCGGAACCGAGATCGTGGCGAAAGCGGCGCCAGACGGCTACACCATGCTGATCGCCGCCAACGGAATGGCCACAAATCCAACGCTCTACCCCAGCCGCTCATTCAACGAAACCAGCGATCTGGCGCCCGTGACCTACGTGGGGTATGCACCGCTCATCCTGGTCGTGGCCCACGACTCTCCTTACAAGTCGTTCGAGGAACTGATCGAGGCCGCCAAGGCCAAGCCCGGGTCCGTGTCGTTTGCCACGTCGGGCCTGGGCAGCGCCCCGCACCTTGCATCCGAATTACTGAGAATCACCACCCAGACCCAGATGCTGCATGTCCCGTACAAAGGAGGCGCTCCGGCCAAACTGGATCTCGTTACAGGCCGCGTGACTTTCATGCTTCTGAACCCGCTGGAAGCCGTGCCCCAGGTCGAGGGCAAGAAGCTGCGGGCGCTGATGGTGGACAGTCCGGAACGCATCAAGCAACTGCCCGACGTGCCGACTGCCAAAGAGCTGGGTTATCCCAATCTGGAAGCCAAGGTCTGGTGGGGATTCGCCGTACCGGCCGGCACGCCGCCGGAGGCCATCGACATTCTCAGCCAAAACATCAACAAGGCATTGCAGGACGGACAGGTACGCGAGAAGCTGCACAAAATGGCAATCACAATAGGAGGCGGAAGCCCTGCTGAGTTCGCCAGGTACTATCACGAGCAGGTCGACAAATGGGCCGCCGTAGTCAAAGAAGCAGGCATCGAAACACAGTAGCGCAACAGCATGGACGAAACATGATTATCGATTGTCACGGTCACTATACAACCGCTCCCAAGGGGCTCAGCAATTTCCGGGATTGGCAGCTCGACATGCTCGAGCAACCACGAGCCGCTTTGCCGGATCCGGGTGTCGTGGTCAGCGACGATGAAATTCGTGAATCGCTCGAGAACAACCAGTTGCGTATCCAGCGCGAGCGGGGTGTCGACCTGACCCTGTTCTCGCCGCGTGCCGGCGGCATGGCGCACCACGTGGGCGATGCCAGGACCAGCGAAGCCTGGACCCGGCATTGCAACGACCTGGTTCATCGGGCGACCATGCTCTACCCCGACCAACTGGCGGGAGTATGCCAGCTGCCGCAGTCGCCGGGCGTCAGTCCGGCCAACTGCATTCCTGAACTGGTTCGATGCGTAGAAGAGCTCGGTTTCGTGGGCTGCAACATCAACCCTGACCCCACCGACGGATACTGGACCGACCCGCCGCTTACCCATCGCCATTGGTATCCCCTGTTCGAAAAAATGGTCGAGCTGGATGTGCCGGCCATGGTGCATACCAGTTGTTCCTGCAACCCAAATTTCCACTTCACCGGGGCGCACTATCTGAATGGCGATACAACGGCGTTCATGCAATTCATTGAGTCCGACCTGTTTCACGATTTCCCGACGCTGAAGTTCGTCATTCCCCATGGCGGGGGCGCCGTGCCCTACCACTGGGGACGCTATCGCGGCCTTGCCCAGAACATGGGCCGCCCGCCTCTGGAAACGCTGATGCAGAATGTATTCTTCGATACTTGCGTCTACCATCAGCCGGGCATCGAGCTGCTGCTGCGCGTAGTCCCGCCCAAGAATATCTTGTTTGCCTCCGAGATCATCGGTGCCGTAAAGGGGATAGACCCGCAAACGGGCTTCAATTACGACGACACCAAGCGCTATATCGATGCCGTCGAATGGCTCGCGCCCGATGTACGGGAAAAGGTCTTGGGGGGCAATGCCCTGCAGGTATACAGCCGCCTGCGCGCTCGCCTGCCCGGCGCATAATTGAAGTATTGTGTAAAACCTGTCTACCGATTCCCCTGTGGGCACGCCACTTGATGATGGTGATTGCCTCATAACGACCGGGACACAGACATGGACAGCGATGTCATCATTGTAGGGGGCAGCTATGCCGGACTATCGGCTGCCCTGCAGCTTGCGCGTGCGCGTCGCAACGTGCTTATCATCGACGCCGGGGAACGCCGGAACCGGTATGCCGAAACCTCGCATGGCTTTCTGACGCACGATGGCCGATCGGCGGCGGATATCGCCCAGGAGGCGCGCCGCGAGGTGCTGGCTTACGGTGGCGTGCGCCTGCTCCAGGCTTGCGCCACGCAAGCCCAGGCCAAAGAGGACTCGTTCATTATCACGGTGGATACAGGCGAGAGCTACTCTGCCCACCGTTTGATACTTGCAATAGGCGTCGTCGACCATCTGCCGGATATTCCAGGCCTGCCCGAGCGCTGGGGTAAAAGCGTATTTCACTGCCCATACTGCCATGGCTACGAACTGGACGAAGGAAATATCGGCGTGCTGGCCACCTCCGAAGCATCCATGCATCACGGCCTCATGGTGCCCGACTGGGGCAAGGTCACCTTCTTTATCAACGAATCATTCGCCCCGGAACCGGATCAGCTGCGCAAGCTCCAGGACCGCGGAGCATCCATAGAAAGAACGCCCATCGCCCGTGTCCTGGGCGAAGAGGCCAATGTCGAGTTGACCGATGGCCGCATCATTGCTTTAAAAGGCCTTTTCATGGCGCCACAGACCACGCTGGCCAATACGCTGGCCGAACAGCTGGGCTGCGCCATTGAAGAAGGCAGTTGCGGGCCCTTTATCGGAACCGATATGTCCAAAGAGACCTCGGTGCCAGGCGTATTCGCCTGCGGCGATGCCGCAAGGCCATCCGGCTCCGTGGCTCTGTCGGTCGGCGACGGCGCCCTCGCCGGGGTCGCAACCCACCTTTCACTGGTGTTTGATTAAGGGCGGCTCATTGTTGCTTCCCGCGTATTCCATCTCCTGCATCACCCAGTCGCGCCGCTTGGGTCCATAGCGCTCGGCAATCTGGCCCAGTGCGCGGTCCAGCTGCTCCATGGGCGTAAGCCCGGCATATATCGGCAGCCGCGGCAATTTCTTGTCCGCGGGTTGTGCCAGGAGCGTCAGTCCACTGCGCAAGGTGACCGGACCGGAGTCCGATGCGGCCTGGAGGCTGACATGACCCGTGCGCGACCAGGCGTCCGCCGCCAGTGCCAGGGCGATGTCATCCATGCCATCCCGCACATCGACAACCCGATCTTCGTCGCGCCAGACCGCGGCCTTGTCCAGCACGTAGCTCCAGGCCCGGCCGAGACTCAGGCCGAAGCGATCGCTGTCGTGTTCGGGGCCCCATGAATCCACGCCTATCTCCGTCGCCATGGCCCGGGCCTTCTCGTGGCCGCCAATTGCCTCCACCAGCGCCAGCGTGGCGGGCACTGAGGCCGAAATTCCGGTGGTTGTGGCGACGTCGCGGTCCGCCACATAGCGCTGCCGCGGTACATATTCGGCGCCAGGATACTCAAGAAGCGTGCTGCGATCGTACCAGTGCCCGGTAAAGCGCCGCCCATCGAGCAGTCCAGCCTGGCCTAGCACTCGAACGCCGGAGCAGATGCCAATGACGCGCGCACCCTGTTTCGCATGTTTGCCCAGCCATTCTGTTACCGCGGAGTCGTCATCGGGTTCCATCGCGGGCACGATAATGTAGTCGGGGCCCGCTGGGTGGTCCCGGTCAAAGTGCGCGAAGTCCTGTACGCCATCGATTTGCAACGCTGGGTACAGGTTCACCCGCCCGGCGCGGGGCGCCACGACCCGGACGTTTGCCACGTCGGCGCGCTTGAGCACAGCATGAGGCAGCAGCAGATCGGTCATCTCGGTGCCTTCGTTCAAGGCAATGATGGCGATTACCGGCCTGCCCGCCTGCCGTGGTTTCAAAGCTTCGACAAATGCCCGCTTTTCCGGCTGATCGAGTACTGCCTCCTCCGCACTTCCCGGAAGCTGTGCAGCAGCGGCATAATCGAAAAGCCCGAATGCCGCCGCACCCGTCACTATCAGCGCTCGCAACAATCCGGACATGGTCGCGCACTCACTGGCTACGGGCTTCGGCGTCAGCCTTGGCGAGCTGTTTGCCACGGTCCAGATGCTCTTGCAGCAACTTCAGGTTTTTACCGGCAAACGCCTTCACTTCGCTGTCTTGCGCCGTCTGCGATGCCTCGCTGAACAATTTGACGGCGTCTTCGTGCGCCTTGACCGCCACATGTTCGATATACCATTTATCGAAGTCGGCGCCAGGCATTTGCTGGACGGCACCGAGGTCGACCACGCTATCCCCATCAAGCTCTTCCGGCAACTCGACTTTCCGCAGCATGGCCAGGCTCTTGAGGTCGCCGTCAATGCGCTCGTGCTCAACGAGCATCACCTGCGCAAATTCCTTTACGCGTTGTTCTCCTGCGCTCTGTATGGCCAACTGGCTGGCCTCCATTTCGAACATACCGGCGATCGCAGCCTTCCGGAGAAATTCGGTGTCCTGCGCGCTCAAGCTTGCGGACTGCGCACTCGCGGCAAACGGCACTGATAACACCAGCGAGATTAATAGGGATAGAAAGTATTTCACGGCACGCTCCTTCGGATCCGGTGTTTTGGATACCCGGTCAACCCAGCAAGCAACTTGCCCGGCTGTGTACATTAAACCTATGTCTGGCGAATCAGCGTAGTTGAAAACTTGTAGCGGCCAGCCGGATGATAGGACACCGATACAGCCACAAGCTCACTGACCGCGTCGCGATATTGTCTGAGTATGAACAAGCCGGGCGAATCCGGTTCAACCTTCAGGATTTTTGCCACAGACGACGGCATTGCGCATGCACTGATGTCTTGTCCCACCGAAACGATTCTTCGACCATATTTCTCTTCAATGAGTTCTGAAATAAGCCGATCCGGGGTTTGCTCAACCACGCTCTTTATCCCACCGTACTGCGGGTCTACATAAACATCGGTCCAGACAATTGGACTGCCGTCCGCTCCGTGGCGGGTAGAGCTGAATCGAAGCCAGCGCGTTCCCCCACCGACTCCCAGCACTTGGGCACAGTCGATATCCACCACCACTTGCTTTACCGCGCGTAGCTGCCTGGGCGTTGTCGCTGCCAGATAGACGAGATCTTCAAGCGACGAAAGCGTCTGGTTGAATCCGGTACCGGATGTCTTGGCCTTGACGATAGTTCCACTTCCGCGCCGGCGCGAAACCAGCCGCGCGTCTTGCAACTGGCGCAGCGCCGCCCTGACGGTGTGCCGGCTGGTATTGAACTCTGCCATCAGATCTTTTTCAGTGGGCATCAGCGAGCCGACGGGATAACGCTCTTCGGCGATGCGACGCGCCAGAATTTCTGAAACCTTGGTATAGCGAATGGCTGTCATGACGTGGATAAGCAATGGGTTCTTTCGATTTTAGCCTGTATGCGTGCCGGAACACGCGGATCGCGGGATTCCGGATTCTTGGTTCGGCACATTGACAAGCAAATGCAGCACGCATTAATATGTTCGAACAACTTTATATGGACGAACATTAATCATGCCCATTTCCGTTCTCGAATCAGCAATCTTCAAAGACATGTTCGGTACGCCTGCAATGCGGTCGGTGTTCGATGATGCGGCAACCGTACGCCGCTATGTCGAAACAGAGATCGCTCTTGCCGTGGTGCAGGGCAGGCTGGGAATCATCCCCGAGGCTGCGGCCCAGGCCATTGCCGCGCGTGCCGATGCGTCCAAAATCGACATGAACATATTGAAAGAACAAACCGAGATCGTCGGCTATCCAATTCTGCCGCTCGTCCAGCAACTGTCGAAGCTCTGCGGACCGGAAGGGGAATACCTTCACTGGGGGGCCACGACACAAGACATCATGGATACGGCAACGGTGCTGCAGATCCGCGATGCGCTCGCCATCATTGAAATGGACCTGGAAGAGATCGACGGCCTGCTGGTCTCGTTATCGGAACGCTATCGCGATGCTCCCATGGCCGGACGCACCCACCTTCAACATGCGCTCCCCATTACATTCGGCTATAAGGCCGCCGTCTGGCTGCTGATGATACGACGCCATCGCGAACGCCTGATGCAACTGAAACCGCGTGTGCTGGTCGGCCAGTTTGGTGGCGCGGCGGGCACATTGGCCTCACTGGGCGATGATGGCCTGGCAGTACACGCCGACCTCATGAAAGAACTTGAACTGGGTGCAACGCCGGTCACGTGGCACGTCGCACGCGATGGACTGGCAGAAGCAGTCCAGTTCCTTGGCCTGGTTACAGCCTCGCTGGGAAAAATCGCCGTCGACGTCATGATCATGATGACCAACGAACTCGGCGAGGCCTTCGAGCCCTTCGTGAAAGGGCGCGGCGCCTCCAGCACAATGCCGCAAAAGCGCAATCCTATTTCATGCGAGCTTATGTGGAGCGCATCCAAGACCGTACGGCAACACGCTGGACTCGCCCTGGACGCCATCATGCAAGACTTCGAACGCGCCACCGGCCCGTGGCATATTGAATGGTCCGCCATTCCTGAGGCGTTCGTGCTTACCGCCGGGTCGCTGCATCAAGCGAAATTCATGCTCGCCGGACTTGAGGTGGACACGCAGCGCATGCGCCGCAACCTGGGCATATCTAGTGGCCTGATCGTTGCCGAAGCAGTAATGATGGGACTCGCTCCGCACATAGGCCGCCAGACCGCACACGATATCGTCTACGACGCGTGCCGTAAAGCAGGAACCCAAGGCCGGCCCCTGTCGGAAGTACTGCACGATGAACCGGCGGTTTCATCCAGGCTCGACCGTTCCACCATCAATGACTTATGCGATCCGGCAAATTATCTGGGGTCCGCCCAGAAAATGGTGGATCGCATGCGCCACTTCGCCTGACTCGCTCGGCCGCTACCAACTTACTAACTACACACATGCAGGAGACATCAATGAAAAAATGGATCGCAATTCTCGCTACGACTACACTGCTAAGCCCTGTATATACGGCCCATGCCGCCGACGACTATCCAGACCGTGCTATAACCTGGATCGTACCGTTTTCAGCGGGCGGGCCCACAGATTCCATGGCCCGGAACATCGCCAACCGCTTGTCCCAGGAGATAAAGCAAACTATTCTGGTCGAGAACAAGCCGGGCGCAGGCGGCACCATAGGCGCCACAGCAGCAGCCCGCTCCGATCCGGATGGCTATACCTTTCTGGTGGGGCACATCGGCTACATGGCTGCGGCGCCGTCCCTGTATTCTGAGCTTCGCTACGATCCGGTGGAAGATTTCGAGGCTGTATTCCGATTTCCCGATACGCCGCTAGTGTTGTTAGTGGGAGAGAATTCACCCTACAAGACTATCGACGAGCTTGTGGCGTTCGGCAAGAAAAACCCGGGCGAACTGAACTTCAGCAACGCAGGCGTAGGATCGACCTCCCATCTTGTGGCCGCGATGTTTGCCAGCAAGGCGGGAATGAATATAACGCCTATCGCTTACAAGGGGGCCGGGCCGGCGCTTAACGACCTCATGGGCGGGCAGGTCGATGCCATGTTCGACCAGACCAATACCGCGCTTCCACAGACCCGGGGAGGTAAAGTCCGCGCGCTGGGATTGACTTCAGCCAAGCGAATGGATCAATTCCCGGGCGTCCCCAGCATGAAAGAAAAGGCCGTTCCCGGATTCCAAGTCGCAACCTGGTATGGGCTGTACGCACCCAAAGGCACGCCCTCGAATGTCATCGACACACTGTCGTCCGCGTACAAGACCATCATGCAAGACAAAGCATTCACACAAAAAATGTCAGACCAGGGCATCCTCTTGTTATCCGACGCCGACTATGCCTCTAAAGCTTTCCAGCAACACACCGTGGACGAAGGCAAGCGTTGGGCCCAGGTCATAAAAGAGGCTGGAATCAAACTTAAATAGAGGTCGCTGCCATGACGACGCGGACCATACGCGCAAGCGATGTGATAGACAGCATTGCGGATGCATTGCAATTTATAAGCTATTACCATCCGGCCGACTTCGTGCAGTCCTTGAAACAGGCATATGAAGTTGAAACGCATGGTCCTGCCCGCAACGCCTTGCTGCAGATACTTATCAACAGCAGGCTTTGTGCAACGGCCAGACGTCCGGTGTGCCAGGACACCGGCGTCGTACATGTCTTTTTTCGCATGGGTATGGACGCTCGTATTCGCGACGAAAAAAGCGCTATCACGCCTAGCCTGCAAGAATTGGCAAATCGGGCTGTCGCCCGGGCATACTGCTCGAAATCGAATCCCTTGCGAGCCTCCATGATCCGGAACCCTCTGGGTTCTCGGACCAATACACGTGACAACACGCCGGCCATTGTCCATATTGAAATGGTCGAAGGCAATACAGTCAGCCTGATCGTCGCCGCAAAAGGAGGCGGCGGCGACGTAAAGGCCCGCTACACCATGCTGAATCCCAGCGACTCTGTCGCCGATTGGGTGGTAAGCCAAATACCTGCGATGGGTGCGGGATGGTGTCCGCCCGGGGTTCTGGGCGTAGGAGTCGGCGGCAGTCCGGAGCAAGCCATGGTCATGGCCAAACATGCCTTGTTCTCGCCTATCGACATGCATGAATTGCAAAGAAAGGGCCCCGAGAATCCTGTCGACGAACTGCGGCTCGAGCTCTTCGAGCGCATCAACGGCCTGGGAATAGGCGCCCAGGGGCTGGGCGGCAATACTACCGTACTTGATGTCAAGATAGAACATGCTGCCTCGCACGCCGCACTGCTCCCCGTTGCGGTAATTCCCAACTGCGCAGCCACGCGGTTTATCACTTTCGAACTCGACGGCTCAGGTCCTGCGAAACTGGTGCCTCCCCCGCTCTCGCTCTGGTCCGGCATACCCGACTCGCTTCCGGCGCTGGACGGCAAGCCGGTCAACCTGGACACGTTGACGCCAGAGGAAGTAGCTTCATGGAGGGCGGGCGATACGGTTCTGTTGTCCGGAACCCTGCTGACAGCGCGGGATGCGGCACACAAGCGTCTAAACGACTTGCTGGAACGCAAAGAACCATTGCCTGTAGATCTGAGCGGCCGCGCAATTTACTATGTTGGACCTGTTGATCCTATCGAGGGGGAGGCAGTCGGGCCGGCCGGACCCACTACCGCCACGCGCATGGACAAATTCATGCCCGAGTTGCTGAAAAAAACCGGCTTGCTCGTAACGATAGGAAAAGCCGAGCGCGGTCCGATAGCCACCGCAGCCATCAAGCAGGCCGGGGCGGCATATCTGATGGCCGTCGGAGGGGCGGCTTATCTAATTTCGAAGGCGGTTCTGTCGGCCCGCGTGGTTGCCTTCGAAGATCTGGGCATGGAGGCCATCTACGAATTCACGGTGCATAATATGCCTGTTGTCGTAGCGGTTGATTCGAATGGCCGATCCGTGCACAAGACCTTTTTCGCTGCCATAGACGACACATGAAACAAACACTAGGCCGAATCCGCGGCTAAGTTTCAAACTGAGGATTCCAGACCACCTCCCAGAGATGACCGTCCGGATCCTGAAAATAGCCGGCATATCCGCCCCAGAAAGTATCTTGGGCCGGCTTCACGATATGCGCTCCAGCGCGCTGGGCCTGGCCCATCACGGCGTCCACTTCGTCGCTGGACGCAACGTTATGTCCCAGTGAAAATTCCGTCGCGCTGGGCTGCCCCATAGGAAGTCCTGTATCGTGAGCCAGGCTCGTGCGAGGCCAGATCGCCAGCTTCAGCCCCGGCTGCAAGTCGAAAAAAGCGACAGCGCCGTGGTCAAACTGCTTGCCAATAATCCCTTCGGTCGCAAACCCCAGGCCTTCCCGGTAAAAGTTCAGGGATCTTTCAAGATCGTCCACGCCGATGGTGAGGACTGTGAGACGCGGTTTCATGAATCCTCCAAAATTGAATGATTGACGCAGGCAT
>JAKFDW010000259.1:0-4705 GCA_036675955.1 Orrella sp. | reverse complement strand
CGGATGATTCTGCCATTGGAGTAATGATGAAACCGGTATGGATTATTGATGATGATCAGAGCATACGCTGGGTGCTGGAAAAGGCGCTGGCCCGGGTAGCGATTCCAGCCCAGACCTTTGCCAGCGCGGCCGAGGTATTCGAGGCGCTCGAGGACGCAAGGCCTTCTGTCCTGGTGACCGACATACGGATGCCGGGTCAGGACGGACTGAGCCTGTTGCATCGCATCAAGCAGGATCATCCCGACTTGCCGGTGATCGTCATGACCGCCTTCACGGATTTGAACAGCACGGTCGCGGCGTTCCAGAAGGGCGCGTTCGACTATCTGCCCAAGCCGTTCGATGTCAATGCCGCGATCGCGCTGATACAACGCGCCGCCCAGTCCGTGGGTGCGGATGCGGATCACGGCACAGACCGCTCCGCCGCTTCGCCGGGTGGCGAAGGCATCATGATGCAGTCGTCTTCTCCCGCCATGCAGGAGGTTTTTCGTGCAATCGGACGCCTGGCCGCGTCCAGCGTCACGGTACTCATTACGGGCGAATCCGGAACGGGCAAGGAACTTATCGCAAAGGCTTTGCATACGCACAGCAATCGCGCGGATGGTCCTTTCGTCGCATTGAATGCGGCTGCCATACCCAAGGACTTGCTGGAGGCCGAGCTGTTCGGTCATGAACGTGGCGCCTTTACGGGCGCTACGCAACAGCGGCGCGGGCGGTTTGAAGAGGCGCGCAACGGCACTCTGTTTCTTGATGAAATCGGCGATATGCCCTTCGAGCTCCAAACGCGATTGTTGCGCGTGCTGGCGGAAGGCAGCTTTTACCGCGTGGGCGGATCGCAGGCCATCCATGCCGATGTGCGCATTGTTGCCGCAACCCACCAGCCTCTGGAACAGCGCGTTGCCGAAGGACGTTTCCGCGAAGACTTGTTCCATCGTCTCAATGTGATCCGCTTGCGGCTTCCTCCTTTACGTGAACGAAAAGAAGACATTCCGGCGCTGGTGCAATTGTTTATGCAGAACAGCGCCCGTGATCTTGGCGTAGCGGTGCGTCGCCTATCGCCGCAAGCAGAGCAGGTAATGACCAACTTCGATTTTCCGGGCAACATTCGCCAGCTGGAAAACTTCTGCCAGTGGCTGACCGTGATGTCGTCCAGCCAGATCATTGAAGCCAAGGACCTGCCGCCCGAGGTCTTCGGGCCGCTACAGGACGACGACATGCCGGCAGTGCCGGGCAGCCGAACCGCCGTGGAAGCCAAGGTTGGCGCGTCCGTTCGCGATGAGTCTTTTGCCGCCGCGACGCAGCTTGACCCTGCTTTCGGGACGGATGCGTCCTGGACGACATTGCTGGGGCGTGAAGCGCAGGCCAGATTGACGCGCAACGAACCGGCGATCATGGCCAGCTTTACGCGGGAGTTCGAACGCGTACTGCTGGAGACTGCATTGCTTTATAGCCGTGGACGGCGTATGGAGGCGGCTCAACGACTTGGGATCGGCCGCAATACGCTTACCCGGAAATGCAGCGAACTTGGCTTGAATGAGGAAGTGGGCAATTGAGCTGTCACTGCAAGGATGAGCCGCCGGGCCAGGACCTGGGCCGGGACCGGGCACAACAGTTGCTTCGGTAGAGCGTCTCATCATCAAGGAGTAGTAATGAGTTTTGTGACCGCTATGCTGCAACCCGTGTTTCGCCCTTCAGTTTTTCTTCCAACCCTTATCCTGCTGGCCGCCGCGCTCCCAATTTGCGCTCAACCGGTAGGCAGCCCCCAGCCGATATCCGCCACGGGCATTTCGTCGGATGTCGAAGCATCGGGCCAGGGCCAGGGCCTGGGACTGCGGCTAGGCTACTACGACGACTTCCGGAACGTAGGTGTGATTTATGAGACGCCGACATGGTGGAGCCATCGATTCGAAAACGGTTGGGGAAGGATAGATTTAAACGCTGAGCTTGGGCTGACGTACTGGGACGCTACGAAAGGCGATCCTCAATCATTGTGGCAGTTAAGCGCCACACCGATGTTGCGCTGGTGGCCCAACGAATTTATTTACACCGAAATCGGTGTAGGCGCTACGGTGCTGAGCCGGACAAGTTTTGCCGACCGGAACTTTGGCTCCGCATTTCAGTTCGGCAATCATATCGGCGTTGGAGCCGTCATCAATAAGTCGCATCAGGTGGGTTTGCGCTTTTCGCATTTTTCCAATGCCGGGATCAAGGAACCCAATGACGGCCTGGACGTGGTCCAGTTAAGCTATACCTACCGTTACTAGACGAAAACCCGGGACCTTAGCTGGCTTCGCCCCGCAAATAGGCTTGAGCACGTTGCGCCATCAACGCTTCGCGCTTGACGAAGTCGGCAACGAAAGCATTGATGGGGCTGTTGTGTATGCCATATGGCGTATCCCATTGGGCGATGACGCCGTCTTTCATGACCCCGATACGGTCTGCGATGGCAAAGGCCTCTGCCTGATTATGCGTAACCAGTATGGCGGTGTGGCCGGTTTTTTTCAGGATATCGCGCACTTCGAAAGCCAGTCGTTCTCGGGTATCGACATCCAGATTCGAAAATGGCTCGTCCAGCAATAGCAGTTCGGGCTCGGGAGCCAGCGCGCGCGCCAGTGCGACCCGTTGTTGCTGGCCTCCGGAAAGTTCATGGGGATAGCGATGCCCGGAGCTTTCGAGGCCGGCCAGACACAGCAGCTCATTGACGCGCAGCTTGCGTCGTTGCGGATGCCACCTGCGCAAGCCGAATGCGATATTTTTTTCAACACTGAGGTGTGGAAACAGTGCGTAGTCCTGGAACATCATTCCGACATTTCGGTGTTCCGGTTCAACTTTCTGGCTGTCAGAGGAAAGGACCGTCGCGCCCAGGGATATCGAGCCGGCGCGCAGCGGTTCAAACCCGGCGATCGCGCGCAGCACGGTAGTCTTGCCGCAGCCGGAAGCGCCCAGCAGGCAGCCGATATGGCCTTTTTCCAGGCTGAGCGAGAGATTGTCCACGACAGGCACGACGCCATTTTGAGTATCGTAGGCGAGCGATATTTGGTCGAGCTTGAGCAGTTCAGACATATACAGGCTCTAGTGCGTTGATTTGAATTGAGTACGTGCCAGCAAAACTACCGGCAGCAAGCCCGCGAGGACTATGGCCAACGCCGCGACGGCTCCCTCTTCATAGGTTCCCCGGGCTGCTTCGGCATAGAGCCAGGTTGCCAGCGTGTCGAAATTGACCGGCCGCAGCAGCAGTGTGGCGGGAAGCTCCTTCATGGCGTCCACGAAAATCAGCAGGGCCGCAGCGCCAAGCGCGGGGCGCAGCAAGGGAAGGTGAATTCGTCGCAACGTGCCGCTGGACGTTTCGCCCAGCAGACGTGCCGCTTGCTCCATCGAAGGCGGAATGCGCGCCAGTCCCGACTCTATTCCCCCTATCGATATGGCAAGAAAGCGTATGACGTAAGCACATACGAGCGCCGTCGTGGTACCCATCAACAAAAGCCCGGGATCCGGATTGCCTAGCAGTTGCCAGAACCAGCCTCCCAGATTGCCCAGCAATACGATAGGGCTTAGCAAGCCTATTGCCAGTACTGTTCCGGGTATGGCGTAACCGGAGGTGGCGATCCGCCCGCATAGTCGTGCGAGAGTGAAGGGCGCGCCGTGCCGCAGCGCACGGGCAGCCCACGCCACGATCAGTCCGCAAGCGATGGTCGCAAGGGTAGCGATCAGCGCGATCTTGACGGTGTTGTAGCCGCTCATCAGCAACTGGTCGGAAACTGACCCGACACTGTTGAAGTGCTTGATGGTTTCATTGAGCAGGTATAACGCTGGCGCAACGAAGCCGATCAGCACGGGAAGCCAGCCAAGCACGAAGGCAAAGGCCGCGGCAAGGCCTTTCAGTTTTCGCGGCTGCATGGCCCTGGCCTGTTGCGTGCCGGCGTAGCGCTGTCGGCGGCGTCCGTGCCGTTCGGTAAGAATCAGCAGAACGACAATAGCCAGCATGGCGAGCGCGATCTGTGCGGCGCCGGCAAGATCAGAGCGCGTAACCCATGTCGTGTACACCGATACGGTGAGAGTCTGCACGCCCAGAAATTCGGATGCGCCGATGTCGTTGAGGGTTTCGAGCAAAGCCAGGCTGACACCGACGGCAATGGCCGGGCGGGCCATGGGCAATGCCACTCGAAAAAAAGTGCTGCGGCTGGACTCGCCCAGTACCCTGGCTGCTTCCAGGAGGCTGGCTGCCTGCGTGGCGAACATGATGCGAGTGCTGAGGTAGACATAGGGGTAGAGCACGAAACCCAGCAGAAAGATGGCGCCGGGCAAAGACCGCAAGTCGGGCAATCGGAACTGACGGGGGCTGTCGTAACCGAGCACCTCGCGCAACAATGTTTGCACAGGGCCTATGGGATGAAGAATGTCGAGGTAGGCGAAAGCGACGATGTAGGTAGGCACCGCCAGCGGGAGCAACAGCGCCCACGACAACATGCGCCGGGAAGGAAATTGAAAGGCGCTTATCAGCCATGCGCTTCCCACTCCCAGGCAGGCAACCAGCACACCTACGCCCAGCAGCAACAGTACCGTGTTGACGAACGCGGTAGGCAGGACATAAGAGAGAAGATGCGACCAGTGCTCGGTTGTGCCTTGCAGCGCGTACCAGCACAGCGTGACGATGGGAGCGAGAACGCTGAGCGCAATCAGTAATGCTCCAATCCGCCAACCAAGGCCA
>JAKFDW010000258.1:0-4371 GCA_036675955.1 Orrella sp. | reverse complement strand
CATTATTGTCGTGCTGCTTCTGGTATGCAGCAGTTTTCTGTATTGGGTGGTGGCCACGCCTTCAGGCAGCCGATGGGCCGTCGTCACGGCGGCCGAGCAGCTGGGCGGCACGGTGGCCGGTGTATCGGGCAGCATCTGGAACGGCCTTTATGTCGACGATTTCGATGCCGGCTTTCCCGGCGCCGACGTCAAGCTGGGAAAGTTCCATTTGAAGGCGCGCTGGCCGGAACTGCTGCAGCGGCGTCTGCATGTGCAGGAGCTGGCCGCTGAATCGGTCACGCTCAACCTTGCACCCAGCCCCGACGAGGCGCCGGGGGAACCGTTCTCCATGCCGGCCTTGCCGTTCAGTATTGCCATCGACCGTCTGGCCCTGGATGAACTGATCGTCCACCAGAACGGCGATCCCATTCCGATGACTATCCGGGATCTGTCTACTTCGATTGCCCTGGACCAGGATGGCGGGCAGTTGCTTATTCGGAGCGTGGAGCTGGGGCATGAACAGGGGCTGGCCACGTTCGAAGGCGAGCTCGAAGTGCTGAGCCTGAGCGACCCATGGCCAAGCCGGGCGCATCTGACCACCCAGGCGGTGGGCCTGACGGCCGATTCACCGCTGTGCCTGAACCGTTACCTGCCGTCCTTGCCGGCCAAGAAAACCAAACCGCAGGCGGGGACCGTCATCGCCCCGGCGCAAGAAAGCAAGGGGGCTCCATGTACGCTGGACATCGATACGACGATAGCCGGCAGCATGGAGGCGCTGAGCGTCGCCATCAAAGGCAGCGGCCAGGGAATGAGCCTGGATGCGGATATATCGCTTGCGCCCCGGGCGGCATTTCCGCTCAAGGGAGGAGAGGTGGCCCTGGAGCTGGCCGATGGCTCTTCGCTGCACGGTAATCTGGACTGGTCTTCCAGCCTGGCTGATGACGTCATTCAGGACCGCATCGTGGGCACCCTGCGCACAGAGAAACTCGATATAGGCCAGTTGGTGGGCGATTCCATACCGCCTGCCATCATCACGACTTCCGCCGATTTCGATGTGCAGCTGCGCGGCCGCAGTGAAGTGGTGTCCGGCGATGTGGCCTTGAGCTTCTCCGAGGGCTCGCACTGGAACAAACAGCCGCTGTCCGGCCATTTGAAGGCCAAGGTCGTCAACGCGGCACCGCCGGCGAGCGCGGCGGCGCTTCCGCCAACGCCTTCTACTGCGCCTACGTCATCCTCTGAGCCTGCAGCGACGCAGACGCCGATGCCTACACCGCCGGCCCCGCCACGCCCGGCCGACACAACACAGCCGGCGCCTGCGCTATGGGAGACGCTGCAGTTGGCCTCCTTGAACATGGACCTGCGCCTGGGCAAGAATCATCTTCGCGCGGAGGGCGCGCTGGGATCGATCGAGAATGATTTGACGCTGGACGTGACGGCGCCGGATCTGGCGGCGTTCTGGCCGGGTGTCGGCGGCGGTGCGAGTATTAAAGGTTTGGTGGCCGGCACGCTGCCGCATCACCGGGCACAGCTTGCGGCCCAATACACGCCCGAGAACAGCAAGCCCGGCCAGGTCGGAAGCGCACCGGTAAAGGTCGATATAAAGCTGGAAGGCGCCTGGGACAAAGGACCCGTGGAGCAGGGAAGCATCCAGGGCTGGCGGGGAAAGATATCGTCGCTGGACATCGACCATGCCGGGCTGGGCCTGCACTCCGACTCGGTTACCGCTGTCAGTTTCCTGCCCGGCCAGGTCGCGCCGGTATGGCAATGGCAGGTGGGCGCTACGCAGCTCGATTTCCTGTTGAATTCACGCACATTGTTCACCCTGAATCATCAGGGTTCGCGGGGCGGGCCGGGGCGCTGGGAAACACAGGGTGCGATTGCCCGCTTGCCGGTTTCGGCAAGCCTGGTCGACCAATTGCGCAAGAAGCTGGATGTCGAGGCGAAGGAAGAAGCCGATCGCGGCGGCATCAAGATCAAGGCCAATCAGGGCGATGACAAGTCCGAAGTCGTATTCGCCCTGGACTGGGATTTGAAATTTGCCGGTGCGCTGGCAGGCCGCGCGCATATCGAGCGCGTTTCGGGTGATGTCATGGTCCCTGCCGAGCCGGCATTCCCGCTGGGGCTGCAAGCGTTCTCCCTGGACGTGAATGCCAGGCCCACCAATGGCTCAACCAGCCGTTTGACTGCAGATCTGGACCTGAAGACCGCGCGCATGGGCCAGGTTTCGGCCAGCGCCCAGACCTTGATCCATGCGACGCCGGGCGGCGGTATTGTGCTCAACCCCAAGGACGCCAAGACGGTCAAACTCAATGCCAATATCGACGACCTGGGCTGGACCAGTCTTTTCCTGGACGACACGATGGAACTGGGCGGAGCCGTGCAGGCAAACGTCGAACTGCAAAGCAAGCCGGACGGCACCTGGAACAGTACGGGCACCATTTCCGGCCAGAAAATACGCTTGATTCGGATCGATGACGGCATACGCCTGCTGGACGGTACGCTATCGGCCCGACTGCAGGATGAGCGCCTGATCCTCGACAGCCTGAGTTTTCCGGCACTGCTGCGGGTTGAGCCTCAGGAATGGCGCACGGCGGAATGGCTGAAGACGAATCCCGATGCCAAAAACGGCAAACTGACGATTACCGGCGACTGGAACTTGTTCGAGTCCAGCGGAATCATCGACCTGGATCTCTATCGCTACCCCATTCTGCAGCGTTCGGACCGCTACGCCATGATTAGCGGCAAGCTGCGGCTGGCAATCGAATTGCCCAGGATTGCCATCAATGGCGCCATCACGGCCGATGCGGGGTGGTTCGACCTGGACATGCTGGGCGGCATACCGACGGTCGACAGCGACGTGGTGGTGATGCGCCCGGGCGATACGAAAAAGGCGCCGGCCGTGCCCATGGACATTTCCATGGACCTGGATGTGGATTTGGGCCGCCGCTTCTATTTGACCGGCTATGGCTTGAATTCGGGTCTGGTCGGAAAGTTGCACATTGTGATGAGGCAAGGGCGGCTTACCGGCGTCGGCGCCCTCAATACCCGTGGCGGCGCCATCGAGGCCTACGGCCAGCGCCTGCAGTTGCGCCGCGGCACCATCACGTTCCAGGGCGATATCGCCAGCCCTGTCTTGGATATCGAGGCCTTGCGCACCGGCCTGGCGGTCGAGGCGGGTGTGCGCGTGGCGGGAACGGCCAGGCGGCCGCGCATCGATCTGGTGTCTTATCCTTCGGTCAGCGATATCGAAAAACTGTCTTGGTTGTTGCTGGGTCACGCGGCGGATGAATCGGGTGGCGACATGGCCTTGCTGTTATCCGTAGGCACTTCTTTCCTGGGCGACGGCGAACCGTTCTATCGCAGGTTCGGTATCGACGAACTCAGCATCAAGTCGGGCGAGCTGGGCAGCGCGGGCAGCATCCTGCCGGCCGAAAGCGTCGTAAGCGGCCTGAACAGCGGCACCAGCGACATCGAACGCAAATTCGTGTCGGCAAGCAAGACGCTGGGCAACGGTATTACCTTGAGCATACAGCAAGCCTTGTCCGACACGGGTACGGTGGGGCGGGCCACTTACCGTCTGGCGCGGGGGCTTACGGCCGAGCTGAGCGCAGGCACGATCAACGGGCTTGCCCTGGTGTATCGATGGTTCTCAAAAGATTGATTTGTTTTTTTTCCACTCAGGGCGTGCTGGATGCGTAACAGCGATAAAATACGCGCCATTTCATTAAGGTCAGGGCTATGAGCATTAAACATGATGGCTGGATCCGGCGCGCTTCCGCCGACGGCATGATTGAACCTTTCGAGCCGGGCCAGGTGCGTTCGGTCAACGGCAACAAGATTGTCAGCTACGGCACCAGCAGCTATGGTTACGACGTGCGCTGCGCGGATGAGTTCAAGATATTCACGAATATCAATTCGACCATCGTCGATCCCAAGGCTTTCGACGAGAAGTCCTTTGTCGACTTCAAGGGCGATGTGTGCATTATTCCGCCGAATTCCTTTGCCCTGGCCCGCACGGTCGAGTACTTCCGCATTCCCAGGAGTATTCTTACTATTTGCCTCGGGAAAAGCACCTATGCCCGTTGCGGCATCATCGTCAACGTGACGCCCCTGGAACCCGAATGGGAAGGCCATGTCACGCTGGAATTCTCCAATACGACGCCGCTGCCCGCCAAGATCTACGCTGGCGAAGGCTGCGCACAGATGCTGTTTTTCGAAGGTGACGAAGTTTGTGAAACTTCGTACCGTGATCGCGGCGGCAAGTACCAGGGTCAGCGTGGCGTGACCCTGCCTCGCACTTAGCAGGAGCTATAGCATGAAATTCCGATTCCCCATCGTTATCATCGATGAAGACTACCGCTCCGAAAACGCTTCCGGCTTTGGCATCCGCGC
>JAKFDW010000257.1:0-9733 GCA_036675955.1 Orrella sp. | reverse complement strand
CGTTTTCTTTTATTTTTTTAGTTTTCCAAAGCCGCTGGTGGAGGAAGGGAAGCGTTGTACGCCATAAAAGAACCAAATTCCCAAAAAGCCGCCAGCGACGCTAGGCGGCTTTTTTTTGTACCGCTTGCGAAGTTGGCAATTACTCTGGAGCTAAGCTGTGACCCACAATACTGACGATTTACGCATTCGGGAAATCAAGGAACTCAGTCCGCCCGCCCATGTCATGCGCGAGTTTCCCTGCACCACCGAAATCTCGGCCACCGTCTATGGCGCGCGCCAGGCGCTGCACGATATTTTGCATGGCGCCGACGATAGGCTGGCCGTTGTCATTGGACCGTGTTCCATCCATAACACGCAGGGCGCGCTGGAATATGCCAAGCGCCTGTTGGCACAACGTGAGCGCTTCAGTGGCGAGCTCGAAGTCATCATGCGCGTCTACTTCGAGAAGCCGCGCACCACGGTAGGCTGGAAAGGCCTCATCAACGACCCGGGCCTCGATGGCAGTTTCAATATCAACCAGGGCTTGCGGACGGCGCGCGAGCTGCTGATAGATGTCAACCAGATGGGCGTGCCTGCCGGTTGCGAATTCCTCGATATGATCACGCCCCAGTACATTGCCGACCTGGTTTCCTGGGGTGCGATCGGCGCACGCACCACAGAAAGCCAGGTCCACAGGGAACTGGCGTCGGGGCTTTCATGCCCTGTGGGTTTCAAGAACGGCACCGACGGCAATATCAAGATTGCAATCGACGCCATCAAGGCGGCTTCCCAGCCGCATCATTTTCTTTCCGTCACCAAAGGCGGCCATTCGGCAATTGTGTCCACCGTAGGGAACAATGACTGCCACGTCATCCTGCGTGGCGGTAAACATCCCAACTACGATGCCGCCAACGTGGAAGCCGCCTGCCAGACTTTGGGCAAAGCCGGTTTGCGTCCCCGACTCATGGTAGACGCAAGCCACGCCAACAGTAATAAAAACTATTTGAACCAACCCTTGGTCATCGACGACGTCGCCGCCCAGCTCGAAGCGGGCGATGAGCGAATTTTTGGTGTCATGGTGGAGAGCCATCTGGTGGGCGGCCGCCAGGACCTGATACCAGGGCAACCCCTGGTTTATGGGCAGAGCATCACCGACGGCTGCATAGCCTGGGATGCCTCCGTCAAGGTCCTCGAACGATTGTCGCAAGCTGTAAAGGCAAGGCGGCAGGTACTGGCAGGTAGGCGCGAGGTGCAAGCGCAATCAGCAAATGCCCTGATCGGCAGCCAGGTGTAAAAGTCGTAGTATTGATCGGTCAACATACTGGCGAAGTATAAGGAGTTATGCATGAACGCCCCCGCTTTTGCGCAGAACCTGCGTCGCGCGATTCCAGCTGGATTTCTCGATACGCTCAGAGAACGGTTCGGGACCCGATTTTCCACCGCTCAGGCGGTGCGGGAGCACCATGGGCGCGATGAATCTCCCTATCCGCCCATGCTGCCGGACGGTGTTGTTTTTGCCTTGACCACGGAAGAGGTCGCCTGGGTGGCGCGGCATTGCAATCAGCATAAGGTTGCGCTCATACCTTATGGCGTCGGTTCATCGCTCGAGGGCCATTTGCTGGCCGTCCAGGGCGGAATCAGCCTTGATCTTTCGGGCATGAACAAGTTGGTCTCGGTGCACCCGGAAGACTTCACCGCGACAGTCGAGGCCGGCGTAACCCGCAAGCAGCTTAACGACGAAATCCGCGGCACTGGCCTGTTTTTCCCCATCGACCCAGGCGCGGATGCCAGCCTGGGCGGCATGGCGGCCACACGCGCTTCAGGAACGAATGCGGTGCGTTACGGCACCATGCGCGAGAACGTCATGTCCCTGAAAGTGGTCACTGCCGACGGGCGCATCATAGAAACCGCCAACCGGGCGCGTAAATCGTCAGCAGGGTACGACTTGACCCGCATTTTTGTGGGCAGCGAAGGCACGCTGGGCATCATCACCGAAGTCACTATTCGCTTGTACCCTCAGCCTGAGGCCATTTCGGCGGCGATATGCAATTTCAGCACGCTGGAAACGGCAGTGCAAAGCGTGATCGAGATCATACAGATGGGGGTGCCGGTAGCCAGGGTCGAATTCATGGATACGGCGGCAGTCAAAGCCACCAACGCCTACAGCAAATTAAGCCTGAAAGAATCGCCGCTATTGCTTTTCGAATTCCATGGCAGTCCGGCCGGCGTCAAAGAGCAGGCCGAAACCGTGCAGGCAATTACGCGCGACAACGGCGGAATGGATTTCCAATGGGCCGAACAGCCCGAAGACCGAAGCCGCCTGTGGACCGCGCGTCATAACGCCTATTTTGCGGGGCTGCAATTGCGCCCAGGTTGCCGCGCCAGCACTACCGACGTGTGTGTTCCCATTTCCCGCCTCGCCGAATGCGTGTCGGACACGGCGGCCGAACTGGACCAGGCCAGCTTTCCCTACACCATCGTCGGGCATGTGGGCGACGGAAATTTCCACGTCCTCATGCTGCTGGACGCCGAAAACCCCCAGGAATGGGAAGAGTCCGAGCATTTGAACCACAGGCTGGTCCAGCGAGCCATCGACATGGACGGCACGTGTACCGGAGAGCATGGCGTCGGGCTGCATAAAATGGAATTCATGGCTGCCGAGCATGGTCGCGACGCGCTCGATCTCATGGCCAGCCTCAAAAAAGCCTTCGATCCCAACGATATCCTGAATCCGGGGAAGATTATTCCATTATCCTGAGGGCTTGCCACGGTATAGCGTCAAAAAAAATATAACGAAGAGAGACAATGAACGATTCCACGATGAGTTCGGGGCCGAGTCCGGTGCCGGATTTCGCAGGTCTGCTTGCCCGGCTGAAGGCCGATATCCCCGACCATTGCATTCTGTCCAAGGTCGAGGATACCCGCCCCTACGAGTGCGATGGCTTGTCCTTGTATCGTTGTCTGCCGCCGATGGTGGTATTGCCGGAAACCGAGGCGCAGGTCATTGCCGTATTGCAGGCGTGCAAAGCGCTCAATATCCCCATCGTCGCGCGCGGAGCCGGCACGGGGTTGTCGGGTGGCGCAATGCCGCATGCGCAAGGCATATTGCTGGGGCTGGCCAAGCTTAACCGGATCAAGAAAATCGACCTCGAATCGGCTACCGCCGTCGTGGAACCCGGTGTGCGCAATTTGGCCATTTCCGAAGCGGCGGCGCCGTATGGCCTGTATTACGCGCCCGATCCTTCCAGTCAGATTGCCTGTTCCATAGGCGGCAACATTGCCGAGAATTCCGGCGGCGTGCACTGCCTGAAGTACGGCCTGACCATACACAATGTTCTACAGGTGCGCATGATCACCATCGACGGTGATGTGGTCGAACTGGGATCCGGCGCACCCGACAGCCCTGGGCTGGACCTTATGGCTGCCTTCATCGGGTCCGAAGGCATGCTGGGGGTCGTTACCGAAGTCACAGTACGTTTGATTCCCAAGCCGTCCGTTGCGCAGGTCGTCATGGCCAGCTTCTCCAGCGTCGAGGCGGCCAGCCTTGCCGTGACCAACATCATAGCCGGCGGGATCATTCCGGCTGGTCTCGAGATGATGGACAAACGCGCCGTGCACATGGTCGAGCCCTTCGTGAAGGCGGGCTACGACCTGGATGCGGCGGCCATCCTCCTTTGCGAGTCCGACGGCACTGCCGAAGAGGTCGTCGACGAAGTCGCCCGCATGGAAAATGTCTTTCGTCATGCCGGCGCCACACGCTTGCAAGTGTCCGGCTCGGAAGCCGAACGCCTGCTGTTCTGGGCCGGGCGCAAGAACGCATTCCCGGCGGCCGGTCGTGTATCACCAGACTACTATTGCATGGACGGAACGATCCCGCGGCGCCACCTTGGGCGTGTACTGGGCGCGATCGAGCAAATGGAAGACGAATACGGATTGCGCTGCGCCAATGTGTTTCATGCCGGGGACGGCAATCTTCATCCACTGATCATGTTCGATTCGAACCAGCCCAGCGAAGTCGAGCGCGCCGAAAAATTTGGAGCCGCCATTCTGGAACTCTGCGTCGAGGTTGGCGGTACGGTAACAGGGGAGCACGGTGTCGGCATCGAGAAAATCGACCAGATGTGCATCCAGTTCAGCCGTGAAGAGCTCGATTTTTTCGCCGCCTTGAAAAGGGGCTTCGACCCTTATGGGCTGTTGAACCCGGAGAAAGTCATCCCCGTGCTGGCGCGTTGCGCAGAGTACGGCAAGATGCACGTGCATAGCGGCCAGGTCCGCTTTTCCGATCTGCCCCGTTTTTAAGAACAGACCATGAACTTCGTCTTATCCGAACTTTGCCAGCAAGTCATGACCGCCCGGGCGGGTGAGCGCCCGGTGTGCATACAGGGGGGCGGCACCAAGAGCTTCTATGGCGAGCCCGGCGATCGCGACATCGTCAGCGAGGCGGCAATGCTCGACCTTTCGAGCTATCACGGCGTCGTCAACTACCAACCGTCCGAACTGGTCATCACGGCTCGCGCGGGTACGCTGCTTAGTGATATCGAAAACACACTGGCCGAGCAAAATCAGATGCTGGCCTTCGAGCCGCCACGTTTGGGCGCCGCATCGACCATAGGCGGATGTGTCGCCAGCGGCCTGTCCGGGCCGCGCCGCATGGCGGCCGGCAGTCTCCGCGATTTTGTCCTGGGTGCGAAATTGCTTGATTCGTCGGGCAGCGTACTGTCCTTTGGCGGCGAGGTCATGAAGAATGTCGCCGGCTATGACGTATCGCGTCTGCTGGCCGGATCCATGGGCATTTTTGGCGCCCTGATCGAGGTCTCGATCAAAGTGGCTCCCAAGCCGTTTCAGGAAAGAACGCTGGTCTTCGAAACCGACGAAGCCGGCGCACTGAATCTTTTCACCCAATGGCGCAGGCAACCTTTGCCGATATCGGCTACGAGCTGGTGCGCCCGGGAAGGCAATGGCGCGGGGCTGCTGCATGTCCGCTTGTCGGGGAGCGACCCGGCTGTCAAAAATGCCACCACGAAACTCGGCGGCCAGCAGCTTGATGCCTCCGGCGCGCCGGCGTTCTGGGACAGCCTGCGGGACCAGACACATCCATTTTTCCTGGCCCGTCCCTTATGGCGCGTGGCATTGCCTCCGCACACGCCGCCGCTCAATATCGGCAGTACGCTGATCGAATGGAACGGCGGTTTGCGATGGCTGGCCGGCGTGGAATCCGGACACGAATTGCGCCGCATCGTCGCCGGCCTGGGCGGCCATGCAACGCTGTACCGCTACGATTCCAAGCCCGCCGATCTGACCGTATTTCAGCCACTGGCGCCCGCCATCAAGAACATCAGCCTGCGCCTGAAGCAGGAAATCGATCCCGTGGGCATCTTCAACCCGAAACGCCTGTTCTCCGACTTCTGAGATTCAATCATGCAAACTAATCTGGCATCCTGGGTGCGTGATACCGATGAAGGCCAAGACGCTGACGCAATATTGCGCCGCTGCGTGCATTGCGGCTTCTGCCTGGCTACCTGTCCGACTTACCAGATACTGGGCGACGAGCTCGACAGCCCGCGCGGGCGTATCTACCTGATGAAGCAGGTGCTCGAGGGCGTCGAGCCGACCGAGGCAACCCAGGAACACCTGGACCGCTGCCTTACCTGTCGCAACTGCGAGACCACCTGTCCTTCGGGTGTGGAGTACGGTGCGCTGGTCGATATCGGGCGCAACCTGGTCGACCAGCAAGTGCAGCGTCCCTTTGGACAACGATTCACTCGTGCGGTGTTGCGGCATGCCTTGAATTCGCCGCTGTTCAGCCCCGCAATGAAACTGGGCCGACTGCTGCGCCCCGTGCTTCCCGACGTCTTGAAGAACAAGGTTCCCCGTGCCCGGCCGGCTGGCATTTTGCCCCGCAACAGTGGCCGGCATCCCAGGCAGGTACTGATGCTGTCGGGCTGTGTGCAACCCGCCATGATGCCTACCATAGACGCGGCCACCATACGCGTACTGGACGCGCTCGGAATAGGAACCCGGGTCGTACCGGGTGCGGGTTGCTGCGGCGCCATCAACTTCCATCTCGATGCTCAGGAGGCCGCGCTCGATCAGATGCGGGCCAACATCGATGCCTGGCTGCCCCTTATCGACAACGGCCAGGTAGAGAGTATTGTCATGAATGCATCGGGTTGCGGCGCCATGGTCAAGGAGTATGCGCATCATTTGCGCCATGATCGCGACTATGTCGTCAAGGCGCTGCGGCTGGTGGATAAAGTCCGCGACGTGGCCGAGATCGTCGCTCCTCATGCCAGTACGCTGCGCCAGCTCATGAAAACCGCGCCCAATCCGGTCGCGTTTCATCCCCCTTGCACGCTGCAGCACTGGCAGGGGCTGCGCGGCGTCAGTGAACGTATGCTGATCGATCTGGGATTCTCGCTGCAGCCTTTTGCCGAATCGCACTTATGCTGCGGTTCGGCCGGCACCTATTCAATTACCCAGCCAGAGCTCTCAAAAGCGCTGCGCGACCGCAAGCTCGGCGCCATACAGGCGGCCGAACCCTCGTGCATCGTCTCGTCCAACATCGGTTGCATTACGCACTTGCAGAGCGGTACGGCGACACCGGTGCGTCACTGGATCGAAGTCGTCGATGATGCCTTGGGCGCGGGTCCCGGCGACTCGCTCTCGTAAGCGTCGGAACCGTCTAAAATAGCTGCATGGTTAAACTATCTGCATCAAAAGGGCGCGTCGTGGTCGGTATGTCCGGGGGCGTTGATTCCTCGGTAACTGCATGGCTGCTGAAGCAACAGGGCTATGACGTCGTCGGGCTGTTCATGAAGAACTGGGAAGACGATGACGACTCGGAGTACTGCTCCAGCCGCCAGGACTGGCTGGACGCGGCCAGCGTTGCCGACCTGATCGGCGTCGATATCGAAGCGGTCAATTTTGCCGCCGAATATAAAGACCGTGTATTTGCCGATTTCCTGCGCGAATATTCCGCCGGCCGCACACCCAATCCCGACGTCTTGTGCAATGCCGAAATCAAGTTCAAGGCCTTTCTGGATCACGCGATGACGCTGGGCGCGGAACATATTGCAACCGGGCATTACGCCCGGGTACGCACCGTCCAAACCGAAGCCGGCGATCAGCATCAATTGCTAAAGGCGCTGGACCATACCAAAGATCAAAGCTATTTCCTGCATCGCCTGAACCAGGCGCAACTTGCCAAGACGCTTTTCCCTCTTGGCGAAATACCCAAAACCGAGGTGCGGCGCATGGCGCAAGCCCTTGACTTGCCCAACGCCGCCAAGAAAGACTCCACCGGTATCTGTTTTATCGGCGAACGACCTTTTCGCGAGTTTCTTAATCGCTACCTCCCGACCAAGCCGGGTCCGATCAAAACGCCGGACGGGACCGTAGTGGGTGAACACCAGGGGCTGGCGTTCTACACCCTGGGCCAGCGCAAGGGCCTGGGTATTGGCGGCGTCAAGGGACGGCAGCGCGACGATGGTACTGCCGACGCCTGGTTTACCGCGCGCAAAGACATCCCCCACAACACGCTCTATGTCGTTCAGGGCCATGATCATCCGTGGCTGTTGAACCAGCAGCTGCGAGCGCAGGACGCAAGCTGGGTTTCAGGCCAGGCGCCCGAACCCGGCACCTACGCCGCCAAGACCCGCTACCGGCAAAGTGATTCGACATGCGCGTTGAGCGATGCCACCGACGATAACTTTACGCTATCGTTCGAGCACGACCAATGGGCGGTTACCCCGGGTCAGTCGGCTGTGTTGTATGCCGGCGATGTCTGTCTTGGTGGCGGCATTATTGTTTAATACAGGCATGCCGTAAATCGGCTGTCACTTTCCCGTTTTCTTTGCCTCATCGGCTTTTTCTTTTTCAAGGTATGTATGGATCCGGTATTTATTGTCAGCCTGGCTTGCCTGGGCGCTGCGGTTGGTTTTGCTGCCGGATTGCTGGGCATAGGAGGGGGGATGATACTTGTGCCTTTCCTCACGATGCTGTTTCCCCTGTATGGCGTGCCTGACGACTTGATCGTGCACGCAGCGATCGCCACGTCCATGACCACCATCATCTTTACCTCGATTTCCAGCATGCGCGCCCATCATGCCAAAGGCGCCATACGCTGGGATATCGTCTGGATCATGGCGCCGGGCATGATAATTGGCGGCCTTTTATCGGGCGGCGCAGTATTTTCCTACATCAGCGCAACCTGGCTGGCTGTGATATTCGGGGTGTTCGTCGCCTATTCCGGCGTAAAGATGCTTAGCGGCAAGCCGCCCGTCGTCGGAAGGACCATGCCAGGCAAGGCTGCGACAGCCAGTGTGGGGGTAGGGATCGGATTTGCCTCCGGCTTGCTGGGGGCGGGAGGGGGCTTTTTGTCCGTACCATTCATGACGCGCAGCAATGTGCTAGTGCATAACGCTGTAGCGACGTCAGCCGCCTTGGGCTTCTTCATTGCGGTGGCCAATAGTGCGGGCTATATCTATTCGGGCTTTTCCGAGTCGGCCGGGCACGACGGAATGCTGGGCTATATATTCTGGCCGGCGCTTATCGTCTTGTCGGCCATGAGCGTCTTGACGGCACCATACGGCGCCCGATGCGCGCACCGTTTGCCGGTGGCCACATTGAAGCGCGTGTTTGCCTGCTTGTTGTTTGCGTTGGCGGCGTACATGTTGTACGAGGCATATAAAGGATTTGCCTGATCGACCAGACGCCGATCGCGTCTGCGCCGCCATTAAAAAACCCAAAAAGTTGGATCGGTGTCCAACTTTTTGGGTTGCTGTTCACGACGGCGGCTTTGGAGGGCTTCAGCCCGCAGGCGGCGATGTGCTGATGAAAGACGGACGGCTTTGCAGCTTTTCGTCCAGGCGCTGCAAATTGCTGTGTTCCGAGCGCCAATCCAGATGCGGAAAGCGCAGGTCGAGATAACCCAGCGCGCAACCCACCGCAATATCGGCCAGGCTGAAGTTGACACCCATGCAGAATGGATGGTCGTCCAAGCTTTTGTCCATGGATTCAAGCGCAACGGATATCTTCTGGTATTGGCGCGCAATCCAGTCTTCGCTGCGCAGTTCGGCCGGCCGGCGGTGCGTTTCGATATAGATTGCAATGGCCGCGTCGAGGACGCCATCGCCGATGGCTTCCCAGCACTTTGTGGCGGCCCGGTCCCGGCCGGGCTGGGGAATAAGACGACCCACCGGCGAGAGGGTATCCAGGTACTCCACGATAACGCGTGAGTCGAAAAGACTGCCCGAGTCTTCCATGACTAGACAGGGTACCTTGCCCAGCGGATTGTGGGCTTGTATTTGTGTGTCGTCGGCCCACACATTTTCAAGAACGAAGTCGTAATCGAGTTTTTTTTCTGCCATGACGACACGCACTTTGCGCACGTAAGGACTAGTTAACGAACCAATAAGTTTCATGTCAAAGTTCGGGAGTTGTGGGCAAAAAAAGTATAGCAGGATACGATTGCTTAATCGCCGGTAAACATGGACAAAGCGGGCGCGATTGCGGTCGCGCCGCGAATGTGTCGTTTATATGCGCATTTCTGGCGATTGAACGCGAATGCTAGAATTCGGACTAATTTTTCTTTACGTGAACTGCCATGTTAATTGCCTCGCAACTAAGTCATCTGAACGCCCTGTCACCTCTTGACGGGCGCTACGCCGCAAAAGGGCAGGCGTTACGCGCCACGCTGTCGGAAGCGGCTTTCATGGCGCATCGGGTCGAGGTCGAGGTGGCCTGGCTGCAAGGC
>JAKFDW010000256.1:0-5258 GCA_036675955.1 Orrella sp. | reverse complement strand
AATCATCGAGATCCCGGGACCGGAACCGACCCTGCTGGCGGCCGTGGAACTGTTCAGCGACCCCTTCTACGATAACGGACCCAACGACGTGGGCATAGGCTGGAACATCCTGGCATCGCTGGGCCGGGTGGCATTGGGATTCCTGCTGGCCGCCGCTGTAGGCATTCCCATGGGCTTTCTCATTGGCCGGGTGCCATCCATCAATGCCATCTGCTCACCGGTCATCAGCCTGCTTCGACCCGTTTCGCCACTGGCATGGTTGCCGCTGGGCCTGCTTTTGTTCAAGGCCGCCAATCCGGCGGCCATCTGGGCCATCTTCATCTGTTCCATCTGGCCCATGATCATCAACACGGCGGAAGGCGTCAAGCGCGTGCCGCAAGACTACCTGAATGTGGCGCGCGTGCTGGATCTATCCGAATGGAAGGTCTTTACGCGCATTCTCCTGCCTTCGGTGATGCCCCATGTCATGACGGGCGTGCGGCTTTCCATCGGAACCGCGTGGCTGGTGATTGTCGCCGCCGAAATGCTGACCGGGGGAACCGGCCTGGGCTTCTGGCTGTGGGACGAATGGAACAACCTGAACGTACAGAACATCCTGATTGCCGTCCTGGTCATCGGTGTCGTGGGACTGGCACTGGACCTGGCTCTAATCGCCCTGGCAAGGCGATTCAACTACAACGAAGCTTAGGGTCTATTAAGCCATGGAAAAATTTGTGCGCATCGAGTACGTGGGGCAAACCTTTTCTTCGAAAAAAGGCGACTTTATTGCCCTGCGCGACATAAACCTGAACATACGCCAAGGCGAATTTATTTCCTTGATCGGGCATTCCGGCTGCGGCAAATCCACCTTGCTGAACCTGATTGCCGGCATCACCAACCCCACAACAGGTGTGCTGCTGTGCGGCGAAAAGGAAATCAAGGGACCCGGACCGGAACGCGCCGTCGTGTTCCAGAACCATTCCCTGCTGCCCTGGCTCACCTGCTTCCAGAATGTCTACCTGGCTGTCGAGCGCGTGTTCTCGCGCACCGACTCGGTCGGAGAGCTGAAGGCCAGGACCGCCTCCGCGCTGAACCTGGTCGGCCTGCGCCACGCCCAGCACAAATACCCCAGGGAGATATCAGGCGGCATGAAACAGCGAGTGGGGATAGCACGCGCGCTGGCCCTCGAGCCCAAGGTGTTGTTGCTGGACGAACCCTTTGGCGCCCTGGATTCGCTGACCCGGGCGCACCTGCAGGATGAACTGCTGCGTATCGTGGCCAGCACATCGACCACCACCGTGATGGTGACGCATGACGTGGACGAAGCCGTGCTGTTATCCGACCGCATCGTAATGCTGACCAACGGTCCGGGCGCCACGATAGGCGAGATCATCAAGGTGAACCTGGCCCGCCCCCGTAATCGCCTTGCGCTGCTGGACGATGCCAGGTATGCCTCGTATCGCGCTGCCGTCCTGAATTTCCTGCACCAGCGGCATCGCCATCCCGGCGCAGGCACGACCGAAGAGCCGCAGGTCGATACGGAACGGGACCTTTCCTTGAACGCCGTCGCATCATGAAAAAACTGAAACTCGTGGTCGTGGGCAACGGCATGGCCGGCGTCCGCACCCTGGAAGAATTGCTCAAGCTGGATCGCGACCTGTACGACATCACGGTGTTCGGCGCGGAACCGTACACCAACTACAACCGCATCCTCCTGTCTCCCGTGCTGACCGGTGAACAGACTATTCAGGACATCATCCTGAACGATAAAAACTGGTATCAGGAAAACGGCATCACCCTGCACCTGAATTGCACCGTCACGCAAATAAACCGTGCCCGCCGGGAAGTCATTGCCGACGACGGCACGGTAGCCCGTTACGACCGTCTGCTGCTGGCCACGGGCTCCAATCCGTTCGTTCTACCCGTGCCGGGCAATGACTTGAAGCGCGTCATCACGTTCCGCGAGATTCGCGATGTCGACCTGATGATAGATGCGGCCAGCAAATTGAAGCGGGCTGTCGTGATCGGCGGCGGGCTGCTGGGTCTGGAAGCGGCCAACGGGCTGGCGGCGCGCGGCATGGAAGTGTCCGTTGTGCACCTGGGCACGACCTTGCTGGACCGGCAACTGGACAAGGCGGCTGCCGCGCTGCTGCAAAAAGACCTTGAGCGCCGCGGCCTGCAATTTCTGATGAACCGCCATACGGCAGCCATCGTCGGCGACGAAGAAGGCGCGGTGCGCGCCATACGCTTCAAGGATGGCTCCGAGCACGCAACCGACCTGGTCGTCATGGCGGTCGGCATACGGCCCAATACCGATCTGGCCGAAAAAGCGGGCATCCATACCGAGCGCGGCATCATTGTCAATGACACCCTGCAGACTTACGACCCCAGCATCTATGCGGTGGGCGAATGCGTCAGCCATCGCGGCATGGCTTACGGGTTGGTCGCCCCCTTGTTCGAGCAGGCCAAAGTCGCCGCCAACCACCTGGCCTTCCACGGCATTGGCCGGTACTCGGGCAGCGCAATATCCACCAAGTTGAAGGTGACGGGCATCGACGTGTTTTCGGCGGGCGACTTCGTCGGCAATGCCGGCACCCAGGCCATTACCCTGGCCGACTCGGCAGGCGGGATATATAAAAAACTGGTGATCAAGGACGACAAGCTGATCGGCGCCTGCCTTTATGGCGACACGGCGGACGGCGCCTGGTATCTGCGCCTGATCCGGGAAGGCGCATCCATTGCCGGCCGGCGCGAACACCTCATGTTCGGCGAAGGCCTAGGGGTGGAGCCATGAACCGTATCGACAAGCCCGTGGCGCCCAGCAGCCCGGCCGCCACGCCGCGCATCCTGTCTTCCATCTGCTGTTATTGCGGCACGGGATGCGGCGTCAACATACACACCGATGGGAAACAAGTCCTGAAGGTAAGCGGCGATGAACTGCATCCGTCCAGTCTTGGCCGGCTGTGCAGCAAAGGCATGGCCCTGGCGGCGACCGTGCGCAATGACAGCAGCCGGATCCTGTCTGCGCAATGGCGCGAGAACAAGAAAGAACCGCGCCGCGACATTGCCGTGGACGATGCCTGCGACATCGCTGCCGCCAAGCTGGCAAGCGTCATCGGCGCGCACGGTCCCGATGCGGTTGGATTTTATCTGTCCGGGCAGTTGCTTACCGAAGACTACGCGGTCTTCAACAAGCTGGCACGCGCGCTGGTGGGCACCAACAATATCGACACCAATTCGCGCCTGTGCATGTCCAGCGCCGTGTCGGCTTATAAGCTCACACTGGGTGCCGACTCGCCGCCGGCCTGCTATGACGATCTGGATCATGCCGATACCGTCATGATTGCGGGATCCAATATGGCCTATGCACACCCGGTGCTGTTTCGCCGGCTGGAAGCTGCCAAGGCCCGCCGCCCCGACATGAAGATTATCGTGGTGGATCCCCGGCGCACCGACACCTGCGATATTGCCGATCTGCACCTGGCCATCACGCCGGGCAGCGATGTGGCCTTGTTCCACGCCATGCTGAACGTCATGGAACGGGAGGGCCTGGTCGACCTCGACTACATAGGCCGCCACACCCAGGGATACGCGCAGATCAAGGCGCGCATCCATGAATTCACGGTGGAGTCCGCTCAGGGGCACTGCGGTGTGCCCGCCGCCGACATCATCCAGTGCGCACGCTGGTTCGGCAATGCCGGGGCGGCCCTGTCCCTGTACACCATGGGCCTGAATCAATCCAGCAGCGGCACGGCCAAGAACGCGGCGTTGATTCATCTTCATATGGCGACCGGCCAGATAGGAAAAAAAGGCGCCGGCCCCTTCTCGCTTACCGGACAGCCCAACGCCATGGGCGGCCGGGAAGCCGGCGGCATGGCGACCTTGCTGCCCGGACACCGCGACCCCAATAATGCCGGACATCGGGCCGAGGTGGCACGCTTGTGGAACGTCGATGCCGTGCCCGATGCACCCGGTCGCACCGCCCTGGATATGTTCGACGCGGTACTTGAGGGCAAGGTGAAAGTGCTGTGGATCGCCGCCACGAACCCTGCACAATCCATGCCGGATCAGGGAAAAGTGCGCGCCGCCCTGGAAGCCGCTGAATTCGTCATCGTGCAAGAGGCGTTCGCGAATACGGAAACACTGGCCTATGCCGACCTGGTTCTCCCGGCGGCCACCTGGCCCGAGAAAGACGGCACCGTGACCAATTCGGAGCGGCGCATCAGCCGTGTACGGGCCGCCATTGGAGCACCGGGCGACGCCCGCCCGGATTGGCAATTGGTGTGCAATGTCGCACGTAGACTGGCCCTGCGCATTGCCCCTGAAAAGACAGGCCTGTTCAACTATCAGACCGAGGCCGAAATTTTTGCCGAGCATGCGCGCCTCACGGCAGGCCGGGATCTGGACTACAGCGCGCTGGACTACGCGGCGCTGGACGAATATGGCCCGCAACAATGGCCATACAGCAAGCCGCGGACCGAAGCCGTACGTTTGTATGCGGACGGCGTGTTCGCAACGGCCGATGGCCGTGCCCGCTTCATGGACGTGGGCTATGTACCGGTTGCCGAAAGCGTTACAGCGCCGTATCCCTTGCGATTGACGACGGCGCGCATGAGAGATCAGTGGCACACCATGAGCCGCAGCGGCCTGGTTCCGTCACTTACCCGCCACGCCGAAGAGCCCTTTATTTACTTGCACCCCCACGACATGCTGCATCACGGAGTACACGACGGCGCGTTCGTCAAGGTAACGACACGCCGCGGCCATCTCGTGCTTGCCGCCATGGCCGACGAGAATCTGCAACCGGGTAACGCCTGGCTGCCCATGCACTGGGGCAGCGCCTTCATGGCCGGCAATGGCGTCAACGCCCTGGCCAATAGCGTGCGCGATCCCATTTCGCATCAGCCCGAGCTCAAGCACAGCGCGGCCGGCATCGAGGTTCAGCACTACCACTGGCAGGCGACCGCCTGGATTCGCGGCTACATTCCGTCGCTGCGGCAACGGCTGTCCAAGTGGCTGGCCCTGTTCCCTTATGCGGTCTTGATGCCTTCGGCCGTCGGGGGGGAAGGACTGCGCATGCGTTTCGCCAGTCCAGAGAAGCCGGATACCGCGACACTGGCGGACATGGTCCGCGACCTGGAGCTGGACGAGGCCGGCCTGATCTTCGACGATCCCGCACGCGGCGTCATAAGACGCATCGACTATTGCGGCGCCCAGGTCAAAAGCTATTTGCTGGCCGGCGACACACGAGGCCACGATGCCCTGCTGCAATGGGCCGA
>JAKFDW010000255.1:0-2501 GCA_036675955.1 Orrella sp. | reverse complement strand
TCGGGCCGGCGGTCGTTGCGGTTCATGTCGAAGAAGGCGCCGGAACCCGCGTACCACTGCTGCTGCGCGGTGGAGTACCAGACGTTGTAGAGCTCGTAGAGGGTGCGGTTGGTGCAGTCGATCATCAGCAGGTGGCGATCGTTGTCGTCGCGCTGGTCGACATTCGCGGGCGCGCCACCCTCGACCCAGTGCGCCTGGGTAATCGCCTGCGCCGGGATAGGGTAGAACGGGACGCCTTCTCCGGTGGTCATGTCCACGCCATCGCTCTCGTCCCAGTAGTCGAATTCAACCGCCTGCCTGGGTTGCGACCCGTCGACGATCGCATACGGGAATCCGTAGATCGAGGTGCTGCCGGGCCATTCTTCGCCGCCGAAATCAGGATGCAGGCGACGGGTGCCGCCGATGAATGAGATGAAGCTGGCCGATGCGGAATCGACCGGTGCCGAAGTAATGTCGGTATTCCACCAGTTGTCGGCCGGGAACACCGGCAGCGGAGCGGATACTGGCGCGCCTTGCACGGGAACCGAGGGTGGACATTGCTGCGCTGTCGCCAGGGACGGGGTGAGGCACAAACCAAACACAAAAAGCAGACGCATAACCGAGCAGCGCATGCTGTCCCCCTTTCGATACGACAGAACCACGATAGTCGTGGCGGCGCGATGGGGAGTCAATTGAAGCGACGAGGCAGTGACACAGCGATCACAATTTCAAGCGCGTATAGGCGACGCATGTGGGATGGCAGGTGGTCAACCGCAGAAGACACGTCGGCACAGCAAGTGCCGACGTGTCGATGCAGCTTACGAACAGCGAATCATCTGCGACTCAACGTCCAGGTATGCGACAGCAGGTGGCGGTGACTTCGTATGCGACGGCACTAAGCAACGAGCCCACCAGATCGCATTGCCAGCCCGTCGGGCTGCCAGCCGTCTCGACGGGGCCGGAATTGCTCACCGCGATACCCAGCGGTCCTCCGCAACCGCCACCGGTCGCCGAGTAGCCCGCGGGACAAGCGACGGACCTGGGTTGCAATCCGCCAAGCAGATCGAGCAGCCCGCTGTCCTGGGCCACGGTGCAATCCAGCGGCGATGCAACGGGTGCCATGAAGTATCCGGTCACGAATGCCGCATAGTGGGTGTTGGCTGTCGAGAACACGCGCAGCTCCTGCGTGCATCCCTGGCAGACGGGTACGATGATGTCGTTGCTGACGGTCGTGTTGATCGCCGGAACGGGAACCGGTGAGCCGTGCGCATTGGTCTTGTCATAGGGATAGACGCGGATGTAGCCGGTGGTGAGGTTCTCCAGCGCAGTGACGCTCAGGGCCAGGGCCGCCGGATTGGCGGGGATATTGCAGTCGGAGGAATTGCTTCCGCCCTGCGAGTTGAAGGTGCCGCCAGGATTGGAGGCATCCAGCGCGATGATGGTATTGGGTACAAGCCGACCACCGACTACACGGGTGTCGACGATGCGACATGGCGTCAACGGAGTGAATACCAGGTCCGCGCCAAGATCACCCAAGGATTTGACCAGGAGACTGTTGCTTTTTGTCGAGGTCTTGACGCGGGCGGCTTGGTTGATGATCTCGCTATCGGAAGGATGCTGTCCCAGTAGCGCGTTGCGCATGCCTTCGTAAGTGACCGCCTTGGATGCCTTTTGCAGGTTGGCCAGATCGGCGCTCTGCAGCGACGGCCATAATGCTGCTGCCCAGGCGCGACGCTCCTGGCCTTTGACCTTCTCTACGTAGGGACCCCACTTGAGCAGGATTCTTCCTGCGGTGACCTTGCGGTCGGCTTCCGACAGGCGTGTCGTCTTCGTTTCGATAGGCTCTCCCCCCCGGGAACCCGCGTGCAATACCGGGGCAGCGAACAGACTGATCAAGAGCAGAATCAGTTTCAAGTTCATATCCTTGCTCCAATTCGTAGTTGTGGCCGAGATTGGCCACGTCTGGAGTAGGGACCTAGTACTTTAGTAATATCGTGATAACGATCACATTCATAAAACTTCCCGTGTTGCTCCGGCAGGCGGCGCAGATCGCAGCATGAGGTCAGCTGCGTCCGCATGCACTTGACCTCAGCGACAGGCGTGCAAGTTGGGTTTGAGTGGCCCGCAGTCGAGAGGAAGTTGCGCGCGGATGACCAGGTTCGCCATCTCCCATCTCTCGAGCTGCGAGCGCCAGATCCATTTTTTCCGCAGGTCAATGGAACCTTCCTGCAGCATGCACGCTCGCGGAATCCTGGGCAGTGAGGGATTCCTGCTTCGAGGAGTGAGGCGTGAAATTTCGCAATCGCACCTCCCGTGCCCCAATCCGGACCGGTTGTGTGGCCTTTGGCCGTGGACCAGCTAAAGAGGCGTTGTAATTTGCAATGCCCCGCGTGGGCTGCGTTTGGGAATGCTCCATGAAAGCTGGCATGCAGGAGAGGCTGCTGATTGCGGCGCTGGGTGTGATGGCGGGAATGGCGCCTGCGATTGCCGTACCGTCTGCGTTGGAGCTGAAGCCCTGTGCC
>JAKFDW010000254.1:0-3320 GCA_036675955.1 Orrella sp. | reverse complement strand
ACGAACGGCGTCCGCACGCCTGACCATCAAGCTGGATATCGTGCCGGATGACGATAATCCGTCTGCAACGCTAAGTGCCTGCGATGAGGCGGGTGAGCAGCTTGCCCAGGTCGAGGTGCCGACGAGCTTCAAGCTGACGCCCGATAGTGCCGCAGCATGGATAGCAAGCGATTTCCGAAAACCCGGCCGATAGGCGGGAACTGAGCACGCGTCCAAGCATGGAGCCACATTGAACTACACCCGTCGCCATCGATACACAGCTTGGCTGGCTTTGCTGGCCATGCTGATGATCTTCGTTGCGCCGGTTGTTTCCCAGTCGCTGGCCATGGCGCATGCACCCGCGGAGCACGAAGCCGCGATGCACGAAGCCGCGATGCACGAAGCTAAGGGCCACGAAGCTAAGGGCCACGAAGCTAAGGGCCACGAAGCGGGCATCTCCGCTCATTCCCATGGCGATCCCGCTTCAGCCCCCGCCGAACATTCGGGCCATGACCTGGCCAAGTGCGGCTATTGCCCACTCCTGACGCAGCTACCGGCCCTGGAAGGATGCAGCGGCGTGGTCCTGGGTGTGGCCCTGCAGCGCAGCGAGCCGGCCCCGCATGGCGGTTGCAAGCATCATGTCACCACCGACGGTTTCCCCGATGCATTGCCGCGCGCTCCTCCCTGGACTGGCGGCAACCACGAAAGCCTGCCTCGGGCGTGAAGTCTCGCGACAAATCCGTCAAATACGGTCCATCCTGCCTCCCCTGACAAAATGTGGAAGAGGTGTGCCGCGCCGCCCGGGCATTCCTGTCCTATATCCAGGGTGACCTATGTTGACCGATTCCACTCCCGTTCCGAAAGTATCCGCTCCCGCGAGGACCGCAGTCCCAGGGATGTCCGCGTCTCTTGCGCCAGGCGAGCAGCGCTGGGCGCTTGCATTGCTGACGAGGCTGCATTTCTATATTGGCCTGCTGGTGGGGCCGTTTCTCTTTACGGCCGCGCTCAGCGGCATTCTGTATGCCCTTACTCCCCAGATCGAGGATCGGGTCTACAGGCATGAGCTTTATACCGACAGCACCGGTAATCCGGCCCCGTTGCAAGACCAGATCGCCGCCGCGCGCAAAGTGACTGACGACGCCGCGGCACTGGTCGCGGTCAGGCCGGCGCATGCACCGGGAGCTACGACGCGCATCATGTTTACCGAGCAGGGGATGGGGCCCTCGGAAAGCCGGGCCATCTTCATTGACCCGGTGACGGCCGAGGTCCGCGGCGACCTTGGCGTATATGGAACCAGTGGCGTATTGCCGATACGCGCGTGGATAGACTTGTTTCACCGCGGCCTGCATCTGGGCGATGCGGGTCGCCTGTATAGCGAGCTCGCTGCTTCCTGGCTCTGGATTGCCGCCATCGGCGGACTCGCCCTATGGGTGCTGAAATATCGCCGCCTGCGGTCAGCCCGGTCAGTCTCGGCTGCGCCACCGCTGCGTCGCCACCGCCTGCGCGATTGGCACGGCAGGCTGGGGCTTTGGGTCTTGATCGGGGTGCTGTTTTTTTCAGTGACCGGTCTGACCTGGTCGCAGTGGGCCGGCGGAAATATTTCGGTATTGCGCGCTTACTACGGTTGGGGGACGCCCTCTGTGGCGACCAGCCTGGACTCGACGCCCGGCGGGTCAGCGGCCGACGAGCACGCGCATCACCATCACGTTGCGGCCGCGCCACCCGGCGTCGATGATGCGGCCATGTTTGACTCGGTGCTGGCCGCGGCGCGGATGGCTGGCATTGATGCCGGCAAGGTGGAGATCCGGCCGCCATCCAAGCCGGGCAAGGCCTGGACGGTTACGGAAATCGATCGCAGTTGGCCGACGCAAGTGGATGCCGTCGCGATCGACCCGCGCAATATGGCCATTGTCGATCAAATCCGTTTCGTTGATTTTCCGCTGGCGGCCAAGCTTACCCGTTGGGGTATAGACGCCCATATGGGCGCGCTGTTTGGATTGGCCAATCAACTTGTGCTCATATTCTTTGCCGGAGGCCTGCTCACCATGATCATATGGGGCTACATCATGTGGTGGCGCAGGCTGCCGTCCACCGGCGGGGCAGCCCGTGGGCACGAAGGCTTGCTCTCTTTGTTGGGCAAAGCGCCTGTCCCAGCGAGAGTCGCAATATTGATTGCAGCGGGACTGACAGGATGGTTTCTTCCCGTGTTGGGGTTCAGTCTGGTTCTTTTCGTGCTCGTTGACGGCATCCTGCTTGTTGTCTCCCGCCGCAGGAACGGGCCCCGCTTAAGCTGACGACAGCAACGCTGGGCGTGGCATGCATGGCAGCGCCGGGCGTGCAGGGGTGTCCCGCATGCCTGGCGGCGCCGGTCATGCGGGACAAAGCTAGTTGACGCTGCGCAAGCTCTGCTCGTATCGGAGCCTGGCTTCTTCTTCCAAGCGCGCGTCTTCAAGATCGTCCATCAGCGCTTCGAGGTCTACCGGGCGCGTGTCGACCTCGACACGGCCGCTCAACGCCGATTCGGCAGTGAGTTCGCCGGCCTCGAAAAGCGCCCAGATTTCCTTGCCGTAGTCGGTGGCCAGCAGCTGCGGGGCGAATTGCCCGAAGAAGGTGGCAAGGTTATCGACATCGCGGCACAGCATGGCGGCCGCCTCATTGTTGCCGGCGGCGTCTACCGCCTGCGGCAAGTCGATAATGACGGGCCCGCCGACAGCCAGCAGGATGTTGTATTCGGAAAGGTCGCCATGAATGATGCCGGCGCACAGCATGCGCACCACCTGGTTGATCAGCAAAGCATGCAATTCCAGCGCGTACTCTGGCGTCATGTCGACATCGTTCAAGCGGGGCGCTACGTTGCCAATGTCGTCGACCACCAGTTCCATCAGCAACACGCCGTCGGTGCAGATATATGGCTGCGGCACACGCACGTCTGCATTGGCAAGCCGGAACAGGGCATCCACTTCGGCGTTTTGCCAGAGCTCTTCTTGCATCTGGCGTCCGTAGCGTGTTCCTTTTTCCATTGCCCGCGCCTGGCGGCTGTTTTGAACCTTGCGGCCATCGCGATACGAGGCGGCCTGGCGAAAACTGCGCTGCTTGGCGTCTTTGTATACTTTGGCGCAGCGTATGGAGTCGCCGCTGCGCACCACATAAACAGTCGCTTCCTTGCCGCTCATCAGTTGACTGATTACTTCATCGATGAGGCCCTCTTCGAGAAGAGGAGCGAGACGCTTGGGCACCTTCATGCGATGCGGAGATAAGATTTGCTCATGCCCGATTATACGGGAGGAGGGCTTGCAGAAACGCGTGGGCCGACACTATAGGGCCGAATTCCCGTTCAGCGG
>JAKFDW010000253.1:0-4796 GCA_036675955.1 Orrella sp. | reverse complement strand
CTGATCTGGGTGGCGCCTGTGTTCATCAAATTTTATAAATCGTATTCTGGCGTAAGGAAAGTGCAGTATGAATGATCTGAACAATAAGGTGGTCTTGATTACGGGCGCCTCCACGGGAATCGGCGCAGCCGTCGCCCAGGCATTCGGACGCCTGGGCGCCAGCGTGGTCGTCCATTATTTTTCGTCGCCGGACGCTGCGAACAAGGTAGCCGAAGAAATAGATGCCACGGGCGCCCGCGCCATTACGGTACAAGGCGACCTGCATCACACTGCCGACTGCGAAAAACTGGTTGCCGAAACCGTCGCGAAGTTCGGCCGCATCGATGTACTCATCAACAATGCCGGTGCCTTGGTCAAGCGCGTGCCCATTACCGAGATGAATGACGACGTTTTCGACGACGTCGTGAACCTGAATGTTCGATCGGTGCTCATGTGCTCCCGCTATGCCGTGCCTCACATGCCGGAAGGCTCGTCCATCATCAACCTGACCAGTGTCGCCGCCCGCAACGGCGGTGGTCCGGGATCCAGCCTGTATGCCGGTTCCAAGGGCTTTGTCAGCACGATCACCAAGGGCCTGGCCAAAGAATTGATACCGCGCCAGATTCGCGTCAATGCCGTGGCGCCTGGGGTGATCACCACTCCCTTCCACGAAAAATTCACGACAGCCGAGCAATTGGAAGGCATGCGCGCCTCCATACCGATGGGGCGGTTCGGCACCGCTCAGGAATGCGTTGGAGCCTTTCTTTATTTGGCTTCGAATGACCTGTCGGCCTATGTGACCGGCCAGATCATTGAAGTAAACGGCGGCCAATACATGCCGTGATGCCGTCAGGAAACCGGAACGTGCCGTCGCTCAGCCTGTTATTGATCTTTCTGTAAACTTTCAAGGGGAATGTTGTCATGGCAATACCTGACAGTACTCGGTTGCGCAGTCGCCGCTGGTTCGATAATCCGTCGGATCCCGGGATGACGGCCCTGTATCTCGAACGCTATATGAATTACGGAATTACCCGGGAAGAGTTGCAGTCGGGCAAGCCCATAATCGGGATCGCACAAACCGGTTCCGATCTGTCCCCATGCAACCGGCACCATATTGAACTGGCATCCCGGGTCCGGGACGGCATACGGGACATGGGCGGCATCCCCCTCGAGTTTCCCGTTCATCCCATTCAGGAAACCGGCAAGCGTCCTACCGCGGCGCTCGACAGAAATCTGGCTTACCTGGGGATGGTCGAAGTCCTGCACGGCTACCCGCTGGACGGCGTGGTGTTGACCACGGGCTGTGACAAGACGACGCCGGCCTGTCTGATGGCAGCGGCTACCGTCAATATTCCAGCCATTGTTCTGTCTGGCGGCCCCATGCTTGATGGCTGGTGGAAAGGCAAACTCGCCGGATCCGGAACGGTAGTGTGGGATGCCCGCAAGCGGTTTTCGGCCGGCGAGATCGATTACGACGAGTTCATGAACAATGTTGCGTCCTCCGCGCCATCTGTGGGTCATTGCAATACGATGGGTACTGCCTTGTCCATGAATTCGCTGGCCGAGGTCCTGGGCATGTCCTTGCCGGGCTGCGCCGCGATACCGGGTCCATATCGGGAGCGGGGCTGGATGTCCTATGAGACCGGCCGTCGCATCGTCGGCATGGTCCACGAGAATCTGCGGCCTTCGGACATCATGACCAAAGAGGCATTCGAGAATGCGGTCGTCGCGGCGGCGGCGCTTGGCGCATCCTCCAACTGCCCCATTCACATGATTGCCATCGCGCGTCACATGGGCGTGGACCACACGCTGGACGACTGGCAGCGCCTGGGTCCAAAAATCCCTTTGCTGGTCGACTGTCAGCCGGCCGGGCGCTACCTGGGCGAAGCCTTTCATCGTGCCGGCGGCGTTCCTGCCGTCATGAGAGAGCTGCTCCTCGCGGGCAAGCTCAACGGCGGCGCGCTCACTGTCACCGGAAAGTCCATTCAGGAAAACCTGCAAGATGTAGCGGAGCCCGACCGCGATGTCATACGCAGATACCAGAACCCCTTAATGGACGATGCCGGCTATATTGTGCTGAGCGGCAATCTGTTCGATAGCGCCGTGATGAAAACCAGCGTCATCGATGCCGAATTCAGAGCGCGCTTCTTGTCCGACCCGGCGCATCCGAACGTAGTCGATCTGAAGGCGGTCGTCTTCGAAGGGCCCGAGGACTATCACGACCGGATCGAAGATCCCGATCTTGGCGTGGATGAAATGACGCTGCTGGTCATCCGCAATTGCGGACCGATCGGCTATCCGGGCGGCGCAGAGGTGGTAAACATGCAGCCCCCGGCGTCTTTGATTTCCAGGGGCATTGAAACCCTGCCCACGATGGGAGACGGCCGGCAAAGCGGCACGTCGGCCAGTCCATCCATACTCAACGTGACGCCCGAGGCGGCAATAGGGGGCGGTATCGCACTGATCAATACGGGCGACATGATACGCATTGACCTTAACGCTTGCCGGGTGGATTTGCTGGTTTCCGGCGAGGAGTTTGCGCAAAGAAGGGCGGCCTGGGTGCAACCCCGATTGGCCAACCAGACGCCTTGGGAAGAAATGTACCGCGGCATGGTGGGGCAGCACGCCAGCGGCGCCTGCCTGGAGCCGGCAACGGCATATCTGGACATTATCCAGCAACGCGGCGAGTCAAGAAACAATCATTGATGCTCCACAGCGAGCCTGACTGCCAGGCTCGCTGCCAAACCGTTTGTCAAGATCGGTGTACTATTTCAGACTCCAGAACGGGTGGTCCAACGTTCTGCTCAACGCGCGCGCCCACGAGGAGCTCTGTATGGATGTCAACGCGCTATTGCTGGCCCGTATCCAGTTTGGCTTTACGATTTCATTCCACATCCTGTTTCCTGCCATAACCATAGGTCTTGCCAGTTACCTGGCGGTACTCGAGGGGTGTTGGCTCAAGACGAAAAACACCGTATATCGAGACCTCTACCATTTCTGGATCAAGATATTCGCCGTGAACTTCGGCATGGGGGTGGTCTCGGGCCTGGTCATGGCCTATCAGTTCGGCACAAACTGGAGCTATTTTTCGGATTTTGCCGGCGGTGTCACCGGGCCGTTGCTGGCGTACGAAGTCTTGACCGCATTCTTTCTCGAAGCCGGGTTCCTGGGTGTCATGCTATTCGGCTGGACACGTGTCGGCCCTGGCCTGCATTTTTTGTCCACCATCATGGTGGCCCTGGGCACACTGATGTCCGCGACCTGGATTCTTGCTTCCAACAGCTGGATGCATACGCCGGCCGGATACGAGATCATCAATGGACGCGTGGTCCCGGTTGACTGGCTGGCGGTCATTTTCAATCCTTCCTTTCCCTATCGGCTTGCGCACATGGGCGTGGCGGCCTTCCTGGCGACGGCTCTGATGGTAGGTGCTTCGGCCTGCTGGCATCTGTTGCGCAACAACGATAACAAGGCCATCCGCAAGATGTTGTCCATGGCCATGTGGATGATTCTTGCCGTGGCGCCGCTGCAGGCCGTGATTGGCGATTTTCACGGCTTGAACACGCTCAAGCATCAGCCGGCCAAGATCGCGGCGATAGAAGGGCACTGGGAAAACGGCCCCCGCGAGGACGGCGTTCCGCTTACCTTGTTCGGCTTTCCCGACATGGAAGAAGAGAAGAATCATTTTGCCGTGGAAATTCCCCACTTGGGCAGTTTGATACTGACCCACAGCTGGGACGGCCAGTTCGCCGGTCTAAAAGAATTTTCCAAAGAAGACCGGCCTAATTCGCTGGTGGTGTTCTGGACATTCCGGATCATGGTGGGTCTGGGCATATTGATGATTGCGCTGGCGATATGGGGGGGTGTGGCGCGCTGGCGTGGCCGCCTGTACCAGTCCAGGGCGCTGTGGCGTTTCGCACTTATCATGGGACCCAGTGGCCTTGTTGCGATACTGGCCGGCTGGTATACAACCGAAATAGGGCGCCAGCCCTGGATAGTCTATAACGTGATGCGCACGGCGGACGCGGTCACGCCGCATGGCGCCCTTGAAGTGGGGATCACCCTGGCTCTTTTCGTGATTGTCTATTTCATATTGTTTGGCGCGGGCATCGTCTACATGCTGGCCCTGATCCGCAAGGGGCCGGTCTTGCAAGAAATGGGCGAGCCACCCGAAGGCGGCCCGGGCGAACAGAATACGCCCAGCCGGCCACTCTCGGCCGCGCCTGACCACGATGCGGCCCACGGGCAGCCGAACTTAAACCGGGGGTGAGTTATGGGTATTGATCTGGCCCTGATATGGGCGATTATCATTCTGTTCGGCATCTTGATGTATGTCGTGATGGACGGGTTCGACCTCGGAATTGGAGTTCTGTACCTGTTCGTCAAGGGCAAAGAAGACCGCGATGTCATGATGAATACCGTTGCGCCGGTGTGGGATGGCAACGAAACCTGGTTGGTGCTGGGCGGCGCCGGCTTGCTGGCGGCATTTCCCCTGGCCTATTCGGTAATACTCAGTGCCTTCATGCTGCCCCTCATATTCATGTTGCTGGGGCTCATATTCCGCGGTGTTGCCTTCGAGTTTCGTTTCAAGGCGCCCGAGCACCGGCGCCACCTTTGGGACAAAGCGTTCATTTGCGGCTCTATCGCCGCCACCTTCTTTCAGGGGGTCACGCTGGGTGCCTATATCCATGGGGTCAACGTTGTGAACCGGTCTTACGCCGGCGGGGCCTTGGACTGGCTGCATCCTTTTTCCATTTTCACCGGCCTGGGCCTGATCGTGGCGTACGGATTGCTGGGATGCACCTGGCTTATCCTGA
>JAKFDW010000252.1:0-2505 GCA_036675955.1 Orrella sp. | reverse complement strand
CTGAACGCCCTGTCACCTCTTGACGGGCGCTACGCCGCAAAAGGGCAGGCGTTACGCGCCACGCTGTCGGAAGCGGCTTTCATGGCGCATCGGGTCGAGGTCGAGGTGGCCTGGCTGCAAGGCTTGGCCGAAGCGGGACTACCCGAACTGCAACCATTTTCCGCGTCCGCAAAAGCTGCATTGAAGCAATTGGTCGACGACTTTTCGGAAGACGACGCGGCGCGCATCAAAGAAATCGAGAAGACCACGAACCACGACGTCAAGGCGGTGGAGTACTGGCTGAAAGAGCGTGTGGCTGATAGTGCCGAGCTTGCGGCAGCCGCCGAGTTCATTCATTTTGCCTGCACCTCTGAAGACATCAACAATACCTCGCATGCGCTGATGCTCAGCCGTGCGCGCTCACAATTCATCGTGCCCCGGCTTTCCGAACTGTGCCAGCATCTGAAGACCATGGCGCACCGGTTTGCCGATCAGCCCATGCTCTCGCGCACGCATGGGCAGCCTGCGAGCCCAACCACGCTGGGCAAGGAATTCGCCAATGTGGCGGCGAGGCTGGACCGAGCCATCGCGGCCATCGAGGCCGTCGAGCCCCTGGCCAAGCTCAATGGCGCCACGGGAAATTACAACGCCCATCTTTCCGCTTATCCCGAAATCGACTGGCCTGCTTTCAGCGCCCGCGTGCTCAATAACCTTGGCCTGGTTCAAAACCCTTACTCAATACAGATCGAACCGCACGACTGGATGGCGGCGCTGTTCGATGCCGTGGCCCGCGCCAATACCATCATTCTGGATCTTGATCGCGACATATGGGGCTACGTTTCCCTTGGCTACTTCAAGCAGCGCCTGAAAGAAGGAGAAGTCGGTTCTTCGACCATGCCGCACAAGGTCAACCCCATCGATTTTGAAAACTCCGAAGGCAATCTGGGCTTGGCCAATGCGGTGCTGCGCCATCTGTCCGAAAAATTGCCGGTTTCGCGTTTTCAGCGCGACCTTACCGATTCCACCGTATTGCGCAACCTTGGCGTGGCCTTCGGCTATTGCGCCGTGGCCTACGACGCCTGCCTGCGGGGTCTGCATAAACTGGAGCTCAACGCCGCCGCTATCGACGACGATATCGATTCGTGCTGGGAAGTATTGGCCGAGCCCGTCCAGACAGTCATGCGCCGCTACGGTTTGCCCCAGCCTTACGAGCAGCTCAAGGCGCTTACCCGTGGCAAAGGCATCAACCAGGTGGGCCTTACCGAATTCATCAACGGCCTTGATTTGCCGGCAGAACCCAAGCTCCGGCTGCTTGCGCTCACGCCGCGGTCCTATATTGGCCTGGCCGCCGACCTGGCCAAAAAGATCTAGGGTGACGGCAGCGCGCGCAGGCTGCCTGCCTTGCGCGTCCATTGCCGTCTTTCGTTGTTGTAAGTTTGGAGCTCTTATGAAGAAGAAACTCGGCACGCTTGCGGCTGCCGGATTAATTGCCTTGGCATCGACACCTTCCATGGCGCAATTCGCCAAAGCTGAAGACGCTATAAAGTACCGCGAAGCGGCCATGGCGCTGATGGGTTCACATTTCGGACGCATGGCTCCGGTCGCCAAGAAAGAAGCTCCTTACGATAAGGAAAAGATCAAGGAAAACGTTGCCGTGCTGAATGTCCTTGCCGCACTGCCGTGGGCGGCTTATGGAAAAGGCACAGAGGGCGGTGAAGCCAAGCCCGAAATCTGGAGCGACCCAGAGGGCTTTGCGAAGGCTCAAGAAGATTTCAAGACCGGTATGGGCAAGCTGACCGAAGCTGCCGATGCGGGCGATTTCGACGCCTTCCGCGTAGCATTCGGCACAGTCGGCAAAAGCTGCAAGTCCTGTCACGATTCTTATCGCGAAAAGAAATAGCGTGTTGCTGGCGCACTTTCGATTTTCGCGGTAGAATCTTTTTCTTTGCAGGACACGGGCTGTTAGCTCAGTTGGTAGAGCAGCGGACTCTTAATCCGTAGGTCGGGCGTTCGAGCCGCCCACAGCCCACCAGAATTACCAGTAAAATCAGTAAGTTAAGGCCGCCTCTCACGCGGCCTTTTCCATTTCTGGTTGCTGCTGTGACCAAAACGTGACCGTTTTTGCATGGTTCGCGATGTGGCTGGGGTCGAGGTGGGCATACTTCTGCACCATCTCTCCCGCTCGGATGCGGACTCATCGAATCGACATGCGCGTGAAAACAAAAAGGCCCCACCAATCGGCAGGGTCCATAAAATCATTCGGCAGTCCTACAGCCGCCTCGTTGAGTATTACTTTAACCTTCTTGCGGCGGTGAGTCCGAAATTAATCGGCGGCCAAGACTGATAGTATCGTCTTGGGCATATCCCAAGCTGAGATAGAACTCGATGACTTGCCTATTGGAGCTACGCACCAGAAGATTCACTTTCGGGCAGCCGCGCGCTATAAGTAAACGCTCAGCCTCAAGCATCAGCGCCTTGCCATAGGAGAGCCGTTGAAAGTCAGGAGCAACCGCCAAATAATAAACC
>JAKFDW010000251.1:0-14758 GCA_036675955.1 Orrella sp. | reverse complement strand
GGCCCCGCTTGATCGACCCGCTACCACGAACCTTAAAGCGCTTGGCAGCGCCTTTCTTGGTTTTCATCTTAGGCATGATGTAACTCTGTTGTTTATGAAAGTAGGTGATTGCCAAACTACATGGCAATGCTTGCATGACCCAGCTATCACTTATTAGGGTGTTCCCGTTTTTTCCAAAACATCTGGAAAAGCCCTTGATTATACGACGCTTGTTACGCTGCTGTCTATTCCACCGGGCTAGCTACCCCAAGGCTGCCGATATTGTATGGCTTCCGCAACATGCGCGGCGCCGATGAGGTCTTCTTCGGCAAGATCGGCCAGGGTACGGGAGACACGCAGGATGCGATGCACGACTCGCGCCGACCAGCTCCAACGCGCCATGCCCTGCTGCAGCAAAGATTTGGCAGCGGCATTCAGCACACAGTAGTGTTCGATTTCGCTTACCCGCAAGGCCGCATTGACGCCATCCTGGCGCCTCCCCTGCCGTTGCCGGCAACGCATGACCCTTATGCGTACGGATTCCGAGTCTTCTCCGCGCGGGGCATCGATCCAGTCGACGTCCGCAGCGGGTAACGCTACTTGGAGATCGACCCGGTCAAGCAACGGCCCGGACAGCTTGCTGCGATACTTCTGGATATGGTCGGGGCTGCAGCTGCATTGCACATTCTTGTGGCCCAGCCAGCCGCAAGGACAAGGATTCATGGCCGCCACCAGTTGGAATGCCGCCGGATAAGTGAGTGTTCCGGAAGATCGGGCAATGGATACCGAGCCGGTTTCCATGGGCTCGCGCAGCGACTCCAGCGCGCGGCGATCAAATTCGGGCAGCTCGTCCAGGAAGAGCACGCCGCGATGCGCCAGGCTGATCTCGCCAGGTCGAGGACGTACACCGCCTCCTACCAGGGCCGGGGCGGAAGCCGAGTGATGCGGCGCCCGAAACGGAGGCAGGTCACTGAACCCCAGGTCCCGCCCGCAAATACTGGCTAACGCGGCGACCTCCAATGCATGGTGGTGAGACAGACGCGGAAGCAAGCCCGGGAGCCGATGCGCCAGCATGCTTTTACCTGTTCCCGGCGGCCCTGCCATCAGCAGGCTATGGCCACCCGCCGCCGCCACTTCAAGCGCCCGTCGGGCCAGCGTCTGGCCGCGGACTTCCGACAGGCACCGGACGGCTTCCTTGGCCGCTGCGGCCTGCAAAGGTTGCGCGGGGGTCAAAGGCGCTCGTCCCGCGAAATGCTCGACTACTTCGCACAGGGTCGCGGCACTGAGCACGGCAAGCCCCGGCACCCTGGCTGCGATCCGGGCGCAATCGGGCGGCATCACCAGTTTGGCGTCGGGCTCGCAACGCGCAACGGCCAGGGCAATCGCAAGCGGCGCACCGACCGAAACAATAGCGCCGGTCAGGGAGAGCTCTCCGGCGAACACATAGTGCCGCAGATCCGGCAAGCCGGCGCCGTCTTCAGGCTGCACTTGCCCAGATGCCAACAATACCCCCAGAGCGATCGGCAAATCGAAGCGGCCCGATTCTTTGGGCAGATCGGCCGGGGCCAGGTTGGCTGTTATGCGGCCTGCAGGAAACTCAAAGCCGCTGCTGATGATCGCCGACCGCACACGTTCGCGGCTTTCCCGCACGCCGGTGTCGGGCAGACCCACCACGTGGAAGGCCGGCAAGCCGGGCCCCACATGCACTTCGACCCGCACAGGAAAGCCATTCAGGCCGCATAGCGCCCGGCTGGCCAGGATGGCCAAGGACATTTCACCTCCGCCTCTTCAAGAGAGGAACGATGCACGAAAGAGAAGTATGCAGCGTTGGACGCGCTCGAGATGACCGGGAGCGGCTAATTATCCATGGGAAAACTACGGCAGATCATGATTCGGGCTCCTGCGCCGGCAGCGATACGCGGCAACCGTTCTCCTGCAATCTGGCCGCCAAGACATCGAACGGCATCGGCTTGGCAAATAGATAGCCCTGAAATTCATCACAGAAGTTCCGCTTCAGGAAGCAGAACTGACTCTCGGTTTCTACTCCCTCCGCAATCACAGTCAAGTTCAGATGGTGTGCCAGATCAATAATTGCCTTGGTAATGGCGGCGTCGTCCCCGTCGCTGATGACGTCATTGATGAATGAACGATCGATCTTGATCTTGTCTATGGGAAGGTTCTTCAGATAATTCAAGCTCGAATAACCTGTACCGAAGTCGTCGATGGACACCTTGACGCCGAGCGATCTCAACTCGCCAAGCTTGGCAATCGTATAGGCGGCGCTGTCGAGCAGCACGCCTTCGGTAATCTCGATTTCAAGGGATTCGGCACAAAGCGAATGCGCCACAAGCGTCGCCTGGATGCTGCTCACAAAATCCGCACGTTGGAAATGCAGAGGCGAAATGTTGACCAGCACCGGAAAGTCGGCCAGATTGCGACTTCGCAACCGTCCTATATCGCGACACGCGGTATTCAAGACCCAGTTGCTCAAGGGAATGATCTGTCCCGTTTCTTCCGATAAAGGGATGAACGAGGCTGGTGAAATATACCCGCGCACTGGATCAGGCCAACGCAGCAGCGCCTCGGCCCCGACGATGCGTCCGGTATGTCCGTCGACGAGCGGCTGATAATGCAATTCCAGCCCGTTCGTGTCCAGTGCGTGCTGCAGCTTGTTGCGCAATTCGAGACGCTCGGCGACCAGCGCATTCAAATCGGAGGAATATTCGTACCAAGTGTTGCGCCCCTCGCGCTTGGCGCGGGCCATGGCCAGATCGGCTTCGCGCACCAGCTCCATGGCCTCCCGAGGGTTGCCGTCGCTGACCGTAATACCGGCACTGGCCGTCAAGCGAAGTTCTATGCCTTCCATCCGGTACGGCCTGGCGATGCTGGAAATGATTTTCTGTGTCAGCTCCAGCACGGCCGCGCGATCACGGTCCGATACCACGACGACAAACTCGTCGCCTCCCATCCGGGCAACAAACCCTTTGTCGTTGGTTTGCGCAAGCAGGCGCTTGGCAACTTCCTGCAGAACCTTGTCGCCTGCCGCGTGACCCATGGAGTCATTGATCAGCCTGATCCCGTCAAGGTCAAACATAATGACCCATACTGAACCTCCGGATCTCATGGCATCCTGACACATGGCCTGCAGCCGGGCGTCCAGCTTTTTCTTGTTGGGCAATGCAGTCAAGGGATCGTGGAGCGAACCATGATAGAGCTGGCGCGATCGCTCAAACAGTACAGACGTCAATTTCTGCGACCGCGTAAGCAAGAAAGTGAAGGTCAAAAAGAGAATAAGGATGATGTCAGGCAACAGCTGATCCAGGGGCTGCAGCCATGGGCGTCCGTACCAGGTGGACAGCCGCCATGAAGTATCGCGATGCAGGGAGACCCCGATCTCGCCCATGTATGACAAATGGTCTTGCTCACGCGTGCCATCGTATAAAAGATAGCCGCCTTGGTGGATACGGAAAAACATCGGCCCTGCGGCCCGCTCCAGCGCCTTGGCGATAAACCTGGATGTATCCTGCACGGCAACAATCGTCCAATTTTCCATTTCAGCACCGCCGAGTGGCGCCCCAATGACTTGCATTAACGCGTGGGATGCGGTTTCGTCGACTGAAGAGAGGTGGACGTGCGAACTGTGGTGCACGTGTTCCAGCAAACCCGCCAACTTTCCTTCAGCCAGGTAACGGTTCAGCCATGCGCGAGTCGCCGTGTCCCGCGACTGCGACCAACGTATTGTCCGATCCGGAGCGAGGACCGCCACCAGACTGAGGCTTGCCGAACTATTCAAGTAATCCTGCAGCTCTTCCTGGACCAATTTGCCCGATGGCATCGCGTCCAGCGCGTCCCAGCGGCGCGTCATGCTCTCCACCAGGGCAAGCTGCTCGTTCGCGGAAGAGCGCAGGGACTGGACAACATACTCGGAGATGTCCTTGGCATGGTTGCGCGTCGCCTGGCGGTCGCGCTCCGTCAGGGCGTACCAGCTGAGTACAGAAATAAACGTGCCGAGAATACAGACGAACGCAATTCCCCTGTCGGAAAAAGCATTGTCCACTTTGTAGCGGCGACTCAAGGCCGTGATGGCGCTACCGGCGAAAACCCAAAGAAGCATCGCCAGATTGGCAGTGTCGGGGGCCCTGTACATCAACGCAAACCAATCCGGGATGTAGCGGAAAAGAATCGCGATAACAATGGCCCCAATCGCAAGCAGGCGTGAATAACGCCGGCACTCCTCACCCAGTGTGGCGAGAATCAACGCCAGCGACACCAGGCCCGAGACGATAGCGCCCGCGCCGCTGATATGCAGCGGCATTTCGAACGACATCAGTTCAGCCGGAGCCGGTCCAGCCGACATATACGCTAAAAAACAATAGAAGCTCAATGCCAACAAAACACAGGCAAAAGTACGCGCCGCGTTGACATGGCTGCGAGCAAGAAGAATAGCAAGGCCGCAAAGCATGAACGCAGCGGCTGCATGAAACGAAATCAGCGAGCCGGTATAAGACCCGCTGCCTGACCATACCTGGTCAATAACACCCAGCAACCCGACCCAAACCAGGGCAAAAGCAACCACGAAAATAGGAAAGCGCCTGAAATAGTTCTCGGCATCGCCTTCTACCATGGCATCGGGGACGCTCTGCTTCGTGGCATCGGATGCCAAGAAGGCAAACGTCGGTTTCATTGCTGCAGTTCCTGAGTGATTGAGCCGTTTCGATCGTAGAGACGCGACCGCGAGCATGCACGGCTTCTCGTCACGTTTTTGTCGTCGCTTTTTAGAGTTCTTATTCCGCAGGCCAGTCAAATACCGAAACGATTTGGTAGCTATATGCAAAATTGTAATGCATACAGGCCCATTGTGACCACAAGCAAATACTAGGTGTAGCTATAGACCTCTGCAACTGTTTCCCAACAGCTGCAGACGATGAAAAAATACGTGATCAAACAGTCTCCTCTCCCGGACCCGGCTGCATCGGAGCAGCGGATCGCCCCTCCAATGCCTGCACTCTGGACTCAAGCGCCGTGATTCGAGCCATGGACCGCTCAAGCAACTGGGCCTGAACGTCGAATTCTTCCCGAGTGACCAGATCGAGGCGCGCAAACGTCTGAGCCATCATCGCTTTCACGTTGCGTTCAATATCGGCCGCCGGACTTTTTGCGATAAGGTCCGACATATTCTTTTGAAAGTCTTCCATCCAGTCAGTTTTGTTGATCATCACACTCTCCATTAGGTTCGATCGTCCAGTGTAATAAAAAACGGACCGCGACTGAGCGACGGCCCGTTTTCTTCATGCACTGGACTTTGCAGTGCGGCTGGCTATATGCCGTCCCGTTCAGGGCTTGGCGGTCGAATCGGCGTGGGCCGTGTGCCCCACCGAGTCCTGAATCGCCTTGTCGGCTTCCGCTGCGCCGCCCTTGATAGCGCTACCCATCTCACTCATTTTCTGAGCTGTGGCGTCCTTCAAATCGCCGGCTTTATCGCTGACGACTGCTGCAACTTGCTTGGCATCCTTCTTGAGTTCGGTACCAAAGCTTGTCGGGGACTGCGTAGCCGGAGCGGCATCACCGGATGGCGGCGTGGACGGCGCGGTGTCGGGAGCCGGCGTCGCGTCAGGAGCCGGTGTCGGACTAGGAGTCGGCTCGGGTGTTGGTGTGGGCGCGGGCGTCGGAGCTGGCGTCGGCTCTGAAGCAGGAGCTTCGGCGGGCGCGTCAGTATTTTCGCCTTCGGAGCATGCGGCAAGCAGACTCATGGAAGCGACCATTGCGATAACGGCAAGATTTGTACGAGTCTTTTTCATAGTATTCCTCACTTATCCTACGTCGCGATGCGGTTTGCTGTTCCGGTGCGACTAACGGTTCAGCAGCGAGCTTGTTACAACTGGCTTAATACCGATTCTAGCGATAGACGCATGAAAAACCCCATGCCTAGTGTAAATACTGATTTCAATAATATTGATAATCCTGGTCCAATTTTGTGGAAACGCCTATAAACATCGGACGCTTCAACAGGTCCGCTCCATATCCGCAGTCCTACATCGAGATACAAATGCCCCTGGCACGCCAAGGTATCGTTACAGTTTTGTGCGCCGCCCGCCTGATCGCCGCGCCAGATTGGTGCACGGGACGAGCCAAAGTGGCACCAAACTAGGGCCGCATTTTCTGAAGTTAGCGCCCGTTTGCCCATTTTCGGCGCACGCTCAACGCATGGCGCGCAAAGACAGTCGTTTCCAGAAAAAAGAAACAATAAAAACTGGCACGTCTATTGCGTATGTCCTCCCGTCAACCTCACGAGGACATTGCAATGAAACTCATAACCGCCATCATCAAACCCTTCAAGCTCGATGAAGTCCGGGAAGCCCTTTCCGAAATCGGTATACAGGGAATGACCGTCACCGAAGTCAAAGGCTTCGGTCGCCAGAAAGGTCACACCGAACTCTACCGGGGCGCCGAATACACCGTCGATTTCCTGCCCAAGCTGCGTTTAGAAATGGCGGTCTCCGACCACATGGTCGAACAGGCCATCGAGAATCTATGCACAGCCGCCCACACGGGCAAGATCGGCGACGGCAAGATCTTCGTGACGCCCGTTGAACAGGCGATACGAATTCGTACCGGCGAATATGGCGAGAGCGCGCTATAAGGCGCCGCCGAAAGACAAATTCCTTTCAATAATCATATCCGCGCCAGGGCCGGCGTCGGATCCTCAGGAGTAAAAAATGGATAAAGCCGATTTGGCATGGGTAAGTGTTTCCACCCTGCTGGTGCTTCTAATGGTTGTACCCGGACTGGCACTTTTTTATGGCGGCCTGGTCCGCGCCAAAAATGTACTGTCCGTATTGATGCAGGTCGTATCGACTTTTTCACTGGCCCTGGTCATCTGGTTTATTTACGGTTATTCATTGGCCTTTACCGAGGGCAACGCCGTGGTCGGCGGACTTTCCCGGCTTATGTTCAGCGGAATGTTCGACTTGTCCACCAAGACATTTGAGTTATCGGGCACTATTCCCGAATTGAGCTTTGCCGCCTTCCAGGCCACTTTTGCCGGCATTACGTGCGCACTTATTGTGGGTGGATTTGCAGAGCGTGCAAGATATTCGGCCGTGATGATCTTTACGGCGATCTGGCTTACCTTCTCCTACATTCCAATCGCCCATATGGTGTGGGCTCCAGGAGGCTGGCTGTTCGAGCGGGGGGCGCTGGACTTCGCGGGCGGCACAGTGGTTCACATCAATGCGGGTGTGGCTGGTCTGGTGGGCGCGTATTTCGTTGGCAAGCGCGTAGGCTACGGACGCGAATCGATGCAGCCTCACAACCTGCCCATGGCCATGATCGGCGCTTCGCTATTGTGGGTTGGCTGGTTCGGTTTCAATGCCGGCTCGGCATTGAGCGCCAACGAAACTGCCGCCCTGGCTTTCTTCAACACCATGGTTGCCACTGCGGGCGCAATTCTCGCCTGGCTGCTGGTAGAGTGGAAATACAAAGGCAAGCCCTCCCTGCTGGGCGCAATCTCCGGCGCGGTAGCAGGACTGGTCGGCATTACACCCGCGGCCGGGCTGGTCGGTCCGGGTGGTGCATTGATTATTGGTTTAGTGACCGGTGCGGTCTGCGTCTGGGGCGTCAACGGCCTGAAACGAATGCTGGGCGCCGATGACAGCCTGGATGTATTCGGCATTCACGGGCTCGGCGGGATAGTCGGGGCCCTGCTTACAGGCATTTTCAATGCTCAGGCTTTGGGCGGCCCAGGCCTGGCAACGCTGGGCGACATCCCCCACCAGTTATGGGTGCAGTTCGAAGGCGTGCTGATCACCATCGTGTGGTCGGGAGTGGTCGCCCTTGTCGCTTACTTCGTGGCTGACAAGGTTTGCGGATTACGCGTGAGCACGGAAGTAGAACGGGAAGGACTGGACATCAACTCGCACGGTGAAACTGCTTATCACTATTGATTCGACAAGGACGCTAAATCGATGCGTTCCGCTCGATTTAGCGCCGATGCCACCTTGACCCTCAGTGCATTGGAATGGGCCTGCCTGACCTCTTTCTTTACATCAAGCAATTGCTGCGGATGCATGGAAAATTCCGTCAGGCCCAATCCCAGCAGCATGCGTGTAACCCGTGAGTCGCCTGCAATTTCACCGCATACTGCCACGGGCTTGCCCGCCCGCTCCGCTGAATTGATCGTATGCGCGATAAGCCGCAACACCGCGGGATGCATGGGGTCGTAGAGGTCGGCCACTTCGCTGTCGCCGCGATCTATGGCCAATGTGTACTGAATAAGATCGTTCGTGCCGATGGACAAGAAATCCAGTGCTTCGAGGAATGGTTCGATAGCGATCGCCATGGCCGGGATCTCGACCATCGCACCCAACGATATATTGCGGGCAAACGGCACCCCGTCGGCCTGAAGACTGCGGCATGCGGACTCGATGGCTTCCCTGGTCGCATTGACTTCATGCATGTGCGAAATCATGGGTATCAGAATGCGCACATGGCCATGCATGGATGCGCGCAGCAATGCCCGCAATTGCGTTGCGAAAAGCTCCGGATTGGCGAGGCAGTAGCGAATGGCCCGCAGGCCCAGGGCCGGATTCGTGGCCACAGTGACATCGCCATCGAGTGTCTTGTCCGCGCCCAAATCCAGCGTCCGTATGGTAACCGGCCGCCCAGCCATGGTTTTGACGACCGACGCGTAAGCTTCATATTGCTCGTCTTCACTGGGCAAATCCCGGCGGCCCATGAACAGGAATTCACTGCGAAACAAACCTATGCCATCGGCACCGGCCTGCATGGCCGCCGCGGCTTCCTCGGGCAATTCGATATTGGCATCTAGCTTGATCTGGATACCATCCAGGGTCACGGCGGCAGCATCGCGCAGCAGGGCCAGCTCGGCACGGTCGCCGGCATAAGCGGCTTGCCGCTGGCGATACTCCTGAAGAACCTGTTCGGACGGATTTACCAGCACGGCGCCGGTAAAACCGTCGGCGACCAGGATATCGCCGTCGCGCACCAGCATGCGTATGTGGCCGAGACCGACCACCGCCGGCACATTCATGCTGCGCGCCACAATAGCTGTATGGGATGTAGGGCCGCCCAGGTCGGTCAGGAAGGCGGCAAACCGGGCGCCGCGCAGCCGCAGCATATCGGCCGGCGAAATGTCGCGTGCCACGACAATAAGCGAATCGCCCGCATCACCGGCTTCGAGGGTGGGCAGCAAAGCAGTCGACCCCGACAACACACGCAACACGCGTTCAATCACTTGACGTATGTCGGCGCCGCGCTCGCGCAGATACTCGTCTTCCATAAGGGAAAATTGTTCCGCCAGCAATTGACCTTGCGTAGTAAGAGCCCATTCAGCGTTGTAGTGGCGATGGATGATGAGGTCGCAGGTGTCCTGCAGGAGCATGGGATCATCGAGCAGGAGACTATGCACGGTAAGCAGAGGACCGAGCTCGCGCGGCGCATCGTCCGGCAAAGATAGCGCCATGGCCTGGAGTTCGCCGCTGGCGGTTGCCAATGCTTTTCTCAAGCGCTCGCATTCAGTCTGAACATCTTGCTCGGCGATTCGATAGTGCACCACCTCGAGTGCCGCCGCGCTCATGACTGCCGCTTTGCCTATCGCATATCCCTTGACTACGCCCTGCCCCTGCATACAGAGCATGGAACCGAACCCACAATTACCGTGAGATGAGCGTGAGGTCATTAGGCGGTTTTCCGACTGTTGCGGCGTGTCTATTCGTGCTCGCCGAACTTGCTGTTGAACAGAGACTGGATATCGAGCAGCGCCTGGTCGGCGTCGCTGCCCGTGGCATCGACCTTGACCGTCACACCCAGACCGGCCGCAAGCATCATGACGCCCATTATGCTTTTCGCATTGACGCGCTGAGCGCCGCGAGCAATGAAGATTTCGCTGCTGAACTTGCTGGCCAGCTGAGTGAGCTTGGCGGCCGCGCGAGCATGCAAGCCCAATTTATTACTGATCACGATGTCGATGGATGGCATAAAATTCTTTTTTTGATTAACGGCAATACAGCAAGCCAACGATCAGCTTGTCCGATCTGCGTTGACTATGCCTCTTAAGGCGCCTAGCCGAACGCTTTCGCTTAGTTTATCCGGATTTTCCTGCTGATCGGTCAGCGCCTTCAGGACCATGCAAAGATTCGTGCCGGTGATCAGATGAGCGGTTAGCCCTTGCTCGCTTGCAAGTTTAAGGGCTTGCTTGGCGATATTGAATGGCGTTGCACCGAATATATCGCATAAAACCAGCGTGGCTTCGCCCGCATCCTGCAGAAGCTGCCGGGCGAGTTCAGGAATCAGGACAGATGGTTCCGCGTCGGGCGCGACATCGAAAACCGCAAGTTCCGGCTTCTGGCCCAGAATATGTTCGGCACACGCTGCGAACCCCGAACCCAGCGGTTCGTGCATAACCAATATGATGCGTGCCATTCAAGTACCCACTGCCTGTTCAAGTGCCGCCGCAAAACAGTCTGCGACATCGAAGTCGGTTTGCTCGGTGATTTCCACGAAGCAGGTTGGACTCGTAACGTTGATTTCGGTGACATAGTCGCCTATTACATCCAGGCCCACGAGCAGCAAACCGCGTTCGACCAGCTTGGGGCCGACGGCCTGAGCGATTTCGATATCGCGCGCCGACAGGCTTTGTGCCACGCCGCGCCCGCCGGCGGCAAGATTGCCGCGCGTTTCACCTGCCAGCGGAATGCGCGCAAGCGCGTAGGGAACCGGCTTCCCGGCGATAAGCAGGATACGCTTGTCGCCCATGAGTATCTCTGGGATATAGCGTTGCGCCATGATGGTGCGCGTACCGTTATCGGTGAGCGTTTCAAGAATGGCGCCAAGATTATGCTCGGCTTCGCGCAACCGGAAAATGCCGGTGCCGCCCATGCCGTCCAGCGGCTTGACGATCACATCCTGATATTGGCGATGGAATGCCCGCAGCCTGGCCATGTCGCGCGTAACGATGGTGGGCGATGTCAACGATGCAAACTCGGTAATGGCCAGCTTTTCCGGATGGTTGCGTATTGCGGCCGGCGAATTGAACACGCGTGCACCCTGTGCTTCGGCGTATTCGAGCAGGTGCGTCGTGTACACGTACTCCATGTCGAAAGGCGGATCTTTACGCATCAATACGGCGTCGAACTCGCCCAAGGCATTTTCGGTGGCCGGCCCGAGGTCGCGCCACCACGCATGGCCATGCAGATCGGCCCCGTCGACCAGGGCAATACCCGTCGTTACCGCCTTGACTGTCCCTTCATCGATATACAGGTCGCCTTGATGGGCGACACTCAAAGTATGGCCCCGGGCGGTCAAGGCACGCATCATCGCTACTGAGGAATCTTTATAGGCCTTCAGCGTAAGCAAGGGGTCGATAACAAACAGGACGTGCATAGGATACCTGCAGGCACCTGCCCGCGGCGTACACCGACGGGCAGGATTGAAAGGTTCAGATCAGGAGGTGGCATCACCCGGTTTGCCCGGGGTCGCTTTTTTACGTGGTGCCAGAACCATCACCATTTGACGCCCTTCTAGCTTGGGCATGGCTTCGACCAGGCATAGTTCGACGAGATCGTCGCGTACCCGCTCGAGCACGCGCATACCGAGTTCCTGGTGAGCCATTTCGCGGCCCCGGAAGCGCAAGGTGACCTTGGCCTTGTCGCCTTCTTCGATGAAGCGGCGCAGATTACGCAGCTTGACCTGGTAATCGCCCTCGTCGGTTCCAGGACGGAACTTGACTTCTTTTACCTGAATGATTTTTTGCTTCGAGCGTGCTTCTTGCTGGCGCTTTTGTTCTTGATACTTGAACTTGCCATAATCCATTAGCCGACAGACCGGTGGCTCCGCATTGGGTGCAATCTCGACCAAGTCTACTTCGTGTTGTTCCGACAGAAGGAGGGCGTCGGCGGTTTTGACAACCCCCAACTGTTCACCCTCTACTCCGATAAGACGCACCTCGGGGACGCGGATTTCACCATTGATGCGATGTGGTTTTTCGGTTGCGATGTCTGAGACTCCTAGAATTGATAAAAAATCAGGCCGGTTCTGGCATGCCCGGTTTTACGTACGGGCGTTGATTTCGTTTTGCAGCAATAGGGAGAAATCATCCAGAGGCATTACCCCGAGATCGACCCCACCCCTGCCGCGTACCGCCACATTGCCGGCTTCGCGTTCTTTTTCGCCAACCACCAAAATGTACGGTATTTTCTGCATACTGTGTTCACGGATTTTACGGGTGATTTTTTCAGCGCGCAAATCGGAACTGGCTCTAAAGCCTTGTTTTTTCAAGCCTTGAACGATTTCAGCAGCATAGTCGGCCGAGGGCTCGGAAATACAGCATACAACGGCGTGTTCAGGCGCCAACCATGCCGGCATGGCGCCAGCGTGGTTTTCGATGAGCATGCCGATGAACCGTTCGAACGAACCCAGTATGGCGCGGTGTAGCATGACAGGCGTTTTGCGCTGATCGGCCGCATCGACATACTCGGCGCCCAATCGTTGCGGCATAGAAAAATCAACCTGGATTGTGCCACATTGCCAATGGCGTCCAATAGCGTCTTTCAGCGTATATTCGATTTTTGGACCATAGAAAGCACCCTCGCCCGGCGAGACTTCGTATTCGCACTGCGTATGGTTCAGGCTGTCCATCAGGGCCTGTTCGGCCTTGTCCCAGACTTCGTCGGAACCAATGCGCTTTTCAGGGCGGGTCGCAACCTTGTAGAGAATTTCGGTAAAACCGAAATCGGCATAGACCTTCTGCAGCAAGGCGGTAAAGGCGACGCACTCTTGCTGCAACTGGTCTTCGGTACAGAAAATATGGCCATCGTCTTGCGTAAAGCCACGCACACGCATCATTCCATGCAGCGAACCGGACGGTTCGTTGCGATGGCATTGGCCAAACTCACCGTAGCGTATGGGCAACTCGCGGTATGAATGCAGCCCCGCATTGAATATCTGCACGTGGCCCGGGCAGTTCATGGGCTTGAGTCCATAAGTACGGTTTTCCGACTCTGTCGTAAACATGTTCTCGGCATAGTTGTCCCAGTGGCCAGTCTTCTTCCACAATGACAAGTCGAGGATTTGCGGCGCCTTGACTTCTTCGTAGCCGTTGTCGCGATACACGGCACGCATATATTGCTCTACCTGCTGCCACAGCGTCCAGCCCTTGGGATGCCAAAAGATCAGGCCAGGCGCTTCGTCCTGGAAGTGAAAGAAGTCCAGTTCGCGGCCCAGCTTGCGGTGATCGCGTCGCTCAGCCTCTTCGAGCATCGTCAGGTAATTTGCCTGCTCTTCCTTGGACGCCCAGGCCGTGCCGTAAATACGCTGCAACATTTCGTTTTTGCTGTCGCCCCGCCAATAGGCGCCGGCGACCTTCATGAGCTTGAACACCTTCAGGTGCCCGGTGGACGGTACGTGAGGGCCTCGGCACAAATCAATAAAGTCGCCTTCGCGGTACAGACTGATAGGCTCATTGGAAGGAATCGAGGCAATAATTTCAGCCTTGTAGTGCTCTCCTATGCCATTGAAATAAGCAACGGCATCGTCGCGCATCCATTCTTCCCGCGTCACGGGTTCGTTCCTGCGCGCAATCTCGGTCATTTTCTTTTCAATGGCCTCGAGATCCTCGGGTGTGAAAGCACGCTTATACGAGAAATCGTAATAAAAGCCGTTTTCAATGACAGGGCCGATAGTGACTTGCGCATCCGGAAACAACGATTTGACTGCATACGCCAGCAAGTGCGCCGTTGAATGGCGTATCAAATCCAGGCCGTCCGCGTCTTTGGCAGTTACGATAGCCAGGTTCGCGTCGCGTTCAATTACGTAGCTCGTGTCGACCAGACTGGTTTCTGCGCCCTCGACCGACACGCGTCCGCCCAAGGCGGCACGCCCCAGGCCGGTGCCGATGGAATGGGCAACGTCGCTCACTGACACGGGACCCGGGTACTCGCGCTGCGAGCCGTCGGGCAAGGTAATTTGAACCATGGGTTGTCCTGAAATGCAAAAACGCGGCATTAGCCGCGTTTTGGTTTTTTGAATTGCTTTTAAACTGAACAATACGCGGGAACGTTAGGCACAACAAGTAGTAGTTCGCGTGCTGTTTGAGTTCATGGCTATCAAATATAAGTAATGGAATCGTTGCTTTAGTGTAACACCTTGCCGCCGCAAACACCTGCGAGCAGCAGGAAAATCGCCCTGTGCGGCGCGATGAAAAGCAGTCTGTTGTGAAAATGCCAAACGCCTGGCGCATTCCACGGCACCCAAGGAATCATAGTAAGCGCACGGTTAGAACCCCTTGTCGCAAGCCGTTTTGACAAACGTAAAACAATTGCGCTAGAATGCTGTTCTTCCTAGGCGGTTAGCTCAGTTGGTTAGAGCGCTACGTTGACATCGTAGAGGTCGCTGGTTCGAATCCAGTACTGCCTACCAGAATTCAGGTTATTGCGCGATGCGATAATTTAGAAACCCGCAAAGCCGTTGCTTTAGCGGGTTTTTTTTCGCCTATGCATAACGCCCCGGGCTCTGCATTTGCCGGAAAAGCAAGCGTCCGGGCGACAAAACAAAAAGTAACTTTTTGCGGCGAAATTCGTCTGAAAACAAGGCTTCTCTGGTAGTATGCTGAATGCCGTAGACCTTTAGCACTTGAATCAACCGCCAGGTAAACCAATATGCGGATACGCAAAGAATAATCCCATTTAGCCTGGGTGTTGTCAGTACAGGAAACCATGACCGCGCTTCAATATGCCGTGTATGCTCCGAAACCGGACATGCTTCA
>JAKFDW010000250.1:0-1618 GCA_036675955.1 Orrella sp. | reverse complement strand
GCCATTCTCGCGTGGTTCGCTGCGATTTCATTGAGAGTTGACACGTTACATCTCCGGTGACTGACCAAGCGTAGCGCTGGAGTCCTTAAGCGTTAGTTTGAGTGCGGCCGCGTCAGAATTACGTCGTTCTGGGGCTGCTAGGGGCGTCTTGTGCAATCCTTAAGCCAGTCATAGTCGCTTATTCCGCGCCATGTTTCCGACGCGACGAATGGTCGCTCGAGGTTGTCATCAGCGCATCGACACGGACGGTTGGCGTGATTTGAGTTTGTGAGCTATTGGTTGATGGTCCGGCATGGAGCTGGATCAAGGAGCGGTTATGTGGAATTCCGTAGAGCGCGAACGCCCGATTGACTGGCACGGGCCAGCAGGCGAGATGGCTAGAATCGTGCTGTTGTGGGGAAGTGATAACGACACTGTGCCTGTTGGGCTGCTTATTACAGTCTTGCTGCCAGATGGCCAGATGCAAACCCTGCATGAGAAAACGACCTACAAGGACTATCCATACGCGCGGGAGCGCGGCATTAAGCTGGCCAAGGACGCCATGAGCAGAATGTCAGGACACCCGTAACTCCCGACCTGCGGGCGTTCAGTGCAGTAGGTGAGGGTGGGCGTGCCACGGGACCTTGGTCATCATCGATATTTGAGTGGGTGCAGACCAAGATGGCTCCAGATGTGAAAAGCCCGGCGCGATGGCCGGGCTGAGGTTAATTTCTGTTTTCCATCATCTTGTCGGCGAGAGCTTTGGCCCTTGCAATCAACAGGTTCTGCCTGTCTTCGTGAGTAGCCTCTCCTACAACCGGTGCCGTTAGATTGCTTTCCGCAATCAACGCAGCACAAAAATACTGATCCCAAACGACTCTTTCCCCGGCCGAGCGTTTGTTCATTTGGTCGGCGTTCATATGCGGCTCCTTTTGATGAGGTAGCACAGCTATTCTACGCCCGAACAGTTCGCGCTTGATTCTCATCAGGCATGCTATTAGCAAAACCGAAGAAAACCCGACCACTGAGCCTAATGCCTGTCAGTTAACGTAAATCTTTGGTCTGGCGGGCATTTGTGGCGAGGGGGCTTGTCGGAACGCCGCACCGCCCCGTTCGGCTGCGCAGCAGTCGTAAAGTCGGTGAATACGGTGTGCCTGATACAGCGTGTATGCAGGTTTTAGGTCCGCTGCGCGCCCCAGCGGGGGCAAGCCCCCTCGCCACAGGTTTTGCGTTCGACGCTGTTTTTTCTTAACTGACCGGCATTGACCACCGAGTCGGGTTTTTTGTTAGCGATAGAATCAGTTTCACTTACCGCCGATAGCGCCGCCAGCAGCACCACCAAGCCCTGCGCCAATGGCGCCGCCGGTTCTACCGCCGAGTTTGTTGCCAATGATCGAGCCACCTGCCGCACCCAGGCCGCCACCAATGGCTGCCTTGGTTTTGTGGCCTTTTTTGGCTGCAACGGCACTGCCTGCCGCGCCGCCCAGGCCCGCGCCGAGGGCTGCGCCGGTGCTGCCGCCAAGCTGCTGACCAATAACGTTACCCAAGGCGCCGCCCAAACCACCGCCGACCGCCGTCTGGGTGCCGCCTGCGGCCATGGCGCCTTGGGCAAACAGGGCGCTCAGGGCCAGGACGGAAA
>JAKFDW010000249.1:0-2455 GCA_036675955.1 Orrella sp. | reverse complement strand
CACCCTGGCGCCCATGGTGGCGCAGGCCGCGGGCGTGCTTGCAGGCAAGGGAAGTACCGCCGATCTGTGCCTGCTGCAGGACTGGCGTGGCGAACTGTTCGGCACCGATGCTTCATGCCTGCGGCAATGGCAGGCTTTGGCCAGCGCCCTATTGACCAAGGAAGGAAAGCTGCGGCGCACTGTCACCATAAGTCAGGGATTCGAGCCCAAGTCGGCCTGCAAGGATGACTTTCTGGCCTGGCTCAGGGCCGTGTCCCCGACCGATCCCTGGGTAAGCGCGCTGGCCGATATCTGTCGCGCTCCCTGCGATGGGTACAGTGAAGAACAGCAGGAAATCCTGGGCGTGCTCATCCAGGTCCTGTGGCTTGCCGCCGCGCAGCTGAATTTGCGCTTTACCGAAATGGCCGAGGTCGATTTCACCGAAATCTCGCGGCGCGCGCTCGACGCGCTTGGGCAGGTGGACGATCCCAGCGATCTTTTGCTGGCCCTGGATACCACCATACGCCACATATTGGTCGACGAATTCCAGGATACCAGCCAGTCGCAAATACTACTGCTGGAACGCCTGACGGCGGGCTGGATGGCGGGTGACGGACGCAGCCTGTTCCTGGTGGGCGATCCCATGCAATCGATCTATCGCTTCCGCAAGGCGGAGGTTGGACTCTTCCTGACGGTGAAAGAGCATGGCCTGGGCGAAATCAGGCTCACGCCCCTGGAACTGAAGGACAATTTCCGTTCCCAGGCCAATCTCGTCGACTGGGTGAACAGGACTTGCCGTCCCATCTTCCCGAAAGAAGACCATCCGGGCCTGGGCGCCATACGCTACACCGATTCCACCGCCTTCAACGAAGGCGTCGAGGGCCTGGGCGTGGAATTCCACCCGGTCTGGACAATCAAGGACAAGCAGGGCGGCTCGGCGGATGATGCAACTTCAACCGCTGAATCGATTGCGATCCAGCTCGCCAAAGAGGCGCTGGCCCGGCACCCGGACAGCCAGCATCCTGTCGCGATACTGGTGCGGGCGCGCTCGCACCTGGACGCCATCGTGCATCGCCTGGCGCAGCAGAATATTCCTTGCCGGGCGGTGGAGCTAGTTTCCTTGAAGTCTCGCCAGGCTGTCATCGATCTCGCCCAACTGGCCCGCGCCTTGTCGCACCCGGGCGACAGGCTGGCATGGCTGTCGGTGTTACGGTCCCCCTTGTGCGGGCTTAGTCTGAATAGTCTTCATGCTCTGTTCGGCTCGGACTTGCAGTCCGCCGTGCCGCTCTTGCTGGCGCGGTGGATGGACCGCGAAAACAGACAAGAAGAATGCCTGGATGAACTCGAGGCGCGACGAGCACGTCACGCGGCGAGCGTGTTGCTGGATACCGGCAACGCTTCGGGCACGATTCCATTTGCCGCCTGGCTGGAAAGCTGCTGGCAACGACTGGGTGGTCCGGCCATCTACAGCAGCGCCAGCGATGCCGCCGACGCCGAACAGTTTTTCCGCCTAATCGAAGACCTGGCGCCCTATGGAAACCTGAATCCCACAGAGCTGGAAGACAGGCTGGAAAAACTCTATGCGGCGCCCAATAGCACCGGGCGGGCGGTCGAAGTCATGACCATACACAAGTCCAAGGGACTGGAGTTCGATACGGTCATTCTGGCGGGCCTGCACCGGCGCCCCAAAGGCGACACCTCTCCGCTGATGCGTTTCGAGCACGGCGAAGGCCAATTGCTGCTGGGCCCCATCAAGCACAAAGTATCGGACGAGCACGATCCTGTGTCGGTATACCTGGCTGCCCGCGACAAGCAGCGCGGAGCCTATGAAGCCGACCGTCTGCTGTATGTGGCCTTGACGCGCGCGCGACAGCAGTTGCACCTGATCGGCGCGGTGGAGCTCGACAACAGTATGGCCATCAAAACACCCGAGTCGACTTCCTTGCTCGGCCGCCTGTGGGATTACATGGCGCCGCCTCAGGTACCGGATGCCGCAGACTTGGAAGGCGAGGGGAGCGCGGCTGACGAAACCTTGCCGCAACGCTTTCTGGTTCGCATGGCAGAGCAGTCCGTGTCCGACGCTCCTCCGGCACCGGTCCTTCCCCGACACACGGCCTCATGGACCTGGCGGGCCGATTCGGGCCATGAAAGCATGATAGGCACGGTGGCGCACGCCTGGCTCGAACGCATAGGCAAGGATGGCATCGGCAATTGGTCAGTCGACCGGGTTGATCAGTGTTTACCGGTATTCCGCAAGCAATTGAACCGAGCGGGTCTGGTCGGAGCCGCGGTTTCCGAGGCGGCGCAGGTCTTGCGCGACACGCTGGTAGCCACGTTGAACAGTCCGAAGGGACAGTGGCTGTTGTGGGCGGCGCGCGCGCACCGGGAATGGTCGCTTCTGGATGTCAGCGGCCGCGTATCGGTCATTGATCTGGCCATCTCGCAGGAGCAGGACTGGCTGGTCGTCGACTACAAG
>JAKFDW010000248.1:0-4900 GCA_036675955.1 Orrella sp. | reverse complement strand
GACCAAGCTGGCCAGTGTCACGCGGTCCTCAGGCTGCAGCTGTTGATAGCGCTTGGATGGGGTGCTTTGCATCTGCGGACCTTACAAGGTGGCAGGTGTTGCACTTCACACTTGAATCCGCCCAGATATTCAGTGGGTTGTTCCCGCGACGAAATTGGGGCGGTGGCAGTCATAGGATTTGACGCTGCGGATGAGTCTTGCGGGCTGACGGCCGTTCGGCATAGGCCCATCGAACGACAGGTGTCGCTGCAACGCGGCCGCTCGCTCCAACTCACAAAGTTGCTGCAATCAGCCGCAGTCGCTCGATGTAGGTCACAACCCGTCGCTGGCCGCCAACTACAGACTTAAGATAAGCCCCAACGTCATGAATCTCGTGATTGCCTCGGAGAAGCGACGCATTCGGGCATGCGGCACCTGTTGAGACCGTCAGGAGCATGCCGTTCATGATCTGCTTCGACCCGTCACTCTTATGCGCCGTGAAGTTTCGGATGGCACGCGCGGTGTCTATCAGCTTGATATCCGATGGCACCAGACCTGCAACTCCGGCGCCAAGGGCAGGGCTAACCCAGGCGGCGAACTTGCTTTGCAAAACAGCGACCGACTTGAAAGTGAGGTTCCAACCTGTCGGATCAACCAAGTTCTCAAGATCCTGAATCTTTATGTGCTTAGGAGCATCCAGCTTCGTCATTGACGATGCACCAACGCCTAATTTGGACTGCACCAGCTTTTGAATGTCGGTTTGTAGGGTCGCCTGGTAGGTCGAGAAGTCTCGATTCATGTATGCCAGCAGGAGATCGGAAAGGAATACCTCGAACGCCACATAGGTGGAGTGCAGCGTGGTCTCAGCGAGGATGCTCAGGTCGCGCTTTTCGTGTGACGTGCCCTTCAGTTCACCTTCGAGTCGAACGAAATGTGATCGACGTTCGGACGCAAATGCGTCGAAGTCATTCCTCACGCCCGCAGGTTCGACTTTCTTCATACTTCTCCCAATGGCCGTTACGTTTGAGTGTATTGAGCCCGCACAGTGCCCGGCGCGCGAAGGTCAGGATACAGCTCGTAGCTCATCGCTTCGCTCTACTGCCATCGCAGCATGTCATGTGGGGACGAGCAAATAGACCGGGTTGTAGGTGCTCCCACCCCAGAACGCCCCACCGCCCATCGTGCGGGGCGTAACTCGCGCGTCCCTGATGGCCGCCATCGCGGTTTTCCATGAAAGAACCCTCGCGGATGACACCGCGTCGCCGAGGTCATCGAGCTCTAGCGTCCGGATAGGGCGGCCACTCTGCGATATTGGTGTTGGGTCGGCCCTAGTCAGGTCGACCTTGAAGAAGACATCTTGCGCCTGGCTTCGCGTCAGAGGAAACCAGAAGGTTCGAAAGTCCTCCCCCAGCTCAAACAAGTCCCGAACGACCGGGAAGCCCGCAACCGTTGGGACGCCGTGCAGCTCTGCCCGGTCGGCAAACTCGAACAGCTCTGCGTTCAGCTTTCCCGACATGGTCCGTTTGGTTACCGCCTTGGGTCTGCGAGCAAACAGGGCCAACATCCTCACGTGCCGCCCTTCATGGACATCACGTGCGATGTTGTTGCCTTCCCTTGAAGCCCAGTAGTACATCGGCACGGCGGCGCCAAACTTCTGCTGCAGGTACGACACCACGACAGGCAGGATGGAGTACTCAGCGGTGCGCTCGGAGAAAAAGCTGGTCATAGGGTGAATGCGTCCGTTGCAGCGGCGTGCTCAATCTGCCTGGAGCGGAGCGCGCCCCGCTATCTGGCGCCGCCCTCACGCAACGCGTTCAACCAAGCGCGGACGTGGTCCCCGTTATTGAACCTATCCTGGAACAGGACGCGTCTGCGGTCGACAATCTCGCCCCAATTACGGTCTGCGGCGTCCAGTGATGCTTCAGCCGCGGCCGGGCTGCCGTGCCAAACGGCTTCCATGTTGCTCGCCCACCTCAGGTATTGCATCCAAGACAACTTCAGCCAAGGTGTGCCGGCCCCGCCGCGGATGATCTGAAGGATGCGTGCCTCGGAGGGGTTGTCGGACATGTCCCGACCTTCGAACCATCCGTGCCGCAGCAACAACGCGACGTCCGCTTCGCGCAATCGAGCCATCAGCGGCCCTTCGTTCCAGTACGCTACCTGGCGCCCCCCGGGCTCTTCCTCCTGCCACCGCCCAGGAGAAAATCGCCGCAGGTTCATGAATTTGCCAGTCGATATATCTGTCGCTCCGGCGTATTTCCACAGGACCAGGTCATGGCTCACGAAGGCGACGTGTACCCGCATTTCCGCTGAGAGAAGGCGGATCAGGTGCACGGCCGTTGGGATGCCTTCGCCGTCTTTGAGCGGTTCTCTGGGCGGTACGTCCTCATTTAGGAACATCAGGTAAATGCGCTCGCAGGAGCTTCGCGAGAGGATTGAGGCAATGGTCATCGCCCGGGCGGGGTTGGCGAGGTCGCGAAGGCTCACGATGGCCGTCAGCATCGTTTCGATGCCGTGTCCATCGGCGTGGCGCTTGGTGGCATCGGCGACTTCCACCATCAGAGAGTAATAGTCGTCCGTAAAGGCTCTCGGGAACAGGGCCGGTGAGCAAATCACGTCCACGCCAAGCTGGGCACCTTGCTCAACAATCTCTCGACCACGCTGGCTCCACCACCCCGCTTCGAAGTGATCGGCCGTTGCAAAGTCGGCCGAGAAATAGGCCCACTGATCCATCTTGCCTTTGTCGACCGCTGGGTTGTACATCTGCGGGTCAAGGATGACCTCAAGCTCATCCCGCAGCGCGCCAAGGCGAGCCAGCCGGGCTTGAACATCCGTTGGCCCGTCATTGACCGGACTGAGGACGAGTCCCGAGTACGAGCCGATGTCCTGTTCCTCAAGGAGATTCCACGAATCGTGACCGAACTGCAGATAGGACGCCATTGTTTCCTCTCAGGGTTGCTTTAGGGACTCTATGAATTCGGAAGGCCGGCGGTAGCGGGCGATGGGCCACGGCTTCAGCGCCTTGGTGAGACAGCCGAAGCCGAGAATCTCAAGACGGTGTGCATTGGCATCTGGCATCTCCTGCTTCGAGGCCACGCGCATGATGGCGTCGTGGATCGTCTTGCCAGACTCGATGAACGGATGGTGGCCGAGAAGGCATTCGGCCAACACGATGGCGAGGTCGAACTGATCTGTGCGCCAGTCGATTAGCGCCTTATCGTTCGTCAGTTGCTCTGGCGCAGCGTAGGCTGGCGTGCCAGGCCCCATGTTGAGAAACGCCTGGGTGAGCGTGGGTTGGTCCAGCATCCGCACGATGCCGAAGTCCGTAAGCACCGGAGACCCATCTGCCCGGAACATGATATTGGCCGGCTTGATGTCTCGGTGGACCAGTTTCTTGTCGTTCAGGTGCGCAAGCACCTCGGCCAAGGTTATAGCAATGCTTCGAAGAACGGCTGGTGTTGGCAGTCCGCCCTTAAGCTTGGCTTCGAGCGTGCCGCCTGCAAGATACTCCTCGCAGACAACCCACAGCGGCATGCTGCCGTACGCATGCGTGAAGGCCTCGAAGAGCGTCGCAATTGCCGGGTGGGAACACCCCTGCAACGCCACGGCCTCACGGATCATGCGTTCCGGACTACCCGCTATTGCGGCCAGCTTTAGCGCAAACGGCGTCGGGCCCTTCTTGGCAAGGTATGCGCTCTTGAACGCTCCCTTCCCAAGCTCGCCGTGAAACTCAAAGCCGCGCTTCTGGCAGAGGTCTGCTGCTGCCGCGCTTAGGTCTAGCGCGGTGCTCATTGGATAGCGTGTCGAAATGCTCGTGCGCTTGCTCCCGTAGCCACCTGAGCAGGGCATCCTGCTCCGTAGCCTCTATGAGCACCTGCACGGCTGAGCCATTGAATGAACATAGTCCCACCCCCCTGAACGTGAACTCTTCTCTGTCCCGCATGGCTCTGCTGGCCACGTGTTCGGGAACGATGACGTAAGACTTGTTGGCGTACGCGGTACTTCGGTACGCTTGATGGAATGCGCGCTTCCAGTTGTCGAGCTTGGCCTCGAAGGCCACGAGAGTCTTGCGACGGTGGCGTGCCAGCACGTCGACAACGCCGGACCTATGGTCCCACTCAGTGGTGATCTGTACGCGCCCGAACGCAGTCCGGCCTTTGGCCAGTCGGTTGACGAACCTCTCCACGAAGTCCGCTTCAGTAGCGAATTCGGCATGGCCTCCAGACCGTGTTTTCTCTTGAATCATTGGTGCGCTGCTCTCAAGCTGCCTCCAGACAAGTTTAGCAAGCGATATTTTCCGCCCGATATCACTATGGCACTTGGTTGGTAGTTGCTGCAGCAAAAAAAAGAAATTCTTATTGAGTGTCGAGCGAGCCAAGTGGCCAAGCATCGGGGTTGGGGCGCATTGATTGTGAGCTACTCTGACGATGATGCCTTCTTGTGACCTTCAGATGCCCTCGACCGCCTGCAGATGCGACTTTATACCGCCCTGGCGGGCATTGACAGCGACTTCCAGGGTGGCTCCTGATGAGCAGCAATGCTGCTGCCTCGGCCGTTCATAGTGGTGCCGTGAACGACCGCACCCGCTGCCCACTTGACTTGCGCATGCACCGCGTGACCGATTGCAATGCGTCTAAACCGAACTTGACCCCGTCGCCTGAAGTCCCCCAACCCGAATAAACACTATCCCGCAATCCCCAGCAAATCCATGATGCCGGAGATGAAGGTCAGTGGATGCGTCGGGCAGCCTGGCAGGTAGAGCGAGGGGGTCACCTTTTCCAGGAAGCTGCGGTCCAGTGCGTCGCTGTCGGCGAACACGCCGCCCGAGATCGCGCAGGCGCCCATGGCGATCACCAGTTTCGGCTCGGGGATCGCGTCCCAGCAGATCTCCAGCGCCTGCGCCATGTTGCGGGTGATGGGG
>JAKFDW010000247.1:0-24553 GCA_036675955.1 Orrella sp. | reverse complement strand
CCTCCAAAGTCCTTGTCCTTTTCGGGGCACGACCTGCAGGGTTCTTTCATCCATGCGTCGCCACGGTACTTGTTGAACGCTTCGCTGTCGTACCATATGTGGTGCAGGCTATGCTCGGTGACATTGGGGAACTCGATGCCGGGCAGGGACTTGGCCGCATGGCAAGGCAGTGCGGAGCCGTCGGGTGCAACACCCAGGAATACAGAGGCCCAGCCATTCATACAGGCCTTGGGCCGCGTCTCGAAGTAGTCGGGCACCACGAAGAAAATACGCATCTTGTGTCCGAATTTCTCGCGATATTCATTTACGACGGCTTCTGCACGGACAAGCTGCTCTCGGTCGGGAAGAAGTTGGGCGCGATTGGCCAGCCCCCAGCCATAGTACTGGGTGTTGGCCAATTCCAGATATTCGACGCCCATGTCGTCGGCCATCTGGATGATCCGGCCGACATGGTCCAGATTATGGCGATGCAGTACGACGTTCAGCACCATGGGATAGTCATACTGTTTGATCAGGTTGGCCACGCGCATCTTCAAATCGAAAGTCTTGGTGCTGGACAGGAAGTCGTTCATCTCTTTGGTAGAGTCCTGGAACGAAAGCTGGATGTGATCCAGCCCAGCCGCTTTCATGCGTGCAATACGGGGCTCGGTAAGGCCTATGCCCGAGGTGATCAGATTGGTGTAGTAGCCCAGCCGGCTTCCTTCTTCGACGAGGTCCTCGAGATCGTTGCGCTGCAAGGGCTCGCCCCCTGAAAAACCCAATTGCGCCGCGCCCAGCTTACGCGCCTGCTGCATTACGTCGACCCATTGCGCGGTGGTTAGCTCGTGAGAGTTTTGCGCATAGTTCAACGGGTTATAGCAGAACACGCAATGCAAAGGGCATTTGTAGGTGAGTTCGGCCAGCAGCCAAAGAGGCGGCGTAACCGGTCTGGGAGCAGTATTGGCGTTCATGTCGGTGACACCCTAGCGTATCCACCCACGCTCTTGGGCGGTTCGCATGAAATCTTCGACGTCTGCTTGCAAGCCCGTCGTGGAGAATGTGGTCTCGAGATCGTTGACGATGGCGGCGATATCGTGCTGGCCATCACATCGCTTCAGGATCTCGGCGGCGCTGGTATTGAGCTTGACCATGCCTTCTGGATACAGAAGTACATAATTATCTTGCGCTTCCTCCCATTGAAGCCGAAACAATTTGGACAGTGCGGGTTTTTCAGGAAGTTCAGTCATGATTCAATAGCCGCCTCAGGGGTTGGCTTTGTCGATTGCGTCCATCATGGACCACAGTACATCAAGCTTGAACTGCAGGATTTCCAGTGCCCGATCTTGCTGTTCACGGCTGGTGAAATGATCCAGTGTCACTTGCAGTCCGTGCTCGACATCGCGCTCGGCAAGCGAGACGCGGCTGCGGAAGTACTGCAAGCCATCGGCGTTTATCCAGGGATAGTGCAGGGGCCAGTTTGCCAAGCGGTCCTTATGGATTTTCGGCGCGAACATTTCTGTGAGCGATGAACACACGGCTTCCTGCCATGGCGACTGGCGCGCGAAATTCACATAGGCATCCACGGCGAAACGTACCCCTGGTGCGAGGTGCTTCAAGGACCATAGGTCTGCGGAAGCAATACCAACCGCCTCGCCCAGACGCGCCCACGCTTCGATGCCGCCTTCGTTTCCGTTGTAGCCGTCGTGATCCAATATACGCTCGACCCACTTTCGACGTGTCTCGCGGTCGGGGCAGTTGGCGATGATGGCGGCGTCCTTGCGGGGAATGCTGATCTGGTAATAGAAGCGATTGGCAACCCAGCCGCGTATTTGATCTGGCCGCAGTTCGCCATTGTTCATCTTGACGTTGAACGGATGGTTGATGTGATAGCCCGCACCTTTGGCGCGCAATTGCGCTTCGAACTCTGTGCGGTCCCAGGCGGGACTTGACGATGTATACAGGGGCGTCGGTGCGTTCACAGGCTGATCTCCATTCCGTCGAATGCGACCTCGATCTCATGGCGTTTCAGTATGGCTGCCTCGTCCGAGTTTTCGTTGAGTATCGGGTTGCTGTTGTTGATATGAATAAGTATCTTGCGCTGCGATCCCAGCGCATCGAGTATTTCTATCATGCCGCCCGGACCGGATTGTGGCAAATGACCCATGTCGGCGGACGTTTTCTTCGACAGGCCCAGGCGTATCATTTCGTCGCCGGTCCAGAGCGTGCCGTCGACCATGACGCAGTCCGCCTCGCGCATCGCGTCCATGATGTGGGGTTCGATTTCGCCGAGGCCGGGCGCATAAAAGAGCTTCTTGCCGTTTACCGTGTTTTCGATGAGCAGCCCCACGTTGTCGCCGGGCTGGGGTGCATTTCGGTGCGGCGAATAGGGGGGTGCCTTGCTTTTGAGCGCCAGGGCAGTGAAGCTGATGTTGGCGACGCCGGGCACCTGGATGGGCTGCATCTGGCCCGAGCCGGTCAGTAGCGCCTGCCGGTTGATGCCGCAATAGTGGGACAGCACCTTGGATAGCGGCAGCCCGGTGGAGAGGTCTTCCCACACGGATTCGGTGCAGTACAGCGGTATGCTGTTTCCCTCGCGCAGCATGAGCAGGCCGGTGACGTGGTCGATTTGCGCGTCCATAAGCATGACGGCGGCTATTCCCGTGTCGCGTATGGTGCGCCCTGGCTGCAACGCTGGTGCGGCTCGAATTTGAGCCAGTATGTCTGGCGAAGCATTGATCAGTACCCAGTCTGTGCCGTTGTCGGAAACGGCAATGGATGATTGAGTACGGGCTTGGGCCTGAATGGTTCCTTTGCGTATGCCATCGCAGTTGGGGCAATTGCAGTTCCACTGCGGAAATCCGCCGCCGGCGGCAGAACCTAGAACAATGACTTTCATAATGCGTCCGACAAAAAAGCGCGGCGCTGGTTTCTACTAGCGCCGCGCTGTTCGCGATATTAAGATCGTATCAACGATTGGCAATGTACATGGTGATTTCAAAGCCAAAACGCAGGTCGGAAAACTCGGGTTTACTCCATTTCATGGCAGCTCCTATCCAAAGTTTGTGTGACTTTTCTAAAGATCGACGACTGCGTTAACTATTGCTGTCCCGCTGTAATCGCTGCAGTCCATTTGATAATATCACGCGGCCTTCCTTTGTCAAGCAATGGTGATAAGCAAAAAGGGTTATCGTTAAAAAAGCACTTTTAGCGGCAGAATGTCGAAAGTTAGTCGCCGTAGCAGCTTGTTTCACAAACGGAGCATGTGTGTCGTTGCTGACACAAGTCTGAACAAATATAACGAGAGAGAGGGAATGCATGGCTGTTCCGTTTGCGGAAGGCACACTGGATGTTGGAGACGGTCATCAGCTGTATTACGCCCAGTTCGGAAACCCGAACGCGGCGGCAGCGGTGGTCTTGCATGGCGGCCCGGGCAGCTCATGCAATAGCGCAATGTTGGAATGGTTCGACTTGTCCAGGCACAGGGTGGTGCTGTTTGACCAGCGCGGCTGCGGCCGCAGCACGCCGAAAGGAGGTCTGGCTTGTAATACGACGCAGGATCTCGTCGAAGATATCGACCGGCTGCGGCGGTATCTGGGAATTTCGACATGGCTGGTGGTTGGCGGATCATGGGGCGCTATGCTGGGACTGCTCTATGCTGGCACGTATCCTGCTTCAATACATGGCATGGTCTTGCGCGGCGTTTTCTTGCCCGGCGAAGAGCAGTTGAACTGGTTTTTCCAGGAGCTGAAGGCTTTGGTGCCGATGGCATGGAATGATCTGACTGCGAGCATGAGTATTGCCGAAAGCATAGCGGTTCTGCCCACATTGACTCATCGCTTGCTTTCTGGAACCCCCGTCATAGCAGAAGATGCCGCGGCACGTTGGGAGCGTTACGAGGATGCGGTCATGGCGGCCATGCTGGGAAAACAAGCACGTTCGCAAAGACCACGGCAAACGGGGGGGTTGGAGAAGTATCGGGTGCAGTCTCACTATCTTTCGAAAGCTTGCTTCGTCAACGAACAAGAAATTTTTCGTGCAGCGCAACGCATCGGAGTCGCTCCCGTTATTGTGCACGGCACCCATGATTGGATTTGTCCGCCGGATAACGTCATTCGGCTGACGCAGGCTTTGCCGCGGGCCGACGTAAAGTGGGTCAACAGGGGAACCCATACCCCCGCAGACCCACTGATTCACAAGGCTTTACGCCTGGCGATCAAAGACCAGGAGCGCGCATAGTACATGGCACAACCAGAAAAACAATCAGGCAACAAAGAAGGGGGATGGTGTGATGGTTCAACAGTACACCCGTACGGCAATACTATTGCATTGGGTTGTTGCGGTTCTATTGATTTGTCAGTTCGCGTTCGGATGGTACCTGGAAGAAATCCCACGGGGCGTACCCGAGCGCAGCTATTTCGTCAATCTGCATAAAAGCGTCGGCATCCTCATCGGACTGCTGATCCTTTTTCGCCTGGGTTGGAGGCTTACACACAAGCCTCCGCCGCTGCCTGACACCATTCCGCACTTTCAGCAGCGTGTCGCTTCGGCAACCCATATCCTGCTTTATGTCCTCATGATCGTCATGCCCCTGTCGGGTTATATCGCGTCCAACTACAGCAAGTGGGGCGTCAAGTTTTTTAACGTGATCACGTTCCCTCCCTGGGGCTTCGAAGACAAATTCATCTATGCAATTTTCAACCAGACCCATAAGGTGGCTTCCTGGTTGTTGCTTGTACTGGTTGTTGTGCATGTGCTTGCGGGGTTGAAGCACTTGTTTATCGATCGCGATCGGGTCTTTTCGCGAATGTTGCCGCGTTGTTCCCCGTAACGGTAATAGCGTATTTCTAAAAAATGGATTGGAGACAAACTGATGAGACGCCCACACTTCCAGCATCTTGCCGCAATAGGATTGATGTCGTTTTCAGCGCTGGCCCTGGCTGAGCCATTTGCCTACGTTCCCAACGAGGGGTCGGGCACGATCTCGATCATCGATACGGCCACCGATACGGTGGTCGGCGATATGCCGGCCGGAAAAAAGCCGCGGGGCTTGGCCTTTAGTGGCGATTGGCTATATGTCAGCGACCAGCCCAATAACAGTGTGCAGCTGATCGATTCGAAAACGCGCAAGCTCGGACCGGCCGTCGATCTCGGAAAATCCCCGGAGGGCGTCTATGTATCTCCCGATGGTCGCTGGATCGCCGCCGCAGTCGAAGAGAACGACGAAGTGGCGATTATCGATACCCAGAGCAACAAGCTGGTCTCGAATATCAAGGTTCAGGGTGAAAATCCCGAGCATGCAGTCTTCAGTCCCGACGGTAAAACGATGCTTGTAAGCGCCGAGGACGGAGGCGCGCTGGATATCATCGATTTCACGACACGCAAACAGGTCGCCCAGTTGAAGATTGGCGACCGCCCGCGGGGTATCGGCTTCCTACCGGACGGTAGCCGCGCCTATGTAGCAGCCGAGAACAGCAACGAGATCTACGTCATCGACATGGCCAGCCACAAGGTGCTCACCCATCTGAAAGGCGGAACACGCGCCAATGGCGTTACGGTGCATCCGGATGGCAAACGCGTCTATATATCCAACGGCGGTGATGGAACTGTGTCGGTAATTGACACCGCAAGCAATAAAATCATCGAGACGGTGCCGGTTGGGCAGCGGCCATGGAATATGGCCATTACCCCCGATGGCAAGAAGCTGTATGTTGCAAATGGCCGATCCGACAGCGTATCGGTGATCGATACCGAAAAGAACGTCAAGCTCAAAGACATTACTGTCGGCGTACGTCCGTGGGGCGTGGTCATCAGGTAAAGGACCATAAAGAGAAATGGATGGCCCGGGCGTCGCTCTGGTCATGAAAAACACCCCAAAGGTTGGATCGGCATCCAGCCTTTGGGGTGCAATTCATTATTCCGCAAGTCTTTTGGCTTGTGCTCGCTATATAGGCCTTCAGCACGCCTCGCGTGAGGCAACATTGATGTCCAGCCGTTCAAGCTTTCTGTAAAGCGTGTTGCGGCTTACTTTCAGCTGCCGTGCCAGTTTGCTCAAGTTCCAGTGTGAAATCCGCAGCTCCTGGATCAATGCTTCGCGCTCGGCAAGTTCCAGCGGGTTGAGAAGACTTGAGGTAACCGGGGCAGCGGCCGCCGGGTCCGCCTTGGGCCCGACAAAGAAGTCAGCCGGCAGACATTCAGGCGTCAGCACATTTCCGTCGCGCAGTGCAACCATGACACGCAAAACATTGCGCAGTTGCCTGATATTGCCTGGCCACCGGTGGCGATCCAGGATGTTCATCAGTTCGTCGCTTATTGTGACAGTGTCGTCGTCCAGTGATTCCTGGTCCAGCACGAACTGGATCAATTCCTTGCGATCGGCCCGTTCGCGTAGCGGCGGCAGCGTGAGCGTGACGCCCTGAATGCGATAGTACAGATCTTCGCGGAACAGATTGTTGGCAATTTTTTCGGGCAGGTCGCAGTGCGTCGCACTGATTAGCCGGATATCCAGCTTGGCCGGCGCCTTTCCGCCTAGTGGAGCAATCTCCCGTTCCTCCAGCACGCGAAGCAACCGCGTTTGAAGCGCCAGCGGCATATCGCCAATTTCATCGAGGAATAATGTGCCGCCATTGGCCTGGAAGATTTTGCCGACCTGGCCTTCTTTGCTTGCCCCGGTAAAGGCGCCGGACTTGTATCCGAACAGCTCGCTTTCGATCAGTTGTTCAGGGATGGAGGCGCAGTTGATTGCCACGTAGGGCTGATCGGCCCTATTGCTGGACAAGTGTATGGCTTTTGCAAACAGCTCTTTGCCCGTTCCGGTTTCACCGCAAAGCAAAATGGCGACATCGCGATCAAAGACGCGCATGGCGGTCTGGATGTTGTGTTCCATTTGTGCGTCGTGGCTGCGCTGCAGTTCGTCCAGCGGCCACCGTCGGCCGGATGCCGGCACGTTGCTGAGAGCCGGCGCGGCCACTTGCGTGGCGAAAACCTGCAACGGGGATTTAGTATCGGCTTGTCCGTTAAGTGCTGTTGCGAAGAAACGGCGTCCATGGCGGGCGTCGAACACAATAAACGGCGCTGGCCCATGTTTTTGACTCTGACGCAGCAGCGACTTGAACGATACGTTAAAAAAAGCGTCCAGAGGCTGGCCGACAATTTCGTCCGATGTGACGCCCAGTTGCGCCAGGGCGTTGCGGCTGGCGGCCAGCACACAGCTGTCGGTGTCGAGCGCAATAATGCCTTTGTTCAAGGTGCCGACGAACTCTGGACGGCTGTGGAATGTGAACAGCTGGCGGCCGGAGAACTCGTTGACGAATATCTTGTTTTCGATTTCCTGGACCGTCATGTTGACCAGATCCAGCACATGGCTGGGAACCCTGTGGGTTTCCCCGGAGGCGTCCAGCACAGCCAGAATCTTGCCTCGCCAGTCAAAGATGGGTGCGGCTGCACAGGTCAGCCCAGTGTTGCGGAACAGGAAGTGATCGTCCTGGTGGATCATCATGGGACGTTGTTCCGCAAGGCATGTGCCCATGCCGTTGGTGCCCTGGAATCGTTCAGACCAGACGGCGCCGGGCATAAGCCCCGATTTTGATGCTGCATGCGTAAAACCGGGATCGCCAAAGAAGTTCAACAGCACGCCTTCGGTATCAGTCAGCATAATGGCGTAGTCGGACTTGGCGATTTGCTGGAACAGGACGGTCATTTCGCTTTTGGCTACCCGCATTACGGGGGCGACCAGCTCTTGCCGCTCCAGCAGTTCCTGGTTTGCGACCACATAGAGTTCATGAGGGTTCGTGGGATCGAGTTGGTATTCGCTGACACACCGGATCCAGGACTCGGTAATATGAGCCGGTACGCGCGAATAGGGGGCTGCCGAAGATTGGACTACCTCGCGTACGCGGGCGCCATGACTGTGCACGCTTACCATTTTGTCTCCTTACTCTTTGATCGAACCATCCGGGGTTCTATGAAATGCTGCCCCGGTAAGGATGATGAGCTTGAAAGCACTACGGTATACGATTTCGCCCTGGAAAGCCATCGCTTAGATTGTTATCAATGTTACAGGCGTGTATCCGCAGCGCGTGGCGGTTTCTTCATTCTATTCAATGACATGGCGGCTGCTTTGGCGAGCACCGATATCGACGCTGATCTGCCGGTTTCTGCTGATCGCCGGAGTGCTGCATGTAGTGCCGCTGATGGTATCCAGCATGATCTGGATGGGATTGACGCCAATTGCAGCATGCAGACCGACGTGGGATACCGTCATGCGGGGGTTTACCTCCAGCACCACCGGACCGTCCTCTGTCACGATGAAATCGATGCCGACGTAGCCCCACAGGCCCGGGATGGCAGCAAGCACGCGCAGGGCCAGGCTCTTTAGTTCTCCATGGGCGTCATCGAAACTATTGACGACGCTGCCCATGTAATGGAACTGGTTGTCGGACACGGCCACGCGCTGATCGTTGCATGCCATGAGCAATACCTCCCCGTCGCGGCACAGCAACGATAAATTGCATGGCCGCCCGCTTATATATGGTTGCAATACGTAGTCGCCCTGTTGATGCGCGGCTATCCATTCGACTGCGGCTTTCGAGTGCAAAAAAATGTGGGTGTCGGAGCATCCCGCACCGTCGTCCGGCTTTACCACCCAGCCATGCGGATCGGACGGCAGGGACGCCTGAACCCGGTAAGTGGGGACCACCCGGATGCCGTGGGCTTGCAGTGTCAATGCACTATGGTATTTGCTGGCAGCCGCGCTGACCGCGGCGCCGGTGCTGCCGAGTAGTATCTTTTTATGCTGAATCGTTTTATTCGAGATGGCTTCCAGCAGCCCATGCGATTCGGGCGCCAGGGGCCAGACTGCGTCGGCCTGTGCGATACAGTCGTCTATGGCCTCCAGGTATTCTTCGGGACCTGCGCCTTGGAGCATGCTGCTATTCGAACGTTGCGGCGCCGAGCCTTGCAAGGTTATTACGTCGACGGCATCAATGCTCGAAATATCGGTCAGCAGGGAACGCAGCATAATATCGCCGCGAAACCCGGAAAAGGATGAGGCGCCGTTGCCGTCCGGCGTGACGACGCCGGGCGCAGCTATGCCGGGCATCGCTATGCCGGGCATAGCTGCGCGGGTGTGCTCAAAGATGAAAATTCTCACGATGCAGTCCCGATTTGCGGTCCGATACGACTATTTCCAAGAGAACGTGTGTTTAGTTTTGTGATTTACATTGTTTCGGATCGCCACCAACAATTGTCATGCTGGAATCGGCCGCCTGGTCCATGCTTCCGCTCAACATCGTAAACATGCAGTAGACCTCTCCGGGTACCGCTACGCTGGTGATGAAAACATACGCCTTCTGAGCGTACTGGCCCAGACGTTTTCTCTGGGGCTCTTCCGTATACGGGAAGACAGTAATTTCCTTTGCCGGGACATTCCGGTCCTTGTAGCGAACAGAGATTTCACGGATGCGCACATCGGTCGCAGCAAGCGCGAGCCGGATACGCTTGCGAAAATAGTTGGTCGAACCACCGGTCAGGCGCTTCATTTTTGCAATATCGCTTTCCAGAAAGCCGAGGATTACCGGATTGCCCGCTGCATGCTCGATCGGCGGAATTGGAACCGCATGCTCGTCCGACAGGAACCGGGTGGTGACCGATGCCGTTCCGTCAGGATGGCTTCCATGCACCTCTACCGTCGCCTTGCCACTGAAGCCGGCAATATCGCCGGCCTTCTGCTGGAACAGGTAATCGATTTCCTGTTTTCCGGTATCGCTGAAGTGCTTATCCAGGAACAGCGTCCTTTCGGCAATAGTGAGCTCTTGCGCTGCTGCGACGGAGATGATCTGGCAGAGGATCGCCGTCGCGAGCCCAACCAGCAGCATGCAGTTTCGATACTTCAATTTCAGGCGCATCATAGGTTCACGCTCCTTGCCCCGCATGCCCAGCCACGCAGGGCGATCATCCATCAGGAAGCAGTGACTTTGTTCGTGGGCGTTGCCGGCGATATTAACGGTACGCTGTACTCCTGGAGAATTGCATTGATCTCTGGCTGGCTCGTATCGATAAGCGTGTTGATCTGGTCGCGGAATTCCTGCTCGCCATGCCGAACTCCCATCGCAATGCTGAAGCCATACCTGATGCCGTCAGCATTGGCGGGAAAAGGAATTACTTCGACAGGCACGTCTTGGGTGTTTTTCGCGAAGTAGCCCGTGATCGGACCCCAGGCAATTGCTATATCGATTTTGCCGGAGGTCAGGTCGTTTTCGATGATCTGGCCCGGGTATTGATCGGGATCGCCGGTCTGCAATTGATACGACACCATCTGCTTGGTAAGCTTGTTTTTTACCAGCCAGTCGGCTGCGGGCGTACCAGTGAAGATACCGATCCTGAGTTTGTCCAGAGTCGCTTTGTCCAGCTTGTGGATATCCTGCGGGGTACGAATAGCATCCAGTCCTTTGCCTTTCACATAGGCCATGGCATATGTGGATGTGAAGTAGGGCTTGGTCGCTATGCCCATTTCGAAGGACGGAGAGACGCTGGTTACCAGGTCGCATTTATACCTGTCGGTATCGGGAATCTTCGCTCGCAAGGTATTGCGTATGAAACCTATGCGCTGCGGTGACCAGGTGTGTTCCAGTTTCCAGCCCAGCTTCTTGGCGAAAAGAGCGGCTATCTTGTTCTCGAAGCCTCGCTGCTGCTCATCCGACATTGGCAGGTTCTTTGGATCCTGGCAAACCCGAAGTACTTTTTCTTGTGCTTCAACGGGAGCCTTTTGCTCCGCATTGGCAGAGCAGGCCACGACAGTGGCCACCATGGCTCCGGCGGCGCGCAGCGCGATGGTTCGATATGATCTTGAATGCATGGATGACTTCCTCTCCATAGCCGGTTTCACATGTCCGGATTGCATCGATGATGTTATTTGATAGGCTCAAGCCGGCCGGGTGCGATATCCCCCTCCGAGCGGCCCTTCAGGTAGGCGTAAAGATTGTCGATATTCTCCACGACACGCGGTACGCCCCCGAAGGGTGGCATGCCTTTTTCGACGCGTCCCTCTTTTATCGTATGTTCGAAATCTGATTTGCTTATTGTTTTTAGGCTTTCTATCAACGAAGGCCCCACCATACCCTCTTGCTGGGCGCCATGACAACGGGCGCAAGAAAGCGCACGCCAGGTTTTCCAGCCCTCCAGTGTGTTTTCGTCGACGTGATTCTTGTCGACGACGGTGTACAGTTTTTTATCTGCGGAAGCCTTGCCTTGCGCGGTGGAAGACTCGGGGGCTGGCTTGTCCGCGGCACCGTCATTGTTTGCGATGGCATGAGCGGACATCGAACAGGCGACCGCAACGAGCAGGCTTGCGTTGATCAGGGTGAAACGTGACAACATACCGACATATCCTTAATAAAGTACTGGCGTGGCGGCGTGCGCCGCCATGCCAGTTTTCCCTTCCGTGAAACAGCATCGAAGGCAGCCGGATCGGACAGATGCCGGCTGCGACGGGGCGCTTACTTGGCTGCGACCTTGGTCTGGTTTATGACACTGTCGGGAAGCGCAAAGACCATCAGCACGCCGCCGAGTTCGGTGTACCGTGCCAGATCTTTATAGCCGCCCACAGCTCCCAGGCCGTCGGTGGGTTTTTCAAGAGCCGCTGCAAGGCCGATACCGGCCCAACCGCCAATACCCGACAAGACGCCGATGTACTGTTTGCCGTTGCGTTCCCAGGTGGTGACATTTCCGATCACGCCTGATGGGGTCTTGAATTTCCACAGTTCTTTGCCATCGTTATCGACTGCCTTGATGAAGCCTTCGAGCGTTCCGTAGAAGTTGACATCGCCGGCGGTCGCCAGGGCGCCGCTCCAGACCGAAAACTTCTCGGGCTTGGACCAGACGATTTTGCCGGTGCCGGCATCCCAGGCGATGAAGTTGCCCATGCCGCCATGGCTGCCCGGAGTCGGATACATGGACAGTGTCGCGCCCACATAAGGCTGTCCGGCGATGTACTCGACTTGATACGGCTCATAGTCCATGCAGACGTGGTTGGTCGGTACGTAGAACAAGCCGGTTTTGGGCGAGTAGGCAGCGGGCTGCTGGTCTTTGGTGCCAAGGGCGGCCGGGCAGATGCCTTTGGTGTTGACATCTTCACCATTCTGCAAAGTGCTGTACTTGGCATCGACTTGTGGACGGCCGGTTTTCATGTCGACATGGGTGGCCCAGTTGACGGTCGGGTCGAATTTCTCGGCCACGAGCAGTTCGCCGGTCACGCGGTCCAGCGTGTAGCCGAAACCGTTGCGATCCAGGTGAACCAGCGCCTTGCGATCCTGGCCCTTGACTTTGATGTCGGCCAGTATCATTTCATTGACACCGTCGTAATCCCATTCGTCATGGGGAGTCATTTGATAGACCCATTTGGCCACACCGGTATCCAGATCGCGCGCAATTATGGACATGGACCACTTATTGTCGCCAGGACGCTGCTTGGGGTTCCAGGTGCCCGGGTTGGCTGATCCGTAATAGACGAGGTTGGTCTCCGGATCGTAACTGAACCAGCCCCAGGTCGTGCCGCCGCCGATCTTCCACTGGTCGCCTTCCCAAGTCTTGAGTGAGGAGTCCTTGCCGACAGGCGCCATCTTGCCGTCCGTCCAGGTCATCGTTTTTTCTGGATCGAACAGCATTTCTTCATCGGGTCCGACTGAATAACCCTTCCAGACCTCTTTGCCGGTTTTCAGGTCGTAAGCGGTCAAGTGACCACGCACCCCGAATTCGCCGCCGCTGATGCCGGTAAGGATTTTATCTTTGAAGATATGGGGAGCGTTGGTGTTGGTTTCTCCCTTCTTGGGATCGCCATTCACGGTTTTCCATACTTCCTCGCCCGTTTTCGCGTCAAGTGCCACAAGAGTCGTGTCGGCCTGCTGCAGGATGATCTTGCCATCGCCATATGCCAGCCCCCGATTCACCGTATCGCAACACATCACTGCGATCACCGAGGGGTCCTGTTTGGGCTCGTACTTCCAGATCATGGTCTGATCTTCGAGATTGATGGCATAGACCTTGTTGGGAAAAGGGCTGTGCACATACATAGTGTCGCCGATCACCAAAGGACCGCCTTCGTGTCCACGCAACACGCCTGTCGAGAACGTCCAGGCTACCTGGAGGTCTTTGACATTTTCGCTGGTGATCTGTTTGAGTTCGCTATAGCGATGATTGGAGATGTTTCCGGCTTGCATGGCCCAATTGGCCGGATCGGCAGCCGCTTTATCAAGCATGGGGTCTGCCTGTGCTGTGCCGGTTGCCATGACGACCCCGGCGATGCATAACGCGGTTTTCAGAGTTACCTTAAGAGACATGTCTACCTCCGATGTGGTTATACGGCGAGGCATATGAGAGATGAAATCCAGTTCAGCGCTATAGCACCCCGACGGCATGTTGCACGGTCAATCAAGCACGTATCATGCCAATAGCGATATCAGGGTCAATATTGGGTCTGGCCCGACGGTGAGCGCCAAGTGCGCACTCATTTCGGCAGCACATCGGTCCCGAGAATGTCCTGCCACCTGAACAACGCGGCTGATCTTGTGTTCCGTTTCGTCAACACATTCCATCGCATTTGCCCGGCCCGACTTTTTGCAGTGGTCACAATCGTGTTGGCACGGCTATTGCAACGGTCACAGGGCCCGACACCGACCAAGGACAGGAAATGGAGGATGCAAACCAGCGCCCGCATGAATCACTGACCATTCCGGCATGGCCGATGCGGCGGATTGCCGGCCTTGCAAAATGGCTCTGTGCGCCGCTGTTCTGCGGTGCAATCTCGCCTGCGGCATTGGGCGCCGATGAGCCATTGTCCGTACGGGAAGTGGCTGACGGAGTCTTCGTGCATGAGGGTGTGCATGAAAACGCTTTACCCTGGAATTACGGAGCGATCGCCAATGTGGGCTTTATCATGGGCGGCGAATGCGTGGCCGTAATCGACACTGGTGGAAGCTATGCAGAAGGCAAAGCCTTGCGCGCGGCAATCAGCGTGCGGACTTCATTGCCCGTTTGCTATGTGATCAATACCCACGTTCATCCCGATCATGTGTATGGAAATGCCGCGTTTGCGGCCGACCAGGCGGAATTTATCGGCCACCACAAGCTTGCTGCATCGATGCGTGCCCGAGGTGGCTACTATGCCAAGTATCTGGAACGCACAATCGGTCCCGACCTGGCCCGGCAAAGTATTCTTGTTCCCCCCAGCCTGCAGGTAAAGGAGACGCTCGAGCTTGACCTGGGCGAGCGCAAGCTCATTATCCAGGCTTGGCCTGCTTCTCACACAGACAATGATTTAACAGTCCTGGACGAAACCACCAGCACCCTATGGGCAGGCGATTTGGTGTTTCGCGAGCGCGTTCCCTCGCTCGACGGCAAGCTGTCGGGGTGGCTGTCCACCATGGAAAGTCTGGCTGATATCCCGGCCAGGCTGGTCGTGCCAGGCCATGGGCCGGTCAGCACCGACTGGCCGGCGGCAATGAAGCCTCAGCAACAGTATCTGCGCCAATTGCGGGCAGACGTACGCGCTGCACTAAAGGACAAGCGGTCCATACAGCAGGCGACGACCGAAATCGGCGCTGCCAATCCGTCGCAATGGCTGCTGTTCGACGGTTCTCATCGACAGAACGTGACAGCGGCGTTTACCGAACTGGAATGGGAAGAATGATTTGCTTGATCGGGTTTACCAATCGCAGTACAACGACATCAGGTATCGGGAGATCCAAAATGAACAGGCTGTGCGAGAGACTTCTGAAAAGCATGGCGGCCATTATCATACTGGCGCCGATGCTGTCGTTCGCGGCGGCGCCCGATTCGCCGCCTGACAGTCCAATGTGGCAAAAACTGCGTGTGGGCTTGTTCCAGGACAAGCCCATCAGCGACGACGGCGATCAACTGATCCGTCTTACGGCGCCAAAACGGGCACAAGATGCCGCCGTTGTACCGGTATCGATCAATGCTCTCATTCCCCAGACGCGGCAACGCTATATCAAGACCATACACCTCATCGTGGACGATAATCCGGCGCCGCTCGCGGCGGTCTTTCACCTGACGCCAGCAAGCGGCATTGCCGACATCGAAACGAGGGTGAGGGTAGAGCAGTACACCTATGTGCGCGCAATCGTTGAAACCAATGATGGCGAACTGGCCATGACCAAGACATATGTGAAGGCTTCAGGCGGCTGTTCGGCTCCCGCAAACAGGGCGCCCGGCGGCGAAGACAATCTGGGCAAGATGAAACTGATGACGCAGGACCATCCCAAGCTGAACCAGCCTGCGATGGCCCAGTTGATGATACGCCATCCGAACGCATCAGGCATGGTCATGGACCAGGCGACACGGCTGTACGAACCGCCCCATTACGTGCGCCGACTGGAAGTGGCATACGCGGGCACGCCCATCATGACCGCCGATGTGGACTTCGGCATCAGCGAGAATCCCAATTTCAGGTTCTACTTCACGCCGCAAGCGGAAGGCGTGTTAACGGCACGGGCCCAGGACTCCAACGACCTTGTCTTCGACGCGTCATTGGCGGTCGCTCCCGAATAAGGGCTGAAGGTCGCTATAGCCCTGCCTGGTTTTTCTCGACCATGCTGCGGACCATATAGCGTATGCCGCGGCTCCACGTTTGGTCGGTATTGCCCCGGATATCCACCGATTTGTTCAGGACGATATTGCCCCTTTCCACGTCGCGAACCTGGATGTTGATGTTCAAGATCAGGTTGCTGACTTTCTGCACCCACCCGGTCAGGACACGGTTGGTGTGCAGCGCGCGCCCGATTTCCACATCGCAGCCGTTGCAGCTATACAGATTGAAACGCTGCTGTAGATCCTTGATGAGAGTTGCAGCCGGTGCGTTGTCAACCACCGTGTACAGTTTCTTGTCGGCGATCTCGTGGCGTAATTGCTGGGTAATCTTGGCCAGGCGCAGCTTCTGCTCGGCATCTTTGTCGGTTTCACCCGTGCTGTCGAGCAGTTCGAAATCCATTATTGCAATGGACTGTACCGGGTTTTCGGCAGCGCCAACGGCAAGCGGGGCCGAGATGGCAAGGGCGGCAAGGCACTGACGGCCCGTAAGCAGCAGCGCCGCAAGCCTGCTATTTAAGGAAACAGGCATTGGCGGCTCTTGTTTCGATGTCCTTGTATTTCTTGGCCATCATCTTGACCTGCTCGGGGTCGCGGAATTCGGCTCCACGCTCGCCCCCCAACCTGAGGTATTTGAATGCCGTGGATATTTCAGCGTACTCATCAAACACGGTCTGTTTGGCTATCTCGTCGATGGCGCACGAACACTTGTAGAAGGATTCGTAATTCTTCCCCGGATGGGCTTTCATGCACTCCAGAACATATTCCACGCGCGTGGTAGTGGGGAAGTCGCTTGCGGGCGCGGCGGCTGATGCAGCGGCAGCCGACGCTGTAATTGGCATAACGCTTGCTACGAACAGCGAAAAGAAAGTGGACGGTAGACGCTTCATGTTTTCCCCTAAAAGCGATATATCTCGATGACAGACCGGTTCGTAACCTGCGACGAGTCAGGCAAGCCGTTACATGTTTTCATAGCAAAAGCCATGCCATTATTGCGAAGTATCGCCGTATGGGTGGCGCTCGCCTGTGCCGTGCCAGTACAGGCCTATGGGTCGCGGGTTCCTTCTTTACAGGAGTTGGCGCCGGGGGTTTATGCGGTAGTCGGCGAGAACAGCGAGCCCGCAGTTGAAAATCGCGGCGTAGTGGGCAACCAGGGAATCATCGTCGGCGAGGAGGGCGTTATCGTGATTGACACCGGCACGAGCGCCCGGTATGCCCAGGACCTGGTTGCCGTAATTGGACGTCTGACGGCGAAGCCCATCGTGCTCGCTATCAACACCCATCAGAACCCCGCATTTGTTTTTGGAAACGGCACACTCGCGCTACAGGGTGTTCCGATTCTTGCGCACCATGACGTCGCCGGACTTATCGCCCAGCGCTGCCACAAATGCCTGAAGAAGCTCAACAGCATATTGGGCGCCGAAGAAATGAGCGGCACCAAGGTTACGGTGCCAACGCGAACGCTGGACGGCGATACGACGATAGAGGTTGCGGGCCGCCAACTGGACATTATCCATTACGGGCGCAGTTCGTCGCCGGGCTCCATCGGCGTGATCGATCGCAAATCCGGCATCCTGTTTGCCGGCGGACTCGTGTCGATCGACCGTATCCCGGATGCCAAAGACGCGCATATTCCCACCTGGTTGGCTGCGCTGGAAGATATCAAGATCCGCAAGCCCATATTGGTGGTTCCCGGCGAAGGTCCGGTTTCATCGTTGGACGATTTGGACAATTTAAGCAGTTACCTGACGGCGCTGGAAAGCGTCGTCAAACAAACCTTCCAGGCGGGGATCAGTCTGGGTATGGCCGCCGAGTCTTCGCAGCTGCCGCGATTCGAGCAGTGGCTCATGTACGATACCGTGCATAAAAAAAATGTAGAGCAACAGTATCTACAGCTGGAGCGTCGGGCGCTGGACGGTCAACTTTTTGAGCGGAACGCCAAGCCAATCCCGGGATGCAGTCATGTTCAATAACTGAGCATGATGTCTCGCCATCGCTTCGGGAACGATACCGAATTGCGCGGCGTATCCTATTTCCACCATGCGTCCAAACGGGCTTGGTTTTTGCTAGGTAGCCCAGGGCTGGCAAGAATAGCCATTCATCCACGGCTCTCTCTACGACGAGCCGGACGGTCCAAGACGCGTATCAGGAGACATAAATGAGTATAAGCATCCATCCTGCTGTTGATAATGGCATTCAGCCTGCAACGCCGGGGTTTTCCGGCGGCACTTTGCTGTGCGATTGCGCCAACGACAAAGTAGAAGTCACCATCAATTCGCAGACCGCGCACAATCATGTTTGCGGATGTTCAAAATGCTGGAAGCCCGCCGGCGCCCTATTTTCGCAGGTCGCAGTAGTGTCGAAAGACGCTGTCAGCGTTACGGCCAATGAAGACAAGCTGAAAGTTGTCGATCCGTCGGCGGCGATTCAGCGCTACGCGTGCAGCGGTTGCGGCGTTCACATGTTCGGACGCATCGAAAACCCGAATCACCCATTCTATGGCCTGGACTTCGTTCATACCGAGCGGTCTCCCCAAAGTGGCTGGGCCGCCCCCGAATTCGCGGCCTTTGTGTCGTCCATCATCGAGACCGGTACGCCGCCAGAGCAGATGGGCGCGATACGGGCGCGCCTGGAAGACCTGGGTCTTCCTCCCTACGACTGCCTGTCGCCGCCGCTCATGGATGCAATCGCCACGCATGTCGCGAAATCAAGATAAGCTCTAGCTTTTGCTTCGAAGGGGGCGGCTATGCCGCCTCGCAAGGCCAATTCAACAAACGAGGATTCACACATGGACGTACGTGCAGCAGTAGCCACCAAGGCCGGCGCTCCGCTTAGTATCGAAACCGTACAACTCGAGGGACCGCGTGCCGGCGAAGTCCTCGTCGAGATCAAAGCATCGGGAGTCTGCCACACCGATTTATTCACGCTTTCCGGCGAGGATCCCGAGGGCTTGTTTCCGGCTATTCTGGGGCACGAGGGCGCCGGTGTGGTTGTTGAAGTAGGCGCCGGTGTCACTACGCTGAAACCGGGTGACCATGTGATTCCCCTGTATACGCCCGAGTGCCGGACCTGCTCGTACTGCCTGTCGCGCAAGACCAACCTGTGCCAGGCCATACGCGAAACGCAAGGGCGCGGTGTCATGCCGGATGGCACGAGTCGTTTCAAGATGGGCGGCAAGGAAGTGCTTCACTACATGGGCACCTCAACGTTTTCCAATTACACGGTCGTGCCCGAGATCGCTCTGGCAAAAATCCGTGAAGATGCGCCATTCGAAAAAGTCTGCTATATCGGCTGCGGCGTCACAACCGGCATAGGCGCCGTCATCAATACGGCCAAGGTGCAGCCCGGCGATAACGTCATTGTCTTTGGGCTGGGCGGCATAGGCCTGAACGTGATCCAGGGCGCGCGCATGGCGGGTGCCGACATGATCGTAGGGGTCGACATCAACCCCGCCCGCGAAGCGCTGGCCCGAAAATTCGGTCTTACCCATTTTGTGAATCCCAATGAAGTCGAAGGCGACCTGGTCCAGTACCTGGTCGGCCTCACAAAAGGCGGCGCCGATCATACCTTCGAATGCATCGGTAACGTCAAGCTTATGCGTCAGGCGCTTGAATGTGCACATAAAGGCTGGGGCAAGAGCACCATCATCGGCGTCGCCGGAGCGGGCCAGGAAATCGCCACGCGGCCATTCCAGCTGGTCACCGGACGCGTATGGCAAGGTTCGGCCTTCGGCGGCGCCCGCGGCCGCACCGATGTGCCCAAGATCGTGGATTGGTACATGGAGGGCAAGATCAATATCGACGACCTCATCACCCATGTGATGCCGATAGACAAGATCAACGATGCCTTCCAGCTGATGAAAGACGGTACGTCCATCCGGTCGGTCGTCACGTTCTGACATCACATCGTCTTGGGGCCCATATGTCGCTGCGTGGCGACATATGGGCCGCTTTCTTATCGGCTACAACTTCGGAACAAAAAATGACCATGAAAACCATTTCGCAGAACAAAAGCTTTGGCGGGCAGCAGGGCGTGTACAGTCACGACTCCGTCGAAACGGGCTGTGCCATGCGCTTTGGCGTGTACTTGCCTCCAGCGGCCGAACAAGGGCCCGTGCCTGTCCTGTTCTGGCTATCCGGACTGACCTGCACCGAAGAGAACTTCATCGTCAAAGCCGGCGCTCAGCGCATGGCGGCTGAACTCGGCATCGCGATCGTTACGCCCGACACAAGCCCGCGGGGGCTGAATTATCCGGGCGATGCCGACAGCTACGATTTCGGGGTGGGTGCCGGTTTCTACGTCGACGCCACAGAAGCCCCCTGGTCCAAGGGCTATCGCATGTATTCGTACATCACCAGGGAACTCTTTGATCTTGTCGCGACGGATTTTCCGGTCGACCCCGCGCGCGCAGGTATTTTCGGCCATTCCATGGGCGGCCACGGGGCACTGACGATAGGCCTGAAAAACCCCGATCAATTCAAGACGATTTCTGCTTTTTCACCGATTGTGTCGCCTACCCGTTGCCCCTGGGGTGAAAAGGCGCTTACCGGATATCTGGGCGGCGTTCGTGCTGCGTGGGAGGATTACGATGCCACGCTGCTGATACAGAAGCACGGGTGGAACGGCCCGGAATTGTTGGTGGACCAGGGTACCGCCGACCAGTTCCTGCAGGAGCAACTCAAGCCCGAACTGTTGACCGATGCCTGCCAAGCGGCCAATGTTCCCCTGAATTTGCGCATGCAGCCCGGCTACGACCACAGCTATTTTTTCATTGCCACCTTTATCGAAGACCATCTGCGGCATCACGCCGCCAACCTGTAGCAGGCCGGTCCAGTGAGCGACTCCTACTTGAATCCCAGCGTTTTCATCGCCGGAGTGAGCGTCTTTGCACTGGCCTGATAGTTTTCCCAGGGACTGTTGCCGACATCCAGGCGTTCGTGGATGTTCCGTACGTGCCAGTGTGCGGAGCTTTTTATCTTTTCCACCTCATCCCAGGAAATGGGAACGGAAACACCCATGCCCGGACGAGCGCGTGCCGACCAGGCGGAGGCTGTCGTGGCGCCAAAGCCATTACGCAGATAGTCGATGAATATCTTTCCCACCCGGTTGCGGGGTCCGCTCTTTGCGACGTAGCGTTTGGGCAGGGTGCGGGCCAGGTGCTCCACGATGGCGTGCGAGAAATCCTTGACGGTATCCCAGTCATGGCGCCGTTTCACCGGGACGATGACGTGCAGGCCTTTGCCGCCGCTGGTCTTTACGAACGAGGTCAAGCCGAGTTCGTTCAAAAATGCGCGCATCACCAGAGCGGCTTCCTGCATGGCCGGCCATTCGACGCCCTTGCCTGGATCAAGATCGAAAGTCATGCGATCCGGCTTGCCTATGGCTGTCTTGACTGCGTTCCATGTGTGGAATTCAATGACATTCATCTGGGCGGCACTTGCCAGTCCCTGCGCGGTGGCCACTTCCATCAAAGGTTCGTGGTCCGGATCGAGTGCTTGCGGTAAAAGCCTGACGCCCGTCATCTTGCTGGTTTCCAGGTGCTTTTGAAAGAATATCTGGCCTTTGACGCCATCGGGCGCCCGCACCAGCGAAACAGGCCTGCCCTTGAGGTGCTCCAGCATAAGCGGGGCGACCAGCGCGTAGTAGCGGATGAGATCGATCTTGGTGATACCCGTAGACTCATCGATGACGCGTTCCGGATTTGTGACTTTCAATTTTCCAAGCGTGGAAGGTGTGGTGGGCATGCTGGTCTCGCGCGTAATGGTTTCGGCTGGTTTGTCAGCGCGCAGTCCGTGAAAAACGGAGTGGCGTATGCGCCCTGTATTCGTCCATTGGCCAAATGAAACTTCGGCCAGAAGTACGGGTTTGACCCATTGGGCTTTCTTGTCTATGCCCGTGGATGAGGAAAATGGATTTGTCGCGCTGTGCAGGCTGTCGAGCTTTTTCCGGATATCGGCCAGTATTCTGGAATTGAAGCCCGTGCCGACGTTGCCCGCATAGCGCAGCGCACCGCTGTCGTCGTGCACACCCAGCAGCAGCGACCCTATGCCCGACCGCGAGCCTTGGGGTTGGGTATAGCCGCCGATGACGAACTCCTGGCGCAGGCTGCATTTAAGCTTGATCCAGTCAGTCGATCGCCGCGAGACATAGGACGACGTTTTCCTTTTGCCGATTACGCCTTCGAGGCCCAGCCTGCAGGCGGACGCCACGATGTCGCGCGCGGCAACGTCAAAGGTATCGCTGAACCGGATGGAATCCGGGATGGCGACTTGACGCCGACCCGACGCTTTCCTTCCTTCTTCTGCGAGCAGCGCCTGCAGCTGTGCGCGGCGCTCGACCAGAGGCAATTCCCGCAAGTCATAGCCATCGCAGAACGGCAGGTCGAACAGGTAATACACAATAGTTTCCGTCTTGCTGTCGTCGAAGGCTCCTTGCAGTGCCTGGAAGTCGGGCAAGCCCTGCGCATTGTTGACCACGATCTCGCCGTCATACCACCCGTCGGGCAGTTTCAAGGAGGCCAGGTCCTTGGCAAGGCGCGACAATTTGTTGGTCCAATCGTGGCCGTTCCGGGTGAATAGCTGGACTTTATTTTTCTGTATGCGCGCCAGTAGGCGGTAGCCATCAAACTTGATCTCATAAAGCCAGTCCTGCGCGTCGCCAGGCGGGCTGTCGGCCAGCGTTGCAAGCTGCGGCCTGAAGGTGGTGGGCAAAGCCGCTTTCTTGCCCGACCTGGCCGTTTTTTTACCCGAGTCGATAGTCGTCTTTCGCGCGGGGGCTTTCTTCTTTGGTGTGCCGCTTATTGCGGCCACGCTTTCCGGCCTTTCGTCCACGACACTGAATTCCGACGCCGCCCGTGCAAACTCGTCCTTTTCCTTGATAAGCAGCCACGGGTCCTGTTTCCCGTTCTTTCCGTGCATGCGTACCAGCGTCCAGCGTCCATGCAGTTTCTGGCCATGCAAAGCGAATTTCAGCTTGCCCGCGCGATAGTCCTTTTTCGCGTCTCCCAGCGGCTCCCATACGCCTTTATCCCAGATGATGACTTTGCCGGCGCCGTACTGTTTGGGTGGAATTACGCCTTCGAAAGTATTGTAAGAAATGGGGTGGTCTTCTACGTGGACCGCCATGCGTTTATCGGCAGGGTCGAAGCTCGGACCCTTGGGCACGGCCCAGCTCTTCATGCTGCCCTCGAGTTCGAGCCGGAAATCATAGTGCAGGCGGGATGCCCAGTGCTTCTGTACCACAAAGGACGGTGCCGTCTCGTTGGCATTTCCGCCCTCGGCGGGTTCGCTGGTCAGTGAAAAGTCGCGTTTGGCTTTATAGCGTTCGAGAGAATCAGATTTGGCCATGGGTCAAGCCGCTTTTCTTCCGGAGGTCTTGGGTTTTGCCGCCTTTTTCGCCGTTGCGGTTTTTTTCGCCGGCTTCTTGCCGGCTGTAGAGGATGCTTTCTTCACCGCAGTCGATTTGGCGCTGCTCGCGGATGTTTTATCTGCCGTTTTCGATGTCGATTTTGACGTGCGCCTGGCAGGCGTTTTTGTTGCGGCATCCGATGTTCGCGGCTCTTTCGCCGGGGTGCGCGTTCCCTTGTTCAGGCTACGCTGCAGCATCTCCGTCAAGTCAAGAATCTTGGCGCCGGTTCCTTCGCTTTCCTCGGCATCGGGCTGCGTCACGGATTCTGTCTCGCCTGCCTCCACTTTTTCCTTCACCAGTTGAAGAATCTGTTCTTTGAAAGAATCCGTAAAGGCTTCCGGTTTCCACTTGGCGCTCATGTCCGCCACCAATTGTTCACCCATTGCCATTTCTTTATCCGTCAAGCCAGCCGCCTTGGCACCTTGCGCAGGCAGATTCAAGTCTTCCCATGAACGTATTTCGTCTTCCCATCGCAGCAGGTTCAGGATTAGCGCGGGACCGCAAGGCATCAATATCGCCAGATGCTGCTTGGTCTGGATCACTACTTTGGCGATGCCCACCTTCTTGGCCTTGGCAAGCACCTCACGCAATAAAGCGTAGACCTTTGCTCCCTTATTGATGGGCGAAATGTAATAGGGGCGTTCAAGGTAAATGAACGGGATATCGCTGATGGGTACGAAGGCCTCTATTTCAACCGTCTGCGTGGTCTTGGGGTACGCCGCCTGGATTTCCTCCGGTGACAAGACCACATATTGCCCGTCTTCGTACTCTATTCCCTTGACGATGTTCTCTTTGCTTATTTCCTTTCCGGTAGCTTTGTTAATGCGCTTGTATCCCACCGGATCCATGCTGCGCTTGTCCAGCCAGTCGAAATCCAAGCCCTGGTCGGCGGTAGCCGAGTGCAACGCGATAGGGATATGCACGAGTCCGAATGAAATCGCGCCTTTCCAGAGGGCTCTTCTACTCGTCGTTGCCACGTCATTCCCCTTATGGTGTTGAGCGTCTAAAGAGACAAAATGAGTTAGCAAATAGCATGCCGCAGTCCTCGCGCAATATAAGAAAACCGGGCCGAAGTTTGCTCGCGTAAATGCAAATCGTTTACACTTACAGCTCGCTGAATCGGGGTGATGGTTCAAAACATTCAAGAAAGCGGGCGCGGCCCGGGGGATCTAGATATATGCGTAAATTCTTGCTGGCCGCCACAATGGCCGCCCTGATGAGCACCGGGGCGTATGCTGCTGTAGAGCCCAAAGCGGTTGTCAAAACGTATGCCGATGTGGCGCAGGCGGGATATGAAGATGCGCTGACCACCGCACGCACGCTGCAAAAGTCCATTGCCGACTTGCTGGCCAAGCCGAGTCCCGCCACATTGAAGGCCGCCCGCGAAGCGTGGATACTTGCCCGTGTTCCCTATCAGCAAACAGAGGCGTACCGCTTCGGCAATCCGATAGTCGATGACTGGGAAGGGCGGGTGAATGCCTGGCCTCTAGACGAGGGAATGATCGACTATGTAGACGCTTCCTATGGTACCGACTCGGACGCCAATGCCTATTATGTGGTCAACGTCATC
>JAKFDW010000246.1:0-20484 GCA_036675955.1 Orrella sp. | reverse complement strand
GGACGCGGTCTTGACCAAAGTATAAAAGGCGGCGGCGTCCAGCGGCTTGGGGTTTTTCTTGTCCCGGCCCATCGTCCATGGACCGACCAGCGCCGGCTCATCCTCGCCATCCATGATCATTTCCACGGCCCAGCCGTCATCGTCTTCGTTTTTGATGACACGCGCCGTCCAGCCATCGTCGCACCAAAGACGCGGCTCTTGTATCCTGGCGTCCTGCTCCGATTCATCTTCATGCAGGGATGCGCCGTCGGGGATGGACTGGTGGTTCACTGTGTCATTACTCCACATGGTTGCTCAGAGCATAGTTTATTCAAATATCGTACGGCAGGCGGTATGCTTGCACGTTTCCCTCGAATAAGCGAATCGCACCGGCAAACAATGCCAAGCCGCGATAAGATATCGCCACATTCAATCGCCGAGATCCAATGTGCCAGATTCCTTGCTTCCTTCAGTCATCGCCGTCAGTAAAGGCCCCACTCATACTTTCAGCAAAGACCTCCATGACAGCATTACTTTGCTCACGGCGTTGGGCGTGGAAGGCGACGCTCACTGCGGCGTCACCGTCAAGCACCGTTCGCGTGTCGCCAAAAATCCCGATCAGCCAAATCTACGACAAGTTCATCTGGTGCATAGCGAACTGCACGACGAACTGGCGGCGCAGGGCTTCGAGGTCGAGCCCGGACAGATCGGCGAAAATATCACCACCCGGGGAATCGACCTGCTGCAATTGCCCAGATCGACCAGGCTGCACATAGGCGCAACCGCTGTGGTCGAAATCACGGGCCTGCGCAACCCTTGTTCGCAACTGGACTCGTTCCAGGGCGGCCTCATGGCCGCCGTGCTGTCGCGCGATGAACAGGGACGGCTGATACGCAAGGCAGGCGTGATGGGCATAGTGTTGCGCGGCGGCACGGTTTTTCCGAACGATCGCATCGTTATTGCCCTTCCTGATGGGCCGCAGCTGCCGCTCGAACCGGTGTAATCGTCGGCGCCGCCGCCGGGACCGCTTCAGGCAAATTTTCCGTTCAACAGCCAGTGCACTGCCTCGTTGGCGGCCGCCATTCCCATTGCCGCCGTCACGGTAACGACGGAGCCATATCCAGCGCATGACAAGCCCTGCAGTGTATCGGTTGGCTGCTGCGTAACGTAAGACTCGTCGGATACGCTCAGGTCATCAGGTGACAGCCATTGGGCCGGCAACAAGGCAGGCTGGTCGAACCACAAGGCACGGACGCCCATTTTTGGCACGCGCTTGCGCGGCTTGCCGGCATGGTCGGAAGCCTTGGGGTAACGGTGCTGGCGGCGCAAGGTATTGCGCAGCTTGGCCAGCAAGGCATCGTTGACGGCAGCGGACAGGTCGCCGGCTCGCAGCGCGAGCGGATTGATTTTGCCGCCTGCGCCGCCGCACACCAGAACCGGAATCTTGCGCGTACGCGCTTCCAGAATCATGGCGATCTTGGCCTGGGCCTGATCGGTGCAATCGATGATCAAGCCGGCATCGGCGCCGAAAACTTCAGCGACATTATCGGGGCTCACGAAATCATCGACCAGCCGGACACGGCATTCGGGATTGATGCCTTGCACACGCTCGCCCATGGCCGCGACTTTTGACCTGCCCAGCGTTTCAGTAAGGGCGTGCAGTTGGCGGTTGATGTTGGACTCGGCAACATGATCGAGGTCGATGAGGCTTATCGCCCCCACGCCGCAACGGGCCAGCGCCTCGGCGCACCAGGACCCCACGCCTCCTATGCCGGCCACTACAACATGCGCATCGCGCAATTTCTGCAGGCTGCCGGGGCCATACAGGCGTTCAAGGCCGGCAAAGCGGCGTTCGGTATCGAATTGGCAAATCTGGGACATGATGGGGTCGGGCGTATGCGTGAAAAATGACTGGCTCAACGGTATCACGTCCAGAGCAATGCCTGAGGACCCGCAACTGATTTAATATGTCGGTATATCGCAACTTGAACCTTGTTCTAGTCAGAAACACGTGAATCACGCCTTTACACCTGCGCCACACTCTGCCACTGCTCCCAGCACTTTTCGCTTGTTGACTGAAGCTGAGCGCCATGCGTCCATGCTGGACGCACTCGCCGGCTGGCGAGACGATGAAGACGTCTGGATATACGGATACGGCTCGCTTATCTGGCGGCCCGAGTTTCAATTCATCGAACAGCGGGCGGCCCTGCTCCACGGCTACCATCGTGCGCTATGCCTCTGGTCGCGCGTCAATCGCGGCACTCCGGACAAGCCGGGATTGGTGTTCGGGCTTGACGCCGGCGGTTCATGCCGGGGCATGGCCTATCGAATCCCGGCCAGCGACGTCCCGTCGACGATGGAAGCCCTTTGGCGTCGCGAGATGCCCAGCGGCGCCTACATTCCGCGGTGGCTCAAGTGCCGCACGGAACGCGGGATAGTCAGCGCGTTGACCTTCACCATGAACCGCTACACCGATGCCTATGTGCGCGACCTGCCGGCCGACCGGCTGATCGAGATTGTCCGAAACGCGCACGGCAGTTACGGCCCCTGCATCGAATACGTGCTTGAAACCGCGCGGGCACTGAAACAGTCCAATATCCAGGACAAGCGCTTGCAGCTGCTGGTTCACGAGCTGCACAAGTCCACGGCGGGCACGCCCTGATATCCGTGAGTCCAGTAAACTAGTATTCCGTCACCTTTTTACCGTGCCATCATGTCTGTTGCCGATCTTCGTCAGAAATATGAAAAATTCGAGTTGCTCGAGGCTTCCCTAGCCACGACACCGCTGGAACAGTTCACGCTATGGTTCAACGACGCGCTGCAGGCCGCCGTGCCCGAACCCAACGCAATGACGCTGGCCACCACCACCCCCGATGGCCATCCCTCGGCGCGCATTGTCTTGCTGAAGGGTTTCGACGAGAACGGCTTCATGTTCTTTACCAACTACGCCTCGCGCAAGGGCCAGGAACTGGCGGCCAATCCATTCGCCAGCCTGTTGTTCTTCTGGCCCCAGCTGGAGCGGCAGGTCAGGCTTGAAGGCAGCATAGAAAAAGTATCTGCCGCCGAATCGGATGACTACTTTCAAAGCAGGCCACTGGGCTCGCGCATAGGCGCCTGGGTTTCCCCCCAAAGCCAGCCCATCACGCGCGCCGAACTGGAAGCGCGGCAGCTCGCACTGACGGAATCGCTGGGCGCACACCCGCCCCGGCCGGAACACTGGGGCGGTTACCGCTTAAAACCCGACTACATCGAATTCTGGCAGGGCCGGCCATCGCGCCTGCACGACCGCCTGGTGTTCCAGCGCGGCGACGACGGAAGCTGGGCACGCACGCGGCTGGCGCCTTGAGCGCCGGTACACAAAAGGAAGCCATGATAGCGACGCCACCCGATTTCGATGCCGAGTTCTTTCGTTCGGCACTAGGCCGCTTTGCGACCGGCGTTACCATCATCACCACCGAAACCGATGACCAGCGGCCCGTAGGCCTGACGATAAGCTCATTCAATTCGGTGTCGCTGGACCCGCCCATTGTCCTTTGGAGCTTATCGCGAGCCGCGTCGTCCTTGCGCCACTTCCTTGGTGCACAGAGATACGTCATCCATGTGCTCTCCGCAACGCAACTGCATCTGGCGAAACGATTCGCCTATGGTCCGCAGGCCCATCGTTTCGACGGCCTTGCCTTGACGCGGGCGCCCGGCGGCACACTGATGCTGGACGATTCCGAGTGCGCCGCCTGGTTCGAATGCCATAACCTCGAGCAGCATGAGGCTGGCGACCACCTTGTTTTTATCGGCCAGGTGGAACGCTGCCACCGCAACTCCGGCCAACCCCTGGTATATCATGCCGGGGATTTTGACCTCACACCTTCTACCGAGCCCTTGTCGAACGACTAGGCATCGATACGTATACACAAACAATGCAGGAAATACTATGGCAGCAGATATAGACTGCGTCGTCCTCGGAGCCGGCGTAGTTGGCCTCGCCGTTGCGCGGGAACTCAGCATGGCGGGGCGGGAAGTCCTTGTGGTCGAAGCGACTGAAGCAATCGGCACGGGTACCAGTTCGCGCAATTCCGAAGTGATACATGCAGGCATCTACTACCCGCAGGGCAGCCTGAAGGCGCAACTGTGTGTCGCAGGCAAGCATATGCTCTACGACTATTGTGCCGAACGCGGCATACCGCATCAACGCCTGGGCAAACTGATTGTGGCTGCCACGCCCGAGCAGAGCGGGCAGCTTGCCGCGATTGCCCAGCGCGCCACATTGAACGGCGTCGACGACCTGTACCAGATCAGCGGCGCGCAGGCGCGCGAGCTGGAACCCGCCCTGGTGTGCGACGCGGCATTGGTTTCGCCTTCTACCGGCATCGTCGACAGCCACGCGCTGATGCTGGCGCTGCAGGGCGACGCCGAGAACCACGGCGCCCAATGCGTATTTCATACGCCTTTTCGCGCCGGACAAGTACTGGACTCGGGCGAATTCCTGCTTCAGTTCGACGGTGCCGACGCCATGGAGCTTACCGCCAACTGCGTCATCAATGCCACCGGCCTGTCGGCGCCCTCCGTTGCGCGAAAGCTGCTGGGGCAGCCGGAACAGCACATACCACAGGCCTACTTCTGCAAGGGCAGCTACTTCACCTTGTCGGGACGCTCGCCGTTCAGCCGCCTTATCTACCCGATGCCGGATAACGCCGGCCTGGGCGTGCATCTTACGCTGGATCTGGGCGGCCAGGCCAAGTTCGGTCCGGACACTGAATGGATAGACCGCGAAGACTATACGCTGGATGCCCGGCGGGCCGATACGTTTTACGAGGCAGTAAGGCGCTATTGGCCGGCTCTGCCCGACGGCGCCTTGAATCCCGGCTACACGGGAATACGACCTAAAATAGTGGGCGCCGGCGTGCCCGCCGCAGACTTCGTGATCGCGGGGCCGTCCACGCACGGCATTCCCGGCTTGGTGAACATGTTTGGTATCGAGTCCCCAGGGCTTACGGCGTGCCTGGCGCTGGCGCAAACTACCCGCTCCGCACTCATGCACACACCCCACCAGGCTTGACCGATAAAAAAATGAACGATTACATCCTTACCCTTTCCTGTCCTGATCGCATCGGCATTGTGCATAGCGTTACCGGCTGGCTGTTGAACCTGCACGGCAATATCATCGATGCGCAGCAATTCGGCGATCTGGAAACTGAACGCTTTTTCCTGCGCGTGCATTTTCACCTTCCCCTACCCGCGGACGCCAAGGAACTGGAGCGCTCCTTTGCTTCGGTGGCCGAGAAGTTCGACATGGAAGCGCAAATCTATGATGCCCAGCGCAAGGCGCGACTGCTGATTCTGGTAAGCCGCCAGGGACACTGCCTGAATGATTTGCTGTTCCGCAAGCACAGCGGACAATTGCCTGTGGAGATAGCCGGCATTGTCTCTAATCACAATGATTTCGCGGCCATGGCCGGCGCATACGGCATACCTTTTTATCACCTCCCGGTGACGCCGGATACGCGGCAGGCGCAGGAGCACCAGATCCTGGATCTGGTGCGGCAAGAGAATATCGACCTGGTGGTGCTGGCCCGGTATATGCAGATTTTGTCGAATGATCTGTGCCAGGCTTTATCGGGCAAGGCGATCAATATTCATCACAGTTTCCTGCCCAGCTTCAAGGGAGCCCGGCCCTATCACCAGGCGCATGCGCGCGGGGTGAAGATCATCGGTGCGACGGCGCATTATGTGACGGGGGACCTGGATGAAGGTCCTATCATCGAGCAGGATATTGAACGGGTGGATCACGCGATGAGCGCGCATGATCTGACGCAGGTGGGCAGCGATGTGGAGTCGCTGGTGCTGTCGCGAGCTGTGAGATCGCATGTGGAGCATCGGATTCTGCTTAATGGGCAGCGGACGGTGGTGTTTAGGTAGGTTTTATTTCTGACGTACGTCAGGGGTGGGGCAGGTTTCTTTTGACTGGCTTCTTCAGCGATTGGGGACTTTTCTTCTGGCGTGTGTCGTTGGCAATCGACGATTTTTTTCTTCTGGCGTGTTTCGTTGGTAATCGACGATTTTTTTCTTCTGGCGTGTTTCGTTGGTAATCGACGATTTGTTCCTTCTGACGTGGGTCAGGGCGCGGGGTGAAGCTTTTCGCTCCACGTGATCGGTTCGTCGCCCTACGGCACCGAACATCGCACCGTCTTGCTCGTCCGCCGCCTACGCGGCTCCCTTCGCGTACGACTGGCTCGTCCCCGTAAGTCGCTGAAAAGTTTCACCCCGCGCCTTGACCCACTCTGGAATGGAAATGCGCGATGCCGCTGGGGCGATTGAGGTGCTTGGCATTCTGATGTGATCGTCGCGGCCGATGGAAGGTTTGGCATGGCCGTCCACGAGGCGGTACAGCCAGATCTATCCATGGACATTCTTGTTTGTATGCGGCGACTGATTGGCCCATGCAGGTTATACGCTCTCGCGTGGTCATAGGCTGATGGAAGATGCCGCCCAGCCTCTGAAATAAACCCACAGGATCACATTGCTGTCGCCTGACGCGCAGGCCGTCGTAAAAGCGGCGGTGTATTCTCATGCCATGGATTCCTTGATTGCTGCCTCCGCGCGTGCTCTTGCGTCTGGCGATGCGCTTGGCGCGCTTAAGCGGGTTGCCCTGCGTGACGATCCGCCGGCGCTGGCCTTGCGGGGCATTGCGATGGCGCAGCTAGGCGAGTATGCGCGCGCCCGTGAGCTGCTGCGGCGCGCCGGCGGCGGCTTTGGGGCGCACGAAGCGGTGGCGCGTGCCCGCTGTGTTGTCGCCGAGGCCGAAGTGGCGCTGGCTGTTCGCGATCTGGGTGGATCGCCGCGCCCGCTGGCGGCGGCTTCGGATGTCCTCGGTGCCCACGGCGATCACGCCAACGCTCAGCAGGCGCGCCTGATTGCGGTGCGCAGGCTATTGCTTATTGGCCGTCTTGAAGAAGCCGCGGCCGCGCTGGCGAAGCTGGATAAGCAAGGCTTGCCGCCATCGCTGGCTGCGGTGGCCGAGCTGGCTGCCGTGGAGCTGGCGCTGCGTTCGCTACAAATCGATACGGCGAGGACGGCGCTGGATCGCGCGCAGGATGCAGCCGAACGCTCGCGCGTACCGGCGCTATCGGCCGAGGTAGCGCACGCGCGCAAGGTGCTCAAGCAGCCCGCTGCCCGCCTGTTCTTTCCCGGCGGCGAGCGCAAGCTGGACCTTGACGAGGTCGCCGCACTGCTGGCTTCCAATACATTGGTGCTTGACGCCTGCCAGCGCGGCCTGCGTAGCGGCCCCATGTGGCGGCCACTGACCCGCCGGCCGATTCTGTTCGCGCTGGCACGCGCGCTCGCGCAGGCGTGGCCCGGCGATATTGATCGAGAATCCTTGATCCGGTTTGCGTTCCGCACCCGTCATGGCAATGAGTCGCACCGGGCGCGCCTGAGGGTTGAGATTGGCCGTCTGCGTGGACTCGTCGCCGGGGTGGCGCAGATCAACGCGACCGCTCGTGGTTTTGTGCTTGAACCGCTCAACGGCCATTCCGTTGCCGTGTTGGCGCCGCCCATCGATGGGGACCAGGCATCCCTCGTGGCGCTGCTTGCCGATGGTGCGGCATGGTCGAGCTCCACACTGGCCTTGGCCCTGGCAACCAGTCAGCGCACCGTCCAGCGCGCGCTCGGCGAGCTAGAGGCCGCGGGTCAAGTGCGTTCAATCGGGCGCGCGCGAACGCAACGCTGGCTGTCGCCCCCCCTGACGGAATTCACGACAATCTTGTTACTCCCCGCTCTGATCCCAATGGAATAAAGTTGTCCTACCGGGCCCAATCAAGGCGCCCACAAGGAGAAAATGATGAATCAAGTGACAAGCAAAGACCCGGTCAAGACTATGACCAGTACGGCAAACATCGTGCGCGAGTATGGCCCCTTTGCCGACGGCCCCGTGCATGGCGTGACCTACGATGGCCAGCGCGTCTGGGCCGCCACCGGAGACAGCCTAGTTGCCTTCGATCCGGACAGCGGCAAACCCGAACGCTCACTAGACCGCGCCTGCGATGCAGGCACAGCGTTCGACGGCACTTACCTCTATCAGATCGCAGAAGAACGCATCGACAAAATCGAGCCCGCCACCGGAAAGGTGGTCGCGACGATCCCGGCCCCTGGCCACGGGTCCGACTCGGGACTCGCCTGGGCCGAGGGCAGCCTGTGGGTGGGTCAGTACCGCGATCGCAAGATCCACCAGATCGATCCAGCGACCGGCGCCCTCATCCGTACCATCGAGTCCAACCGCTATGTCACCGGCGTAACGTGGCTGGACGGTCAGCTATGGCACGGAACATCGGAGGGTGAAGAAAGCGACATCCGCCGCATCGACCCCGACAGCGGTGAAGTGCTCGAGCGGCTGCAGATGCCGGCCGGCCTCAGTGTCAGCGGACTGGAGTCCGACGGCGCGGATCTCTTCTATTGCGGCGGCGGAACTAGCGGGAAAGTGCGTGCCGTTCGGCGCCCCCGATGAGCGACCCGTGCCCGGTGATCTGATTGGCCGACCCGTCGGTGTAGGGGCCGCGCGGCGCGACTGGATACAGACGATCAGCCAGGGATCTCGGGCTCTACCAGCCTTGCCAGTTGAAGAAGTGACTCCTGCCAGCCCAGATAACACATCTCCACAGGAATGGCCTCGGGCAGGCCTTCCTGCACGACGGTAAGTTCGGTCCCGCAGGAGACCTGCCGCAATGAAATAGTGGTCTCCATGCGTCCAGGCAGATTGGGGTCGTCGAACTGGTCCGTATAGCGGATTTTCTCGAACGGCACCAGTTCGAGGTACTGGCCACCGAAAGATTGGCTGTTGCCCGTGCCGAAGTTGCGGAAGGACATCTTGTACGTACCGCCCACTTTGGCATCCTGGTGATGGACCTGGCACGTGAACCCATGGGGCGGAAGCCACTTCGCCATCGCATCGGGTTCGAGAAAAGCGCGATAAACCCGCTCCGGGGGCGCAAGCAAAACGCGATGAAATTGAACAGTTCCAGTCGTCATGGTGTGCCAGCCTTTCATAAGCATGGTGTCAACCTTTCATAAGAAAAGTGGGACATTGGTTTAATGAACGCATGCGGTGCCATACGGCTAATCTTTGGCCTTGGGGGCGCTGAGACTCTTGCTGTAATAGCCCGATTGGTCGAAGCAGCAGACCCGCTTCTTGCCCGACGCAAGCATCTCGCAGGCATTATCAACCCGGCTTTTTCGGGTCTTGGCCTGCTTTGCAGACTCAATCCAGTGGATCCAGTCCAGGCGCGCGATAGTCGTCGTGTCTTCCCAGGTGGCTTTGGCGGCTGGAGACGTGGCAAGCACTTCCCGCAGATCATCGGGCAACGGCGGCTCCGGCTCTGTGTCGGCCGGAGAAATTTGAACTGCAACCGTGTCTCCGGGAGATACAGCAGCAGCCTCCTGGAGCTCCTTGCTGACCTTGAGCCAATGACTGAGTTGACCATCCGGGTCAAGCGTGGCTTGGAAAGGATGGCCATTAATGGTTCCTTCTACCGACGCCCTACCACGCCTCGGCAACGTGTCACTGGCAGCCTTTGGTAAGACAAGAAACGCCCATGAGTCGCCCTTGCCGGGATTCGCCGGACAAAGCAGTTGAGTCTTGAACGTTTTTGTTTCTGCCATTTCAGGATACTTTGAAGGCCAACCAGATTCGGACTGCAACCTTACCGCAGCTACTGTCGAATAAAAACAAAACAGCTTACATCGTCCGTAGGAAACTTCCAAGATGGGACTGGCTGTCAACGTATGGTTGATGCTAGCCTGCGTGAACCACAACTTTCAAGGGACTTGCCATGTTCTCGCACGTATTCGTTGGCGTCACCGATTTCGACCGCGCGCTGCATTTCTATGATCGCTTGTTTATGGCGCTGGGGATAGAGCAGCGATTCTGCGATCTCGATGTGCCGTGGGCCGGCTGGCATTCTGCGGGGGCCACCCGCCCATTTTTCGTAATAAGCAAGCCCTTCGATGGCAAACCGCAGGATCCAGGTAACGGCCCGATGTCTGCCTTTCTGGCCACCTCCCGCGACCAGGTGCGCCAAGCGCACTCCATTGCACTGGCTGAGGGCGGTACTTGTGAGGGTGAGCCAGGTTTGCGGCCGCAGTACCATCCCAATTATTTTGGGGCGTATTTTCGCGATCCGGATGGGAACAAGCTGTGCGTGGCATGTCACCGGGAAGAATGAGCCCGTGTCGCCGCTGGTGCCCGGAAGTTCACTACTGTAAATGACAACTACGACCGAGGCCGACTAGTTGGGCGAACCCCAGATCGACCGCAGCCGTGTCGGTGTCACGCTGTCACGGCTGCTTCTCATGCGGTTCGGGAGAGACCGAATATGGCTTGTCTGGCGAGTTGTGTGGCAACGCGCTGCCTGAAGTCATGGGCCTCCGTTTCACGTGGCCTGTACCATACGGTGATCCAGTTAAGAGCACCCAGAATTCCCTTGGCGGCGAGTGAATGGTCAATAGCAGGAAAGAGCCCGCTGACGACCCCATCCCTGACCGCTTGACTGAATAGGCTCTCGTAGGCATCTCGCATAGCGATAACTTCCGCGAGCGCTTCTCGTTCCTTAGGTGTGGTGCTCATAGACTGATGCAATTCCACACCCTGAACCGTTACGCGTTGGTAATAGAGGTATTCCATCATCAGCATCGCATGAAGATGTCCCATCCGATACAGCTTCTCCTGAGGATCCACCGAATTGTCGGATGCTATGGGAACCTGAGCTTTCAGGTTTATGACCATTGCGCGTTTATGGACAGCAAAAAACAGGTCAGCCTTGCTACGGTAGTGGTAGTAGACGCTACCCTTGGTAACGCCGATCTGGCTGGCGATAACATCGATAGACGCGGGGGCGAATCCATATATGGTGAACGCCTTTGCCGCGGCATCCAGCAGCTTGATCTGAATGGGAGGCATGTCGTCATACTCAATGCCTAACCAGTTTTCAAGTTCGAGAGTGATAGTCACAGTGAGTGCAGATCCAGGATTGCGCCATTCAGTTTAGTCGTCACCATAAATTCTAGCTGGTATGTGATTTGAGCGTGGAATTATCCAGCACCGGCGGAGGCAGCCGGATGCTTCCAGGGGTGGCGGTAAGCTTGATCGGTATACCGGGCCCGGTATAGTCGGGCTTGCGGACCACCATGTTGCGGAAACGGGCGTGTTCAGAATCGGCCACCGCTTCGATGTTAAGGATGGGAGCAGCAGGAACGCCATCCGCCAGTAGCACCGGGCCCAGCTGCGCACCGTCGACTTTTACGAATGCGTCGCAAAGTTCTATTTCGAGTGCCTCGCGATGGTCGACGCGGGCACGGTTAGTGGCAAAGCGGGTATCTTGCGCCAGTTGTGGAACATTTAGATGCATGCAAAGCTTTGCGAAAAGTCTGTCGTTCGCCACAGCGATGAAAAGCGGCGTGGTGTTTGTTTTGTATACATTGTACGGAACGATATTTGCGTGTTGATTTCCGGACGGACCCGGAATCTTCCCTGAGTGAAGGTAGTTGGTGAGAAATGGATGCGCAACCGAAACGGCGCTGTCATACAGACTGACATCCGCCATCTGACCTTTACCAGTACGATGCCTTGCCTGCAGCGCGAGCAGCACTGCCATTGCAGCATTCATGCCAGTGGTTAGGTCGACAACTGGCACGCCGATCCTGACCGGCTCATCCCCGAGGTCCCCATTTATGGACAGGAGTCCAGCCATGGCCTGGACAGCGGCATCATAGCCAGGCAGCCGGCCATAAGGGCCTTCATCACCGAACCCGGTAATGCGACAGTGGACAAGCCTTGGATATTTGTCGACAAACCATTTTGCGTCCGGAATGCCCCAGGATTGAAGAGTGCTAAGTTTGAAGTTTTCGATCAACACATCTGCCGTTTCGAGCAGGCTGAAGAGTTTTTCTCGCTCCGCGGCTTGGCCGAGGTCGAGCACAAGACCTCTCTTGTTCCGATTGACTGCATTGAAATAGGCCGAGCTACCGTTGACGAAAGGCGGGCCAAAGCCCCGGCATTCGTCTCCTTCTGGGCTTTCGATCTTGATTACATCAGCACCATGATCGCCCAGAATCTGGCCGGCAAAAGGGCCTGCCAGGACCCGGGCCGCATCAATTACTTTCAAACCGGCCAGTGCGCCGGCAGCGTGTTGTGGCATCGTCATATTGCTATCTCCGGCAACCGTTCTAGTCGCTGATCTTCCAGGTAAGGCTTTTGTCTTCGCCGTTCGTGCTGAAGCTGAAATCCATCTTGAGACGCCGGTTATGCGCCTGCATGGCTCCTTCAATCAAGCCGTTCCATGCTCGTGCCAGCGCCGGGTGAAACTCGTTTATGCCCTGCATGAAGGCCCAGCTGTCCTGGTGGACTTCGTAAACGTCATTGATCTGGGTGAGACGTATGCTGTCGCCGTGGGCAGCTCCCAGATCGGTGATGAAGTTGGCAAACCCGCAGGCATCAGGCGCATAGCCGCCTCCTAGCCCCCGTGCGACCTCGTGATAAAACTGCATTCCTATCATCCGTCCCGTCATTTGCAGTCGGTGGGCAGCTTCATCAGGCCCCCAGAGCCGTAATGCAACGGGATACGCAGTCCTCACGTACTCCATCGCGTAGTTGCGATGGGCTTTAGCCAACCTGGCAGAGGGCCAGTGCTCTGTAGGCAGCTGAGGGGCTTTAGCCTGATCGAAGTCAGGCGCATCCTCGTCCCGGGCGAAGCGGAGACGTTCGTGGGGCAAGAGATCACGATCATATTCGTAGTAATACCCTTCCAGGCCCGATTGACCGTCCACTGTTTGTTTAGTGCAGACGAAACCCAGCCGCGGATTTCCCAGCATAGTGCCGTTCTGCGCGTGCCAGCCAAGCAACATTGCTTTTGAGGCTTCTGGGGGAATGCCGCATAAGGCTGTTCCGCTCCAGATCCATCTGGGAGCGGCGTACCGAACCCAGGCTTTCCGATCGGACTCGTACATATACTCGACCGAGACGCCCCCGATGTGATTGGATAGATAATGGTACTGTGCCGCAGCTACAGCGTGCGGCAGCTTTTCCAGATTTAGCTTTTTCAGGCCCGGCAGGAAGCGCTCCTGGCGCTGGCGACAAAAGATTTCGTACACTAATTCTGCGGCGTTCGCAGTGCCAAAACGGGACGAGGTGTACAGGACAATACCTGTGAAGTAAGCGTGGTACCACTCGGCAACGGCTCGCCAAGCTTCTATTGGTTCACTAGCGGTTTGATTGCTCTTCAATTTTCGAACTCCATACTCGTTGGGTTACGCGTTTCGATAAGGTCAGGTTACTTTGGTTTCTGCTTCTCGTTTGATGGCGCGCGCAATCACCAGACGCTGAATTTCCGAGGTGCCTTCGTAGATTTCCGTAATGCGCTGATCCCGATAGCAACGCTCGACTACATTGGGTTTTACATACCCCCTTCCGGCCAGGATTTGCATAGCGTCGTCGCAGACCGTATGCGATGCTTCGCTGGCAAAGAGTTTTGCCATGGCGCCCAACGTGCCGATGTCTTCTCCATTGTCGTAAGACTTGGCGGCCTCGTACACCATCATGCGCGCGGCCGATAGCTGCGTGGCTGCGTCAGCCAACATGAAGCCGATTCCTTGGTGATCTATGATCGCCTTGCCAAAGGTCTTGCGATTGACAGCGAATTCGCTGGCGGCGCGATAGCTGCAGAGCGCAATGCCCAGGGCCTGTGCGGCTACGACTACTCGACCTACGTTCAAGGTGGACAAGGCTAACTTGAGGCCCTGTCCTTCCTGCCCCACAATACTAGACTGCGGCACATGGACATCGACCTTGAAATTCGTTGTCGTGGTGCCGCGAATACCCATCTTGTCCTCGTAGAAGTCGACGACAGCGCCTTCGGTTTCCCTCGGAACCCAGAATGCCGTGATGTTATTGCGTTTGCCAGGTTCATCTGTCAAGGCGAACACAATGAAGTGCTTGGAATGCCCCCCGTTTCCCAGCCAGCACTTTTCGCCCCGGATGCGCCAGCCGTCGCCTTCTCGTACGGCGGTTGCCTGTATCGCTGCGGCATCTGAACCCGCGCCGCGTTCACTCAAGGCGAAGTTCACGGCTTCACTGTTTTTTGCGAGGCCGCCGAGCAAGATTTGCTTTTGATCTTCCGTGCCTCCAAGCAACACGGGGAAGGCGCCTAACGACAAGGCGGCCATGATTGCAGCGGTAGATCCGCACCCTTCCGCGATGGCCTCAACCGCGGCAACGAGCGCAGTGAGAGAAGCGCCGCCGCCACCGTACTGCTCGGGGACGAACATGCCCGAGATGCCGGATTCTCGCAAAGGAGCCAGATGCTCAATCGGGTAGCGCTGCTCTCGATCAATGGCGTCCGCCGCCGGCGCGAAGTATTTAGTCGACAGTTCCTGTGCCGCCTTCTGCCAGCGTAGTGCTGTGGCGTCCAGCGTTGCTTCCCAAATTGCGGCCATGAAATTCCTCTCTCGATATTTGCACAATTTTTGTAGATACTACTCAGTATCATAACCGGAGATCTCAATCTTTGGAAATTTAAATCTATTTTTTAAACCGCAATTTCTTGACGACAGATAGAAACGGTATCCCTATTCAAAACCGACATTACATTCGAATGTGGACATCATACCAAGTAGTATGTTAATTTATGATTTGAAACTGCAATGCGACGGCGATGTTGGTTTCTATCGCGGCTTACCCGCTTCGTGATCGGTGCCGCGACACAAGGAGACAAGAATTCATGCATGGACCACTTAGCGGTGTACGGGTTTTAGATATGACAGCAGCGCTGTCAGGTCCGGTCGCTACCCAGATCCTGGGCGACATGGGCGCCGATGTGATAAAGATTGAGCCGCCTGAAGGAGATAGCATCCGTGATTTGGGCCCGGCCAGACATCGTGGCATGGGCGCTATGTTTCTGCACACCAACCGCAGCAAACGCAGCGTTGTGCTCGATCTGAAAAGCGAACGCGGACGCGAAGCGCTCGTGCGTATGACAAAAAACACGGACGTTCTGGTCTGCAACATACGGCCCAAGGCAATGCAACGACTGGGGCTTGCGTACTCCCAGATTGCCTCGCTCAATCCTGGAATCGTATATGTGAATATTGTGGGTTATGGGAGCAGTGGCCAGTATGCCGACAAGCCCGCCTATGACGATCTTATCCAGGCAGCGGCCGGCATCGCCTCGTTGCGGGCGCCGGGTGAGCCTGCGCGATACACGCCGATTGCGTTGGCGGACAGAGTCACTGGCATCTGCGCTGCCAATGCGGTGTTGGGAGCACTCTTTCACCGGGCCAAAACCGGGGCGGGTCAACATATTGAAGTCCCGATGTTTGAATCGATAGCGTCCCTGGTGCTCGCCGATCATATGGCCGGCCTAACCTTTGAACCGCCGATTGGTCCACCCGTGTTCCAGCGTTACGCCTCTATTCGTCGTCCATTCCAGACCAGTGACGGCTCCCTTTGCATGATGGTGCTGACCGACCGGCAATGGCGGGCATTTTTCTCAGCGGTTGGACGCGCGGAAGTTATGGAAGATGTCCGCTTCAAGAATATGGCGAACCGCAGCGAAAACTTCGAGGCTTTATACGAAATCGTTTCGAGCGTCCTAGCTACACGCAGCACTGATGAATGGATCGCCCATCTGGAAGCTGCTGATATTCCCGTTGCCCGGATCGAAACCATGGAGTCGTTGCTTACCGATCCACACCTGGAGCAGGCGGGCTTTTTTGAAACCATCGACCATCCGTCCGAAGGGATGATCCGCTCCATGACGCGCACGAGTACATGGTCTGCTACGCAGCCCGGATCTACGCGACCCACACCCCGCCTTGGGGAGCACAGCAAGGAAGTGCTGCTGGAAACGGGCTTTACTGAAGAGGAGGTGCAAGCAATGTTCATCACCGGTGCAACCCAGGGATGCGAGCCATGAAAGCAGTAATCTGCAGACAATATGGCGGCCCGGAGATGGCGGCATTCGAAGAAGTGCCGGCGCCGATAGTCTTTCCCGGAGCGGTTCACATTCAAGTAGAGGCGTGCAGCGCAAGCTTCGCGAGCATATTGGTGATGGAGGGTAAACACCAAAATCGCGCGCCATTGCCATTGACACCGGGCACGGAAGTCGCGGGTGTCGTGGTGAGCATAGGCGAGAACGTGGCACGTTTTCGCGTGGGAGATAGGGTCATCGCGGGGGTCCAATCGGGCGGCTATGCTCAAGAGGTCGTTGCTCCGGAACAAACCGTTTTCCATCTGCCCGCAGAGGTGACGTTCGAAACAGGCGCCCAGTTCCCGACTATTTATGGCACCGCCTATGGTGCCTTGAAGTGGAGAGCCAATGTGGAGGCGGGAGAGGTGGTGCTTGTGCACGGTGCTGCCGGCGGTAGCGGGCTGGCTGCTGTGGAAGTTGCAAAGGCGCTAGGCGCAACTGTGATCGCCACGGTTGGCTCGGATGATAAGCACGCAACTATCAAAGTACACGGCGCGGATCATGCCATCAACTACCGCAACACAGATTGGCGCAAGGAAGTCCTGGAGCTGACCGGCGGGCGAGGTGCCGATGTCATCTACGACCCGGTAGGAGGTGAAATGTTCGACACTTCCTTAAGATGTATTGCACCTGATGGCCGGATTATCTCGATGGGATTCGCAAGCGGCACCATCCCAACGATCCCTGCCAACATCGTTCTGGTCAAGAATATCAGCATCATCGGTGTCTATTGGGGCTTTTATTTCGGCTGGGGACGGCATCCAGTCCTGCCCTCAAATGATGCAAAGTTGCGCCGCGCCTATGCCCAGCTCTTCGAATGGGCAATACAAGGAAAGCTCAAGCCACGAGCCCATGCGGTTTTACCCCTTTCTGATTTCAAATCCGCCCTGCAGATGATTGCCAACAGAGAGGTGATCGGCAGGGTAATCATGCGACCGCAGGAATAATTTCTGTCTGTCCACTAAATTCATCAGGAGACAATAATGCTCAAACGTATAACTATAATTGGTGCCGCCGCGCTTGTGGCCGTCTGCTCAACAGCACACGCACAAGACAACTACCCGAGCCGCCCTATCACGTTGATCTCGCCCTACCAAGCTGGCGGCACAACGGAGACGTTCGCGCGTCTCATCATCGATGACGTGGCTGCGATCCTGGGCAAGCCCATCGTCGTGGAACAGAAGCCTGGAGCCGCAGGCACCATTGGCGCCCGGTTCGTGGCAACCAGTAAAGCTGACGGATACACCATGCTGGCGAATACCTCCCAGCATGTCATGTACGATGGCATGTTCAGTAAACTTTCGTTCGAGCCTATAACGGATTTCCGCCCTGTGGGCATGCTGGGGTCCGCGCCTATCATCGTGGTGACTGGTGAAAACTCGCCTTATAAAACGTTCACCGATGTGCTCAAGGCTGCCAAAACAAAGAACATTACATACGCCTCTGGCGCGCAGGGCTCATTGCCGCACTTGACCGGTGAACGGGTTGCCATCCAGGGCAAGCTCGATATGACCCACATACCATTTAGCGGCACGGCGCCCGCGCTGACCAATGTGATGGGAGGGCACGTGGACTTGCTGTACTCCACGGCTGCTAGCGTGATGCCACAGATCCGTGGCGGAAAATTGCGCGCGCTGGCGGTTTCCACCAAGGAACGCATGAAGGAGCTCCCTGACGTCCCTACTATCTCTGAGTTGGGAATGCCGGGCTTTGACGTGACGGCCTGGTATGGCGTATGGGTCCCGAAGGAGACCAGCCCGGAGATCGTGAATACGATTAACAAGGCAATGCGGGAAGCATCGGCACGTCCCGAGGTAGTCGAGCGTATGGAAGGATTCAGCGTGACGCCAAGCAGCCTCACTGCCGAGCAATTTTCCGCATTCACAGAAAGCGAGCGCAAGACGTGGCTTAATGTGATGAAGAGCGCGAATATGAAGCCGAGCAACTAGTATGACCCAAGCCAATGAAGTCGAGATCCGCGTCGAAAATCAGGTTGCATGGGTCTCAATCAATCGCCCGGAAAGGATGAACGCGCTTGCAAAATCCACTTTCGTTCGTTTGGTTGAGGTATCGCTTGCGCTCGATCTCGACCCGGCTGTAAGGGTGGTGATCTATACCGGCGCAGGCGAGCGCGCCTTTTCTGCCGGCGTGGACCTGAAAGAGCTTGACGCAGCAGGCAGCATGATGCATCCGATGGGTGGCCCGGCACGTAACCTCAATGAGGTTGTAATGGAAATGTCCAAGCCGACGATCGCCGCCATCAACGGGGTCGCTGCAGGAGGCGGGTGCGAACTTGCCCTGGCATGCGATATACGCGTGGCTGCTACCACCGCAAGGCTCGGCCTTCCCGAGGCTCGAGTCGGCATGGGCGCGAACTTTGGCAGTGTAGTCCTGCCTCAGCTAATTCCACGGGGGCGTGCGCTCGAGTTGCTATTTACGGGTGAACTGATCGGCATGCAGGAGGCACATCGGCTTGGACTTGTAAATCATGTCTTCGACCAGGCCGATCTGATGGGGGAAACTACCAGCCTGGCACAAAGAATTGCTGATAATGCGCCACTAACGGTTCAGCGCATGAAGGCCGTGGCTTTCAAGAGCATTGGCCTGCAGACAGCAGCAGCTTTAAGATTGTCTGTTGGACCGAATCCTTACAACAGCGAGGATAGACTGGAAGGGGCACGTGCTTTCATCGAGAAGCGTAAGCCGCGTTTCCAGGGGCGCTAGTCGACAGACTGACGTTCGCACCGACGCCATCGGTACAACTAACATAACGAGGCGGTCGCGAAGCGGACAGTTAATCTTCAATCGATCACCGTCAGCTTGCCGCCCGTTGTCGATCCAACGCACCCGTTGAAACCGCCTCAAGCATTCAACGCTGGATGTCGGCAGTTTCTCGCCGCAATCATCGTTGAGTGCACTTCTGTCCGTCTTGAGGCCCCCTCTTCAGCTCGGTAATGAGAACATGCGTAGCCGTTTGACCAACATTCTCGCCAATATGTGTTTGTGCCTCCGACCACATGACATCGCCCGCTTTGAACTGTCGGCGGAGAACCTTCCCGTCGGGTAGAGTCAATGTTCGCTCAAACGAACTCAGGGCGTACAGGACGAACGCAGGATGATGGTGTTGTTGTGTTTTATCACCCGGCTCATCACGATACTCGAGCACTCTGACGCACTCGTTTTCCAGTACGGTCTTGTACTTATCTCCATCAGTCTGGGTGGCGTCTTGCGCGAGCGCACATGGCATAAGCAGCGTTGCTGCGACAGCGGACCAGACGCGTAACATTGCTACGCCTCGATGGGCATTCTCACGCTCCACAGCCGATCCTTGAGAACGTTCAAACCAAGTGATTATGTATTTCACCGTATTCTCCTTTACTGACTTGATGTCAGCGGAACGGTTGTCGTCTGAACTGACAGACGTTCAGGCCCACGTCCGTCTTTAGTGCGTGCCCTCACGCCGGCTGGCCACTGTGCAGTCAGCTATGCTGCATTTTTGCGCCATTGCAATACAGGAAGCAATCCCGCAATCAAAATCTCACGTTAGTTGTTTTAAGAAACAACTGAACGTGATGCCGTGCTAAAGCTCGTGACTGTAAACGACGAAACCGCTATGTGCAGCTAATTTATCGTAGAGAGCCCGGCCGATTTCATTTGATGCTTGTGTTTGCCAATAAACACGACTTGCTTGAGCTTGCGTTGCTTGCTTATAAACCTCATTTATGAGGGCCTTGCCAATTCCGCGATTGCGCTGTGTTGGGGAAGTGAAAAGGTCCTGCAAATAGCAGACGGGGCCAAGCCTAGTGGTGCTGCGGTGAAACAGGTAATGAGCCAAGCCGACAACCACACCATCGTCTTCCGCAACCAGTGCGTATACGGGCTCGACCGGATTAAAGAAGCGTTCCCATGTCTTCTTCGTAATTTCTTGAGCCAATGCGGTCGCTCCGATTCTCCCGTAGAAGGCGTTGTAGCCATCCCAAAGAGGTAGCCATCCTTCAAAGTCAGTGGCCCGGATCTTTCGTATCAGCAAACCAGTAGCTACGGCATCTTTGGACATGGGAGATGATTTAGAGGCATTGAAGACGGTGACAATTCTGGCAGATAAGAAACGTGGGCGAAAGTCTGCTTCTGGCTGAAGGCCGAGTCTATCATCGATGTCCTAATCCGATTCAAAGCAGACGGACACGGTAATTAAGCTATTTTCTTCGCGCGTTAACTACTTGCGTTGAATGATGCGTCGTAAGAGACAATGCCTCGAGGTATCCTTCCTTCGAAGGAGATAACTTGGAAATATTCTGGTGGAACATTCAGTAGGACAAGGCCTGGCTCTGAGCGAAAGCCAAAGCGGCCGTAATAGCTTGGTTCGCCGAGAACCACGCAGCCGGACGCCTTTCTTTCGCGCAACGAGCGTAAGGCTTCTTGCATAAGGAGCGAACCTATACCTTGTCCTTGGTATGACGGTGCTACTGAAATGGGACCGAGACCATACCAGTCCGAA